>JBDNHX010000508.1:0-14048 GCA_041688565.1 Planctomycetaceae bacterium
AATCCGGGATGCCTGAATCTGCCCCTGCAAGTTCTCGATTCTAGCCCAAACGCTACGTACCGACTTCCGGAAGCGTACCGCCAGAAACACGGTCAGCAGCACGTTGACGCACAAGAATAAGACGATGATCTCTGTGAACATTTTAGCTGTTTTCATCCTGCCTTTTTGAGAATCTTTGGCGAAGCACCTTCACACCATCCTGAACTTCTCGGAACAATGTGGACCTTGCGATCGTGCTCAAGTCTCCGCATTTCGCTCTAACTGACGTCGCGACTCGTCCAAACAACTGTGAACGAGTCGCCCAGCCTTCGGCCATTGCCCGCTCTCTGTTGGCCCGTAGAAACGGGAGCAATTCGGCGTAACGCTGCCAAGTCAGGTTGTCTAGAATTTCCAGAATCTCTGATAGGCTTTCGAAGAACAGTAGACCACGTGGGTCAAAGTAGCGAGTGATGCCCGAACAGCCAAAGTAGATCGGGACGGTATCGGTCAATAGGCAGTCGATGATCTTCTCGGAAAAATAGAAATCGCGGTCGCAATTCTCCATCGCAATCGAGAAACCATATTCTTGCAAGCCATCCAGTTTACTGTCGATCCAGCGAATTCCTTTACCGAATAAATCGACATCGGATCGTTGCCGTAGCTTTTCAATCACTTCATTTCGCAACACATGGCCCGCTTTGGGATCCGGATGCGGAGCGCCGATCATCGACACCATTCTGGTTTTGGGAAACGTTTGGTGTGTTGTCAGGACCGATTCGACAAACGACGTTCCAAAAGGCATTTCAACATACGGCTCACCCCGCTCCAGCAGTCGAGCGTCGTGCGTTAGAATCAGGCAAAAACGATTGAACAGTTGCGGCTTCGCGACAAACGGCAAACTTGCGTTTGGCTCACACAGCAGAGCCACTCGGCGGGATTTCGGATATCGCAGATAATCTCGTCCCGCCGTTGCTCGATAATCGAGGTACAGTCCAATATGCCCATTTAGCTTCGCAGGCTTTTCGTCATCAAATAGAAAGCTGCACTTGCCGCCTTCCGTCTGGACATCGAGCGAAGTGGCACTGGAATGACCAAAACAGTCGATAATCATATGTTCGGACATCAGGTGCTGTCGCCGGAATTGAGATTTGTCCGGGAATGAGAGGCTGCGGTCAGCCTCTCAATTCGCTCTTGCGGTGGTAACGACAAAAGAGCGTTCTGCTCTGCCCGATTGCGATCACCATTGATCTTTTTGGGTGCAGACGGATGCCACAGGTGAATCACAGGCAGCCAACCTCCTTCAGCAACGGAGTGAGTACGCAGCCTTGAAAGAAACTCCGTGTCTTCGCCACCCCATCCAAGAAATGACTCATCATGCCCGCCAATCTCCGAATACGTGGACCTCCGCAAGCCCATTGGGCAGGGAGTATTCTGCGTTACATATTCGATTGAGCCGTGCGGCGGAATTGCTCGGGATTGGATTGCTGAGTCTGTCGATGAGTGATCCAGATAAAAGATAAATCGTGCCGGTCGCACACCGCTGGCCCGGCCCAGCGATCGAACAACTTCAGCGACGTAATCCGTGGGGACAACGAAATCGCCATCATGAATCAGGAAAAACTCACCCTGCGCGAGAGCGGCGGCCAGATTCAATGCCCGGCTCTTGTTGAAGGGAGTACCGTCCACAACGAAATCGTGCTTGTAACGTACATCAGCAGGCAATGCAGACTGTAATGAGGGATAAGGCCCCTGCTCAATGACGATCACTTCCAGAGCCTGATAAGACTGAGCACGTAGTGCTGCAAGAGCCAGATGAAACTGGGGCAGACGCTCCCGACCTCCAATTGCCACCAATACCGATGCAGAGGCCGATTTGGACAAGCAAGGCGTCGGATCAAAATTAAGCCGAACGGGCCATTGTGTTAGACAATGCCTTAGCAGTCGCTCACCGACATCTGGAAACACCCGACAGACCGTCAGGAAAGACGAATCTTTCCACTCGCAGATCCGCCCTCCTGACAGAGCATCTGGCTTCAAATGTTCTGATCGATTACAGAGATCCAACCATGATCCCACACCAAGCCGAAGGACTGCTTCAGCTCGCCAGCGTTCGTTCAGCCAGCAACCAAACCAGGACTTGATAGTGGTGAGTGGCGAGTAGCGAGTGTTGACTGGAGACATGGAAAGCGTGAGGAGCCGACGTAGAGGGGCGAGTGGGAGTTATTGACGCTCGCCGATTTTTTGAGCAGGAACTCCAGCCCAGATTTCGTAGGGCGGGATATCTTTCGTCACAACCGCGCCCGCACCAATCACGGCTCCGTTTCCAATGGTGACACCGGGGGTCACGGTCACGCCTGCTCCCAGCCAGACATCGTTGCCCAATCGAATTCCGCTATGGTCAGTTCTGGGAGTCTGCTGCTGAATGGTCTTGTCCCGAGCGGTTCCATGATTGCTGGCGACGAGCGTACAGAACTGGCTGATCAGACAGTCCGATCCGATGAGGATATCACCGCCTCCGGCTCGCAGGTTATTGTATTCGCCGATCCAGGTCTTCCGACCTATGTCAATGCGGCCAAATCCATTGTGCTGATCACCGAATGCCAGAACAGTACCCGCGCAGACTGACACGGAGTCTTGCAGTGTGATCCGAGCCGGATCAATCCCGATCAGACGAATGTCATTGTCAATCCGACAGTCTGCCGCCAGCGACCGAATTCGGGACACCGCATTCAAGTGAAATCGCCGCTCCCCGAGATCATGAACTAATTCCGGGTATCGCAGCAGCCATAATCCTCGCAGCCAGGAGAAAGGATTCAAATTCCAGTTCCTCCAGTTGTCTCACGTCGATCGAGTGACATTGCGAACTCAAGAAACTCGCATTCTGGCATTATTGCGCCCGTCACCGCATGCGGCCATTCGCCACCGGGGCCGGAGTCGGGCGGTAGACGTCGGAAAATTTTTCGCACGATCGACGCCCCTTTGTCGCCCAGTATTCTGGACAAACGACCTGACGCTGGACTCGGAGGTGATACGTGACTGATCATACCAGGCCGCTGACAAACCTCCTGAAGAATCTTATCCCAGTTGGCAACCGAGACCTCCCACGACAATTTCTCGCACACTGTGGAAAATGCGGCCGATCGAATTCGAGATCGAAGTTCATGGTCACTTTGCAGACGAATGATCTCGGCGGCAGCGGCTGAAGTATCGCCCACATCAAACATCAGGCAGTTTTTATCGTGCCACAAGAGCGACTCCAGTCCGCTGCCCGTGTATCGCGAGGTCACGACCGGCGCCCCGGCGGCCATCGCTTCCCAAATCACAAGTGGACCTGTCTCCCAGCTGGATGGTACGATCAGAGCGTCTGAAACTTGATAAAGTTTCTCACTCAATTGCTCGGGTGAAACAGTCCCCAGCATCTCGAATTCGCGGCCGAGCCCACTTTGGACGATTCTGTTACGGAACGAATTTTGTGCGGGACCAGAACCAGCGATCAGGATTCGGAATAGCTGTCCCTGCGCCTTGAGGCGAATAGCAATCTCAATCACATCATGGATACGTTTTTGAGCCTGCTCAAGTCGGCCCGAATATCCAATCGTGAATACCGTGTTCCGGGGAGCCGCGGGCACGCTTGCCGGCACCTGCGCCCCATAGGCGCAGTGGAAAACCCGATTCGCCGCAATCTGGCCAACCGTCGATGAAAGGCGACGTGCTAATCGATTTGTGCAGACGACAGCGTCGATATCGGACCTTAACAAACGCATGTCGTTAAAGAGATCTTCCTGAATTCCATGACACGACATGACAGCGCGAACATCGCGGCCCGATACCCGCTCCAATGCGGCCGCTTTTAGCGCATCTGGAATATTGACGGTCAAGACGACAGCCGGTTTCGTCCTGCGGATCGCAATCCGTACTGCTTCGACACGCCCAACGGGCGTTGAACAGGCACAGTGAATTACTTCGACGGAAGAAAACGGATGCAGTGCCAGATACTTAGCAGGACAATGATGCCTGGGGCCCGAAACCAATCCAAGCGTCACATCCCAACCGAGTCCGGCAAGGCCTGGCAGCAGATAGTTCAACCAGGTTGCCAGTCCGCTCAGCGTGTAGGCCGAGGGGGCAATCACCAAAAGTTTCCCACACATCATGCCGCGGCGTCTCCGATTCGTGCCGCATTCTCGGCGTCGTTGCAGGCAGTGGTAATCTGCGCCAATTCATCAGCCGAGTATTGGTCGTTGTAAAGAGGCCATTCTGTACCACCAGGCGGAACTGAAGGACCGATGAGCCTTCGTCGCATTCTGCGAAACAGATCGGTCATTCCTGTTGGTACTCCAAGTCGATCAAGCCGCCCAGGCGGATCCGGCGACAGAGACTCTGTTTTTCCGTTGGAACTGCGGACTGGTTCGCCAGCCACTTTGCGAAGGCAGTCTTCCCATCTGGTCAGACTGAGATCCCACCGATAATTTGCTTCTGCATGGCTTTCGCCTCGCTGACTCAGCCTACGCCTCAACTCGGGGTCGCGATGCAACCGCTCGATTTGACAGCCAGCCGCACTTATATCACCCACAGGGAAACTCAGCCCGGTGACGTCATGAACGACGAGTTTCTCCTCGCTAAATCCGGTGTACTGCGACGTCACGGGTACGACACCATTCATCATCGCTTCCGCCAACACGATGCCGAACGCTTCGGATGCGGAGAACAGTACAAGCACATCAATGTGGGGATAAAAGTCACGATAGAGTTGCTGCTGCGTGAGAGCTCCGCAGAACGAGACCTCTGGAAAACTCTGCAGAGCATTTCGAAGAGTTGCGTCTTCTCCACCCTGCCCCGCGATCTTCAATGAGAACGGCAGACGTTTTTCCCGCAGCTGATTCACCAGAGGAATCATATCCAGGACGCGTTTATCCTGCTGGCTGAAGCGGCCGACAAAGCCAATTCGCAGTTCCGCTCCGGAATGCTTGACGCGTTCGAATTGACGGCTCATCGCACCATTGGGGATGTGGGAAACGTCAGCCTGATGAAAACCGGCCCAGGAACACAAGACTTGGCGAGTGAGACGTCCCGGACAAACCACATGATCAATGACGGATTGGAAGTATCGCAGATCTGCCAGCATGGGCGGCAGATTACCCTGAGCATGAATCACCAGGCTGGTCTTCTGGCCAGCGGCTTTGCACCGTGCGACCGCCTGATTCGCCTCCACCAGACTCATCGGCAAAGCGATGACCGGATTGACCTTTCGGAGGCAGCGAGTCAATGCTCGAATGCGACCTTCGCCTGTCAGCCCACGCCCGTCAATTTCCACCGTTTCGAGATCGGGATAGTACTTCCGAAATCGCACCGGATCATGGTGCATCATACCCCTTGCGAGGCCAACGATGGGTTTCAGATCGGTCGCACTGAGATGCCGACAAATCTTATCCAGCCACGTTTCGACGCCACCAATGGGTGAAGCTGTGCCTGTGAAAAACAGAATACGTTTTGTCAAAGTATTTTCGCCAGACTCCGAACGGTTTCGTGAAGCTTAGTCTGTTAAACCCAGGAACCGGCGAGTCTGTCGCCGGAATTCATGATGACTCAGCACCGTATTCGCGACACGAACCGATGCCTCACTTTCAGCCTGAAGCAATCCCGGTTTTGTTTCCAGTGAACGCAGGACACCAACGAGTTCCTTAAAATTCAGCGAGTCGCAAAGCAGATGGAATCCGTGCTCGTGAGCGAACGAATGCAGTGATCCCCATGCCGGAGTATGAAAGAGAACAGGTCGCCCTGTTGCGACGTAAGTGCTGAGCTTTGTAGGAAACGACCAACGCGTGAGTGCGTCATGGTGCTTTTGGAAAGACTGCGGCATGTAAAGTAAATCGCAATCGGCCATCAGTTGTGTTGTTTCATCAACCGAACGGCGTCCCCAGAACCGAGCGTTGGTCGGACACCCGGCAGAAAAATTTACGTCCGAACCGACAACCCACAATTCAACGGGGCGTGACAAGAACGACCAACGTAAATTATCGAGGGCACGAAGCAGTGTTTTCCATGCATCCGATGCGTAAGCCGAGCCGCAGAATCCGATGCGAAATGTTTCCGAGGGCTGCCGGAGTTCAGCGATTTGCACCGCATTGGGGAGACCATGTCGGATAACTCGGCAATGTTTTGCACCCAGCGAAAGATACTCGCTTGCCATCTGTTCGCCGATCACCGCCACATCACACGCGTTCCGCAGGAGACACTGAAACCGCTGGAACACTCGATTGGCTGAGAAACGGTCGAGATGTTTAAGGGATGTCAGATGACGGACGTCGTCCCAGACCTGCAATCGGAAAGGGAAATTCCTTCGGCACCATGCATAATAAAGGCAATCAATCACTGCGGCAGAATCAGCGATGATCCAAACGGGATTAACGTCGCCACGACTAAGGAATTTCTGTAACTCCAGCGACGTCTGCCTTGCAAATCGCTCGTAAGTCCAAATTCTTCGCACGGAATTTAGACTTGTCCTCAATGGACCTGCGTCTGGCCGATGTATTAGTTCAAGCGGTGGAGCCAGATACTCGATCTTGCAATGTCCGTAGGCGTGATCAGAATCTCCAGGCTGGCCTGTCACCCCGCAGAAAGCAAACTCCACTTCCGGGAGTTGTTCGATCATGCCGGCCAGCAGCAGCTCCCCAACATGCCGATCCCCAGGCACACTTCCCGATACAACCTTCATTTTGGCGATGCAACTCTAAAAACAATGCTTCACTAGTTTAGACAAAGAACTACAACAGCCAGAATTGTCTATAGATCAGGCTTTCGAATCACGAACAACGAATGATCGGCGATGCTGTTCGCGAATGGCGCGGCCGTCCGGTGAACAAGCTGACGAAAACCGGGAAGCCGCTGAATGAAAGCAGCAGGAAGTCGACGCACGCCTTTCTGACTGCGGGACCACCAATGCCATGTTTCGATCGAATGGACGGCACGATCTCTTAGAGAGGAAATTCGGTGACTGTGGTTAATGGACGACTCAAGCACTAAGCCGTTTTGCTTGCAATAGTTCCAGAAGTATCCGCGAC
Source organism: Planctomycetaceae bacterium (assembly GCA_041688565.1). GTDB lineage: Bacteria > Planctomycetota > Planctomycetia > Planctomycetales > Planctomycetaceae > SXXK01. The sequence goes on from JBDNHX010000508.1 coordinate 7,038, forward strand.
TGCCAACGAACAAATGCTGAATCGTGTGCAGGTACCAGTGGCAGGTCCCAAGTAATTTCCAGGACCAGTGGTCTGAATTGCCAGTGGAGACGATTAATCGCCCGCCTGGCTTGAGAAGTGCCGTTAGGGTAGACATGGAAATGTCCGGATGAATGAGATGTTCGAACACGTCGAACATGGTAACGACATCAAATGATCCAAACTGATCTTGAAGTCGCACATCATCAAGAAAATCCCCAACGTGGATTATTCCTTGTCTGTTAAGTTCGGAAAGAGCATTCAGATTCGGCTCGACTGCGCACTTCTTCCACGCTGTTGACAAGCCGCTTAGGAATGCTCCATTGAACGCTCCGACGTCAAGAATGCGTATTGTCTGACTGGAGCGATAGAGACGGTTGAGTTGGCGAGTGCCAGAACACCACGAACCAACAGTCTTCGGGTCATAATTCCAGTTTCTCGCGGGCAAGTGAATGTAGAACTCTTGCAGACTGTCGGTTGTCGGCTGTTGACTGCGGAAGTGCAGCTTGCAAGAGTCACATCTGCAAAAATGTGATGGCGTAAGATCCTCGGCATAGCCTCGCACGGAGGCAAACTCGGGATACAGGACCTCGACCGGAACGGGAACTGTCCCAGTTTCTCGTACGTTCGCACTCCCACAGTTTGGACAAAAGGATGAAACGACCATATCCAACCGACAAAGCTAAAAACGGACAAGCCGACACTGCAGCTCACGTTTACTGGCAATATCTTTACTTCTTGTGGCGCTCCGTCCATTGGAACCACCAGAATCTATAACGATAGGTACAAAACGTTCGCTACGCAAACCGTCGGGTTAGTAGAGAAACTCATCACGCGTGCAAACCCACGACAAAGTAACGTGCTGTTTCCGTTGATTAACAAAACAACATCGACGTTGCTGCGGATGAGCATCATGCAAATCCGCATTTGCTAAGAACTGAGGGCGAACACGCTCAACGCCAAATATTGATGCGTCGACGGCAAGCGAATTCAACGGAGAAACTAAGCGTCTCGCTGAGTATTCAATTCAACGCCATGCCGCGCAAGGATTTCGACAAGTGCCTTATTGAATCTTGACTGAAAGGCTTCGCGTGTATAAAAACGGGCTGCAAAATCCGCGACAAGATTCGATCGTTCCTGCAATTCTTCGGCCTGCATTGCGCCGCATTGCTTGATGATTTCAAGTATTGTGGAATGATCGATGCTTGGAATATTAACTTCCAGCCCACCACATTCCATTCCAGCCGATTCTGGTACCACAGGAACGACTCCAGCTATCATGGCATTTACGACTGATCCCGGCATTCCGTCCGAAACCGAAGGATATATGAAGAAACCAGATTGACTCGTCATCTCCCGGAACAGATCGGATGTCACATCCACCCAACCGACATAATGAATGTTGGCCGTCTCGAGAATCTCCCGCTTGTAAAAGCCAAAGAAATCCTTTTCATGACTGATATCTCCGCAAATCCAAAGCTCAAACTCCGGATTTGCGGCAAAGACCTCAAGCAGGACATCAAGTCCTCTTCTCATCGTCCCGTAGGCAGCCATCCAGAGAAATCGCCGACGTGCATTCCCAAAATCTTTGGATTCAGTGGTCCGGGAAACGCCATTGGTTGCAGGGTTCGGAACCATCGCCATCGGAAGCTTGCTGATAGACTCGTAAGATTTTCGGGTGTAGTCGTTTCCGATATAGATAATGTCTGTAGCGAACCTCGGACCGTCATCCACATCCGCCGCTTGAGACAGCCTTAATCCGCGTCGTTTTCGTAGTTTTTTTAGACGTAGCTCTATATTGTGTCGGGTGGCACCACCATAGAGTCCCCACCCAAGAAACACCTTTGGAATTTTCTTGGTCGACCGAGCGCAAGACGCAGTGAATGCGGGTCCTTGTCCAATCACGAGGTCATAGTCGTCTGCGGAAGGCGAATTCGCATTTCTCCAGTCCGTAACATCAACGCAAAAACCATAGCCTACAAGACAGTCAACGATCGCCGGTGCTTTCCAATAGTTGCTATGGCGGTTGCTCAACTCATCGCACTGTGGTTCTTGAAACGGTTCTGTCACTAGGTGCAGTAGTGCTGAAGCAAAAGGCTTCGAAAACGCAGCATTCACTCGGACAACCGGATACTCTTTGAGATAGAGCGATTGTCGCTCGCGGAGAATCACCTGTTGAACGCTGTACTTTTGATAGCAATGCCACCTGATAAATCCCGAAACCCTTCTAGTGGCATTTGCTAGTTTTCTACCCAACCGCAAAATCTTGTCCTTCATGTGAAAGGCACTCACCCCAATGCAAACATACAGCCTAAATACTCAACAGAATCCCACGCGGCATGTCGCTAGACAATAGCACGATGAACCAAGAAATTCTGAGCACGTAAATCTCATATATCCGTAGTGGGAGCATTTATCTTGCTAAACAGGATAGCGATGGCGTCATGCAACACTACGATTCCATCACCAACACTTCACTTTGACCTCACAACTCGCTGGATCATTTTAGCAACGAAAGGCGGTAATACTTCCCACGCCAGTAAATGCGTCCTCTTCTTGATCATCATCGCGGTAGTTATAGGCGGCGGCCCTTTAGGCAGCGCCGACATCAGCCCAAGCACATTACGACAAATCTGGAACACCCTTTTTCCGAGTTCCGTCTGGAAATTCATCGAGGTACTATAGAACGCCGTGACATCTTCGATTGGTTCTCTCTGTAGCTCCCGGTAAAATCGATCAAACACATCATTCTCAACGGCTAAGGATTTTGAATCAATGAAGTCTTCCAAGTTCTTCAATGTGCGTCGGTAATTGGCAGCTCCATCAGACTGTGCTTCCCGCAAAAAGTCGTTACTTGCAGATAGATCGTGCCGTCGCAAAATGCCCAGGACTTTAGGTATCACACCAAATATGCCACATACAGAAAGTGATGAGATAACTGCGCGTTCCCAGAAAATGCCGAAGTCAGAATGCTCTGTTTCCAACAAAGCTTGCAATAGCCGCTTCCGTTGAAAAATTGCGACCGGGGAAAAGCCGACTGATCTCACTAAACACCACGGCAAGATAGACCCCGGCGGAAGAAACTCCGGAGCACCAGCCACCCAATTGGCCGATCCGGGAGGGCCAAACAGCGGCGTGCCAAGACGATCCACACGATCTAACCGCCGAGTGTTAAGGGCATATGCCAACACGCAAGAAATCTCCTGCCTCATTGCTAAGCAACGGCGAACTTCCTCCACATAATTCGGGAACACAACATCGTCATCCTGGAGCCAGCCAAAATACTCTGTGTCACAGGCCCGTGCCAGCGAGATGAAGTTACCCAACGCACCAAGATTTTCGTGATTTTTACGGTAGTGTACTTGGGGAAACTTCTGACAGACGGCGGCGGCTGAACCCATTTCACAGTTATCATGCACGATAATGCGAGGCACCTGGGTCTGCGAAACCAAAGACTGAAGAGCTTCCTCAAGCATTTCAGGCCTTTTATAGGTTGGCACTCCGATTGTTACATCGCTCAATTCACACCTCGAACAGTGGTCATTGGTCGGCAGCTGTGAAACCATGTGTCCAACAACACCGCATTGCCAGACTACTGAATCCGTCGTAGATAACCCTCTGGTGCCACCGTGATCAGCAGCTTATTGTCGATTTGTTTATCGATTTCGAATTCGGGGTGCGATTTGACGTATTCGTGTACCGCTGTTTTGGGATTGTTTCCAGGGCCCCAAGGACGATCAGGAAACATCTCGGCCGGCATGTCTTCAATGATGGTATCAAACACGACGCAATAGCTACCGACCGTGGTCAGCGGGGCATAGGCCTGAAGTTCGGCAAGGACGTGGTCGTGGGTGTGATTGCTGTCCAGACAGACCAACACGCATTTGTAATCACTGGCGATTGAATGAACTTGCTGAATAATTTCGGGAGCGATGCTGGATCCTTGAATCATTTGAATTCGAGATGCCATCGGGTGCGATTCGATTGCCGCACGATTATGAGGCCGTATGTCGATATCAATCCCGAGCACTTTGCGACGCGAGACTTTTGGATCGATCGTCTCACCACTATTAATCGCATCGCAGAGGTCAAGCATTGCCAGCATTGAGGCACTCAACACCAGCGAGCCGCCATGGGCGATACCGGTCTCGATGATCAAGTCCGGACGCACACGCCAAATCAACTCCTGCATCGCCACCATATCCTGCGGATACTGAATGATTGGTCGGCCGAGCCATTCGAAGTTGTAGGAGTACTGAGCAGCAATCGTTGCCAATGTGAACTTGGCACTAGATTCCTGTAACTGCGGGTCAAGCCCGTTTCCCGCGATTCGTTGATCACGCTGCAACTCAAATTCTGACTTCATCAGGCACCACGTAGTTAAATTTGTCTTGAGTTAAAACTCGGATTTCCGAGAGATAGTTACTATTCATCACATACACATCTGCATTGTTACCCAACAACTTGTCCATCACGGCTTCTGGCGATTGAACAAGAAGGCCAGTCGCTGGTATGTACCGTCCTTGCTTTGCCGGATTGATATCAACAATCGCATCGACGCGAACTCCCGCTCGCTGCAATAGCAAAGCAAAGATTACCCCTTTGGAGGCCGCACCCCAAATCACTATTGGTCTATCACGGCGATGCTCGTTGCTGCATCGACTTTCGACAATTGTGTTAAGGTACGAGTGGAAGTCCTTTGGGAAACTGAACTGAGGCTCATTAAAGTCGGGGGACCTCAGGGAATCCAGATCCGCGATTACCGAAAGATACTGGCCGCCGAAGGTGTGACCCGCATAGTGCACCGTTCCAAACATGCGTCTGAAATCAGACAGGCGAAAGTAGTTGACGTGCTCATAGAAAATGTCGAAGAAGGATCGGTGTTCGCAAATCCAATCCAAACACGGAACTTCAATATAGATTCGCCCTGTATTTCCGTTGGAGTTCTGAATCAGCTGCAGGAAACTGATCGGATCTTGAATATGTTCCAAAACATGGCGGAGCACAATGCCATTCGCAGTGAGACCAAGTTCGGGTCCGTAGAACTCTCTGCGGACCGTCTGATCGTTGCCTTCATACGTAGGATCCAGGCCGATGACACTGAATCCTGCGTTACGCAGCTTGTCCATGAATAATCCTTTGCCGCATCCAACTTCGATAATGTCGGATGAAGGAAAGTGATCTCGAATCAGGCCGCAAACATCATTCAGATGTGCCTGAAAATAAGGACTGACACCCTGTTCATTCTGATAGTTTTCGTCATACACCAGCAGCTCGGGCTGAAATGCAATGTTTGATATTAAGCCGGTCGATAAGTCTTGGGCGAGGACGATATCACCCCGCTGGCATTGAATTGCGTCTTCGGCAGATGCGAACATCCGGTTCTGAAAGACCGGAAATTGCTCCGCTCGGTAAAGTATCGAATGCTGGTTCATAGTTTTTCCAACAGTGCATCCAGTTTTTTGCGGTCTCCCCAGAATGCGAGGGGCTCATTTGGTGAATATGGATAATAGCCGAGTTCAAGATCGATCGACGCTTGCTGTTGTTTCAGGTGAGACTCAACCAAATTCCGAACAGAAGTTGGCTGCCCACTGCAGATGTTGAAGACTCCCGAGGCATCAACGTTTTCTGCAAGGCATCTCAGGTGGTCAGCGACAGTGGTTACTGGAAGGTAATCGCGAAGCTGCTCTCCACCGGACATTCGAAAGACTTTGTCGCCTCGGGAGACTGCCGCATCGAGCTGTGCCAGCAGGCTATTCGCGTTTTGCCCAGCACCGTACATATAAAAGAGTCGAGCCCAACAGAGTTTCACGTTAAACTGAGGAACAATGAGTTCAAGCGAGCGGCGTAAAAAGTCTTTAGCGATCCCATAGGAATTGACCGGAATCGCTGGATGCTCTTCTGTAAGGCATCCATTCTGAAGCCCGTATTCGAAGCACGTGCCGGTAACGAGCAGCCGCCTAAGGCCGGATTGCATCAATGCTTTAAGAAAGTCGTAAGCCCCACGATAGTTGTCTTCAAAATGAAATGCTTCGCCATAATTTGGAAGACCCGGCCATGCCAGATGAATGACAAGATCAGATTCGGCGATGCGACGGATCGTGTCGACTTCGCAAAGATGCACATCGCATTCAATAAACTCGACGAGATGATGCCAAATAAATTGCTCAGAACGCTCTCTAGTACGACCGATAGCGGTCACCGAATGTCCATGTGCAAGTAGACATGGAACTAAGTGCTGGCCGACGAACCCCGTGGCTCCTGTGACTGCAATCTTCATTCTGCGAACATTCTCGCAGTGGGGATTCTCGGCGTGATCTCAATTTTCGGCACCACAGTGGTGAATCGGGCATCCCACTCCTGCACGTAAGCAAGCTGATCGACGACCTCCGCTTTCAGGTTCCAAGGTAGAATCACGATCTCATCCGGCCTTGCTGCTTTCAGTTTATCTTCGCTAACAATCGGGATACGACTTCCCGGCAAGTATTTCCCCTGCTTGGCCGGGTTGCGATCGACGACAAACTCAATGAGATCGGATCGAACACCCGCGAAGTTTAATAGGGTATTGCCTTTGGCTGCCGCTCCATAAGCGGCCACCTTCCGACCGTCCTGCTTGGCCTGCAATAAATATCGCAAAAAGTCGTCCTTCACTTTTTCCGCCTTGGCCTGAAAGCCCTGATAGAAGTTCAGGCCTTTCAGCCCAGCCGTGCCTTCGATGTCCAGCAGATCTGAAACGTTGCTGGTGGCGGGTTGTTGACCAGTGTCTGAACGCTGAGCGAACACTCGCAAGCTGCCCCCGTGCGTCGGAAGTTGCTGAACATCGAATACCGCCAGCCCATTCGCGGCAAAGATTCTCTGTACCGATGTCAGCGACAAGTACGAAAAGTGTTCATGATAGATCGTGTCGAACTGGTTTTGCCGTACCAACTGCAATAGATGCGGGAACTCAAACGTAGCAACACCCTGCGGCTTTAGCAATCTGGCAAAGCCTGC
>JBDNHX010000509.1:0-14107 GCA_041688565.1 Planctomycetaceae bacterium
CACTGAGCGGCCGTTCCGTTCTTGCTGATGATCCGCCGCCGGTGACGAATCCACGAGCTACCGATGGCGACGAACGCTTCGAACCGAACTGGGACGAACGGCTGACGATCAGCGTGGGCCAAAAATCGGGCGATATGATCGGGCAGACTGACAAAGTTATTCAAGCCGCGCTGGACTATGTGGAACGGCTTGGCGGCGGCACGGTGAAAGTATTGCCGGGAACCTATACGTTCCGGAATGCCGTCTGGATGCCTTCGCGAGTTCGTTTACTTGGGAGCGGAACGGATTCAATCATTACTCGATTGCCATCGACCAGAACCGAACTGACTTTGGATTCCGACTGGTACGATCAGGAAATCACTCTGAAGGATGGCCACGCATTTCAGGTGGTTGATGGCGTTGTCTTGCAGGCCACGAATCCGCATAACAACGGCGAGATTGTGATGAAACGCACGTTGGTCGCTCGCAATGGCAATCGCTTCAAACTCAACGATGGCCTGCGGGAGAACTTGTGGCTATCGGGCAAGCCAAGCTGTGCGTCGTTGTTTCCGTTGCTGACCAGCGAACACACGGCCGATGTGATCATTGAAAATATCACGCTCGACGGCAATCGCGAAAACTGTGAAAACTTCAATGGCAACTACGGCGGCTGCATCTTTCTGCAGGACTGCAATCGTTACACGTTTCGCGGCGTCACGGCTCAAAATTACAACGGGGACGGAATCAGCTTTCAAATCTGCCACGATGTGGTCGTTGAGAATTGTCACAGCCACGACAACACCGACCTCGGTGTTCATCCAGGCTCCGGGTCGCAACGTCCCGTGATCCGCGGCAACAAGCTTGAAGGCAACAGCCAGGGAATCTTCTGGTGCTGGGGCGTCAAATACGGTCTGGCAGAAAACAACATCATCGACGGCAACACGCTGTACGGCGTTTCGATCGGGCATAACGATACGGACAACGTGATGCGAAACAATCTGATTCGCAACAGCGGTAAGTTCGGCATTCTGTTCCGCGACGAAAACCGAGGCCTCGACTTCTGGGCCAACCGCAACGTCATTGAAAACAACCTCATCGAAAACAGCGGCGATGAGGACGGCGCAGGTATCGAAGTCACCGGTGAAACCAAAGACATTCGTCTCGTCGGCAACACCATTACGGAAACTCGCGGCCCCGCTCGCCGAGCCGGCATCCGTATCGCCGAAAAAGTCGGCACGGTCGAAGTCGCCGAAAATAAAATTACAGGCTTCGCCTCTGATATCATCGATCGACGAGTGAAGTCATAGTGCGTCCATCGGCTGAGCAATTAGCCTCGTGTCGTTTGAACGGCATGCTTATTGTTGTGGCCTGAAAATCTCAGGTTTGATGGGATCGTGACAGCCCTTCGTTGAGCTTCCGCCGCACTTGCATGCGCGACAGGCGTGCCGAAGCGGGTCGCGGTCGGCTCACATTTGTTGGGGGTGGCTGAGGTTTTAGCCGGGCATTCGAGGGCAAGGGGCTCCTGGAACTTCAAACGGGGCGTGATTTCGCTATAAGTTCAGTCATCTGCCATTGGGCCACCCGCCCAATGGCACTCGGTTTGACTAAGTAGACGTCACTCTCCGAGTGACGAGGTCTGCAAAACGCGGCCCGGGGCATTCATCACTCGGAGAGTGATGGCTACTATAATCGCAATTTGACTGCCATTGGGCCACCGCCCGCAATCCTTCCAGCAATCTGCCTTCAATCCCCTCAGCGAAAACCTCGGAGTCCGGGTTTCATGACAAACGCCACATCGCCGACGGCCAGCCGCGGTTCCCAGTATGCAACACTTGCGGCCGCACTTCTGGGCTGGATGTTTGACGGATTTGAAATGGGGCTGTTCCCGCTGATTGGGAAGCCGGCCCTCAAGGAACTGCTCGGCAGTGACATTTCGCCGGCAGTCGCCGATCAGTGGTTCGGCGTCATCATGGCCGTGTTTCTGGTGGGAGCTGCCAGTGGGGGCGTTTTGTTTGGCTGGCTGGGCGACAAGATCGGCCGCGTGCGAGCCATGTCGCTCAGTATTTTTACCTACGCTGTGCTGACCGGCCTTTGTGGATTTGCGACAGAAGCCTGGCATATTGCTGTCCTGCGATTTATCGCCTCCCTCGGCATGGGCGGTGAGTGGTCTTTGGGCGTTGCTCTGGTCAATGAAATCTGGCCTGGCAAATCGCGGGCGTTCATTGCCGGACTGATCGGAGCCGCTTCGAATGTGGGCTTCCTGCTGGTGGCGCTGCTCAGCATCGGACTGTCCCAGGTCATCGGCAGCGTCGAATCGACAATGCTATCGATCGGAGTGACTCAGGAAACCGCCACCAGTCTTCTACAAAACGATGCCTGGCGGTTTTTGATGATCGCTGGCGCCTTACCGGCTCTGTTGATCTTCTTCATTCGCCTGTTTGTTCCTGAATCGGCGAAGTGGGAAGAAGAAAAAGCAAGCGGCGCGACATCGAACTGGAATAACTCAGACCTGATCGGCGTGATGATCGGCTGCCTGGCTGCGATCGGGATTATCTATGTCTGGTCACCGGCAGCTTTAGGTTTGCCACCGGCTATTGCCGTCGTCTGCACCATCGTTGGACTTATCGTGGCCCTGTGCGGGTTTCTGTTTCCGGTGCGGCAGTACCTGTCGCGTGCCGTCGCGTCCGGATCCGTTTCAAAGGCGTCACAATCACGCGTGCTGGGCCGAATGCTGCTGGGCGCCAGCCTGGCAGGAGTTGCGTTGCTGGGAACATGGGGTTCGATCCAGTGGGCACCTCGCTGGGCCGGGGAACTCAAGCCGGATGTAAAGGCTGTCGTTGCCGCACCGGGGGTAGCGGCTGTGGCTGGTCAGAAGTTTTTTGCCCGCGAATTGACTCAGGGAGCAACAGCCGTCGGTGCGATCATCTCCACAATTTTAGCCGCCATGGCCGCCGGGCGATTTGGACGCAGAATCACGTACGCGGTCCTGTGTCTGGGATCATTTGCATCGGCTTTGTATTTTTACAATTACAACACTGAGTTTGGCACCGGCTTTTTGTTGGCGGCGTTCCTTGCCGGCGGCGTGACCGCTTCTTTTTACGGCTTCTTTCCTTTGTACTTCCCCGAGCTTTTTCCAACCTCCGTGCGGGCAACTGGACAGGGTTTTTCGTTCAACTTCGGACGAATCATTGCGGCCATTGGTGGCCTGCAGACGGCCAATCTGATGACGTTCTTCGGCAACAGTTTTCCGAAGGCCGGGTCCGTGATGGCAAGCATTTATCTGGTCGGAGTTTTTGTGATCTGGTTGGGGCCGGAGACAAAAGGTCAGGAATTGCCCGACTAAAGAAAAAAAACGTCTTCACGCTGTCTTCAGGTAGTCCAGGATACCATCCGGCCATCAACACCCGTTGAGGTCCATGAGTCTCCCGAAGGCCGCCTTGCAGAACAGTCGCCATGCGAATTCTTGTCGTTGAAGACGAACCCGATTTACTCCGCACGATCGCCCAGGTCCTGCGCGAGGACGGGTACGCCGTTGACGAAGCAGCAGACGGTCAGGAAGGGCTCTACAAAGCCACCAGCTGGACCTATGACGCCATTGTGCTCGATCTACTGATGCCGAAGCTGACGGGCTGGCAGGTTCTGGAGGAGTTGCGAAAAACGCACAAAACTCCAGTGCTGATTCTCACTGCTCGCGACGGTATCAACGACCGTGTCCGCGGCCTCGATGGGGGCGCCGACGATTATCTGCCGAAGCCTTTTCATCTGGTCGAACTTAAGGCCCGGCTGAGAGCCATCATTCGCCGGTCCGTGGGACTTGCGTCGTCGGAGATTCTTGTCGGCGAGCTGACCGTGGACATCAAGGCGAAAACCGTGACGCGGGCCGGGACGCTGCTGCTGCTGACTCCTCGTGAGTTCTCACTGCTGGAGCTGTTGGCCGTGCATCGGGGAACTGTTGTCAGCCGGACGCAGATTTACGAACATCTGTTTGACGAGAACGAGGACAGTCTTTCGAATCTCGTGGATGTTCATGTTTCGAATTTGAGACGCAAGCTCGGGAAGGATTTTATCACCACACGCCGCGGACAAGGATACATCCTTCATGATTAAGTCCATCCGCGGAAGATTGCAGTGGTGGTACGGCGGCGTTTACGCGTTGTCGATCGTTGTGTTCGGCAGCCTGGTGTACTGGCGAGCCGATCGGGATGTGCATGAACGAGCGACGCTGCAGGCGGTATCGACCGCTCAATATCTGGATGTCAGCCTTCGTAACGTACCGCCAGGCCTGATGCCGGATTCCGGCAGTGCCAATCTTTCTGACAGCGCAGAAGGCAATTTTCCGCCGTTGAATCCGCGAGTTCCAGGCATCGGTCGTGTGCCGCCCGAGTTCCCGTTTCGACAGCCGCGGGATCGAGACAACAAGTGGCGACCGGAAAGAGATCCAGACGGACGGCCTTTTCGCGGGCCGCCTGATGAGAATCGCGAGCCTCGACCGCCCGGTGGTTTCCGTCCTGGAGGACCCGATTTTGAACGCGGCCCCGAGCCTGGCGCGAATCCGGAAGGGCCGCGGCGAGATCGCAGGCCTGATAAGCGGGAAGATGATCGGCCTCAGCCGCAGACGGATCCTATGGAAGTGGATCGCATGGAATATGTCATCTGGCGTCCCGATGGTTCCATGCTGAGTCACAGCGATGAATTTCCGGTTGAGCGTTCTCGCCCCAAACCCGATCCCGCGGGGATAGGCGGTTCACCGCTGGTCACGATGAACAACAGGCAGATTGAAATTTTGAAACGCGGCCCGCAAGGCGCCATGATTATGGTCCTGCGGTCGATCAGACACGACATGGCTGACCTGCACAGATTTGGCCTTCAGGTTGCAGCAATGGCATTGGGCACCCTGTTTCTTGGACTGCTGGGCGGCTGGTGGATATCCGGACGGATGGTTCAGCCGATCCGGAAAATCTCCGATACAGCGTCCCAAATTTCAGCGACGAGCCTCAATCGACGGATCGAAACGGATTCGCTTGAACAGGAGCTGGTTCAGCTGGGTTCAGTGTTGAATGGGACATTTGCAAGGCTGGAAGATTCCTTCAGCCGACTGACTCAATTTACTGCGGACGCATCCCACGAACTGAGAACGCCGCTGGCCGTCATTCAGTCGCAGGCAGAGCTGGCGCTATCGCGGCCACGGACCCCGGAAGCGTATCAGCAAACATTAGAAATTTGCCTGCAATCTGCAGAACGCATGCGGTCCCTGATTGATGGATTGCTGTTACTGGCGAGGACGGATTCTGAACGACTGGATCTTCGACCGCAGGCGGTGGATCTGAGGCATATTGCGGAGGACGCCGTCAGCCAGTTTCAAAGCAATGCGATTGATGCGGGTGTCGAACTTGAATGCGTGTCGTCGGAATCGCCGGTGATGGTGTCCGGTGACGTTCGCTTCCTGACTCAGGTCCCAGCCAATCTGATCGACAATGCCATTCGGCATAGTGTGGCGGGTGGAAAAATTATAGTCGAAGTTCGACTCGTTGGAGCTGACGCGGTGTTAACCGTGCAGGACTCCGGCAGTGGCATCGGAGCTGAGCATCTGCCGTATATCTTCGAACGCTTCTATCGAGTTGACGCGGGGCGGTCACGCAGGCATGGCGGGAGCGGCCTGGGGCTCGCCATCTCTAAAAATCTGGTGAACGTACACGGCGGCACGATTCAATGTGAATCACCGCCCGGTAAAGGCTGCCTGTTCACAGTCCGCCTGCCGGTTTCAAAAACTGTTTCCGCCACGCAGCAGGAGAACAAGAATGTGTAATTTCGTCCGTTCGTCCGGCGAGTGCCAGCCCGGGCGGAAAGCCTACGCTGACGATTGAACTAAAGCCGGAAAAGGCCACTCGTGTTCTTGTTCCGGCAGGCAAGCCGGACTGGGTGCAGATCGGGCCGTTTGAAGCGATCTCGATCGAACGAACCGGGAACACGCCGAAGATAGAGATCTTGATTTCTGAGGACGCTCCGCTGGGAGTTTTGATGGACTGTCGTTTGGAATTCAAAACGCCGAACGGACCGCGAGCGGTCTTCAAACGTAACAATACGTTTCGCTTCGTCGAAGATGAAGCACCGTAGGCTGAAGTCAGCACTTTGTGTTGAACACGATGTTGTGAAGTAACTTTACTGTTTGACTTTTACCCGGCCAAAGCGCGTCAGACTGCTGATGTTCTTGACCCCACTTTTCGAAAGGTGATTGCGATGAAGAAAATTCTGTTGGCCAGTGCTATTCTGGCTGCCGCAGCAACAACTGTCAGTTTGAGCGTCTTTGCTCAGCCGCCTGCTGAAGAACGTCTTGAAGACGGACCGCCGCGGCAAGAAGGTGGGCCGGGCGAAAATGGTCCGCCGCGCCCTCCGCATCCGATCATGGATGCGCTTGATAAAAATGGTGACCGCGAGATTTCGGAAGACGAAATTGCGAACGCAGTGGTCGCTCTCAAGACACTGGATAAGAACGGTGACGGCAAGCTGACGGATGATGAGATTCGTCCGCCGCGCCACGAAGGCGGTCCAGACCGACCACCTCGCGGCGATCGTCCTCCAGGCGAAGATGGCCCACGCGGCGAAGGGCGTCCGCCACGAGATGGCGAAGGGCGTCCGTCACGAGATAGCGAAGGGCGTCCACCACGAGATGGCGAAGGGCGTCCACCGCGTGACGGCGAAGGGCGTCCGCCACGGGGTCGTGGCGAAGGGCCTCCAGGCCGCGAACCCGGTCAGCCAGGCCGGCCGATGGGTCCGCCAAATCCGGAACGCTTTGTGGAAGACGCGTTGCGATTCGATGCAGACAAAGATGGAAAGCTCGACAAGGCCGAGTTGCTGAAGTTCGCGACCGAGATGGGGAATCGCCAGGGACGGCCACCAGGTCCAGACGGCGGCCGTGGACAAGGTCGCCCGCCCGGAGATAGTCCACGTGGCGACGGGCCGCCCGAAGAACGCGGTGACCGGCCAGAAGGTGACCTGCCAGAAGGTGATCGGCCGCAGCGTCCGCCAGTTGAAGAATAGTGAGTGCTTGAACCGGTCGATGCAAACGCAGCAGTGAATGCACTTCGTTTTGCTCTGGCGAAGTGCAACACCATCGAAGCTCAATGCTGACTTCATTGCCGGCATTGCGCATCTGTTTCAGCCCTGATCGGTAACCGACAGGCATCCCAGGAAGCCGCGGCTGAAATTCGTTTCAGCCGCCGCTTCACTTTTTTCAAATCGAAGAAATCGAACACTGCAGCCAGCGGCCAGTCGTCCGCTTTATGCGGTCCAACTGTTGTCAATCCGCTCAGCCATTGATCTTCTTCAGCAGACTGACCATTTCGATTGCGGCCAACGCAGCCTCATGCCCTTTGTTGCCGACTTTTCCACCGGCCCGATCGAGTGCCTGATCCATGGACTCGCAGGTGATCACACCAAATGTCACCGGAATTCCCGTCTCACGAGTGATGCTCATGATGCCGGCAGCGACCTGGCTGTTGATGTATTCATGATGGCTGGTGGAGCCCTGAATGACAGCTCCCAGACAAATCACTGCGGCATACTTGCCGGATTTTGCCAAAGCAGCCGCAGCTAGTGGAATCTCAAACGAACCGGGCACCCACGCAACGGTGACGCTGTCCGCACTGCCGCCATGACGCACCACGGTATCGATCGCGCCTTCAAGCAGACGTTTGGTGATCAGATCATTGAAGCGACTGACAACAACGGCGAACGAAACACCTGCGGCGGTCAACTGGCCATGAAGTTCGGTGGGCATGTTTCAAACAATTATGAAAAGAGGTGAAAAGCCGATGCGGGGATGTGAAGTATTCGCAGCTTCGAAACGCTGATCAAGAATTTATGCATGAAGCCAGAAAGTCCCGGCCGATCGCATCAGCCCAGATTCATCGACAACAGGAATTCTTCATTGGATTTCGTGCGCTTCATACGGTTCGTCAGCAGTTCCATCGCTTCGGAAGGACTCATGTCATTCAGGACTCTGCGAAGAACCCAGACCAGCTTCAGCTCGTCCTCATTCAGCAACAGTTCTTCGCGACGCGTGCCCGAGCGATTGACGTCGATGGCTGGCCAGATGCGTTTTTCCACCAGACGGCGGTCGAGATGCAGTTCCGTGTTGCCCGTGCCTTTGAATTCTTCAAAAATCACTTCGTCCATCCGGCTTCCGGTGTCGACCAGCGCCGTTGCAATGATCGTCAGACTTCCGCCTTCTTCCACGCAACGTGCCGCACCGAAGAATCGCTTCGGGTGCTGAAGCGCAGTGGCATCCACGCCGCCCGAAAGCGTCTTCCCTGAGTTCGGGATTTCCGTATTCCAGGCTCGGGCCAGGCGAGTGATGCTGTCCAGAAAGATGATCACATCCTGGCCATATTCGACCATACGTTTCGCTTTTTCGATGACCATTTCCGCCACCTGAATATGACGAGCGGTGGATTCATCGAAAGTGCTGCTGACGACTTCGCAGTTACGTCCCTTCAGCTTGCGTTCCATGTCCGTCACTTCTTCCGGTCGTTCATCGATCAGAAGCACAATGACATACGCATCGGGATGGTTCTGAAGCGTGGCTTTGGCCATTTGCTGCAACAGAATCGTCTTGCCGGCTCGCGGTGGCGAAACAATAAGTCCACGCTGGCCAAGTCCAATAGGAGCGATCAGATCAACGATGCGGGTGCTTATGAATTCTGCATTGTCCGCCAGACGCAGCCGCTTCTCCGGATGCAGCGGAGTCAGATCGTCGAAGAAGACTTTGTTGGTCAGCAGGTTTGGATCTTCACCGTTAACTGCGGCGACTCGCAGCAGAGCAAAATAACGTTCGTTCTCTTTGGGCGGCCGTATCTGTCCGGCGACGGTGGCTCCGGTTCGCAATCCAAAGCGGCGGATCTGGCTGGGACTGACATAAATGTCATCGGGACATGGCAGATAGTGATAATCCGGGCTGCGCAGAAATCCGAAACCGTCCGGCAGGATTTCCAGCGTCCCTTCGCCGAACATCAGGCCGTTCATCCGAGTTCGTTCTTTCAGGATCCTAAAAATCAGATCCTGCTTCTTCAGCCCGTGATATTCCACGAGTTCTTCAAGCTCGGCAATGGCCAGCAGTTCCTTCATCGACATCCGCTGCAGTTCGGCAATGTTGATCTCATTGCCTTCAGGCGGAGCGAAGGTTTCCGAAACGGGCTTTTCAACTTCAGGCGTGTCCTGGCGTTCTTCGGATCGTCGCATCAGCCGTGGATTACCGGGACGAGGATCGTCGGGGCGGGGAGTTCGAGTAGACATGGCCGCGTCGGGCCTCCAGACAGGAAATGAGGAAGGTGGACCGGCAAAATTCAGACAGGATTCTTCAGCGAAGACACAACAAACGCCGGTAAGGTTTGCTGGCCCTTCAAGATGCCGCGTGGTCAGGAATGATAAGCGGCCCGGGTATTCAGAATTCACAATTGAGGAACATTGGCACTTTTACGCTGTTCCAGGATGCGCTTCAGGACCTGCTCCATCTGCCGAGCAGCCTCGTCCGATGTACCGGAATTATCTACTGCGAACTGGGAGAACTCACGTTTTTTTTCCAGACTCCACTGCGAAGCTTCCCGACGAGCATGCTGATCGGCCGACCATCCGCGAGTCTCTGCGACTCGATTCCGGCGATCCTTCAGCGGAGTGTCAATGAAGATCACGGCGTCACATTCGTCTGCCCAGCCCGCTTCCAGCAGCAAAGCAGCATCCAGAATTATGGCATCCACGTCCTGCGGAGCCGATTCAATCAACCGTCGCATCTGTTTCTGAATTGCCGGATGCACAATTTCGTTCAGTTGCTGACGCCTGTTTTTTTGATCGTTGGAATCACCAAACACCTCGGCCGCCAGAGCGGGCCGACTAATCTGGCCCATGGAATCCAGGATCCGACTTCCAAAGACGTTCACAAGCTGGTCACGAATTTCAGCAACCGTCAACTGCTCATGACCCACTCGATCTGCGTCGATCATAAACAACCGGGAACTTGTCACCTTTCGGATGACCGAACTTTTTCCAGCACCGACACCACCGACAATACCAACGACTGGAATGCCTACAGGATGAAAGCCGTATGGACGAAGAGAAGGCAACTGTGAAATCGATGAGAGATAAAGAAGGGGCTCACAGAGGCGAGATTAGCAAGATTTTTGACAGGCACTCATTCCTGGTGATTCGGCACCTGCGTGCCACGGTTCGCCAGTGAGGAAACTTCTGAAGTCCTGGTCTCTGAAGCCAGTCAGAACCATAGCCTTCAGCAGATCGGGATCAATCCCTTGGAATTGGCCCAATTCCCTGAGATTCTTGGTGCTATGTTGCTTGATCAGCCAGGAGATGTCAAACGGTGGACTACCTCGATTGCCCGTTTTTCACCATTCTCGCTGACTCATTTTGTAGCGGAACGCGCCAAGCGTTTCGGTATTTTCTTGATACGCCAGCGTTCCGAAAGACTTGGCGGCTTCCGCTACGACGATTCCTGTTCAAGTCGACTACCATTGGGCGATTCGCTGGCCAGTCGCGAACCGTGAGACGCAAAACAGTCCCGCCTCAACCCTGTCGTTGGCATCGTCGTTGGCATCGTCGTTGGCATGCCCCGGAGGCTCCGCCGGATCAGCGTTTTCGCATCGACAGTGGCTTGGAAAGAATCTCGTTCACCAGGATCGCATGGTGAACTCCGGTGCGGGTTTTCAGCACGCTCAGCAAATCGTCAGCCGCCCTTGATCCAGTGTCGGAGGACGACATTTCCACAGCCTGACTGGACTGTGAACCGAGATTGCTCTTGACGCGTTCGCCGATGTCTTTATTCACAAAGGCATCCACGTCCCGACCCATGTGAGATCGCACATGGTCGCCGATGAAAGAGTCAACATGCTGGGCCAGCCCGGAACCCAATGGCTGGGATTTTTTCGGCTGTGCTCCTGCCCCTGACTGTTTTTTCTGAGACTTCCCGCGAGCCGTCTGCTTCTGCCGGGCGGCCTGTTGCGGTTGCTGAACAGGGCGTTGCTGACGCGGTGGTGTCTGAGCCTGTTCGGGGGGCGTAGCTCCCGACAGATAAGCCTCCATCTCGGCCTGAGCCCGGGATCTCTGACTGGGCTGAGGAACCGGCCGGGAATTCTTTGCCGTCGCCTCACGGATCGAATTGATGATTCCGGAGATCACGGCGATAAACACGATAATTGGTACAATCGCGTCGATGATATTCTGCACGACTATCTCCCAAAGCCATTCAAAGAATGTTCAACGACAAAACACTAACCAATTCTGACGTCCGCGTCCAATCCCAGGTGTTAACTGCCATTGGTGTTCGCCGGTCGTCGGGAGTCAGTTCGGCTTCTCCGCAGGCGTGGAATCCGAAGTCCGGGATTCCATTGTTCCCTCTGAATGAACCTGGCTTGCCGAATCGACTTCGGTGTCCGTTTTCAGTCGGCCACTCAACTTTCGCGGGACCGGGCGAGCTTTCGCTTTCATCAGACGTTCCTCGAGTTCTGCTTTGACGTGACGCCTTTGCAAAAGCCCACGCAAAACACCCACCAGGACCATGGCCACAAATACGGTCAGCTTATCCATGCGACCCGATCCTGTGGGAGAAACAAACTGAATCTGAACTCGTAATGTTCAGCCGAAGAGCTGTTGAGCCAGTTTTGAAGTTGCGCTATTCAAGAAGATCGGCAACACATAATCAGGTTCAGAAAGTTACGCCAATGGCATTTCGCGAGCGTAATCAAACATCGGCGACGACAGATATCGCTCACCTGAATCCGGCAGGATGACGACAATCGTCTTCCCGGCGGCTTCCGGACGAGCCGCGACCTTCAACGCCGCTGCCATGGCGGCGCCGCAGCTGATCCCGCACAGGATACCTTCTTCTCGAGCGACGCGAGGCGCCATTTCCATCGCTTCTTCGTCGGTCACCTGCATGACTTCGTCGACCAGGGACATATCGAGAATATCAGGCTTGAAGCCCGCGCCAATTCCCTGGATGCGATGCTTCCCAGGGGCTCCGCCGGACAGAACCGGACTTGCTGCAGGCTCAACGGCGATGGACTTCACTGGCAGACCTTTGTGAGTCTTCAGGTAACGGCTCACGCCCGTGATCGTGCCGCCGGTGCCAACGCCGGAGACGAAGTAATCAATCTTGCCGCCGGTGTCTTCGAAGATCTCCGGGCCAGTTGTTCGAAAGTGAATCTCCGGATTGGCAGGATTTTTAAACTGCTGGGGAATAAAACAATTCTCCTTCTGCGCCAGTTGTTCCGCAAGGGAGATGGCCCCCTTCATGCCTTCAGCCCCCGGCGTCAGAATCAGGTTGGCCCCAAATGCTCGCAGGATTATCCGGCGTTCGATGGACATTGTTTCTGGCATCGTCAGAGTCAGCTTGTAACCTCGTGCGGCACACACGAAGGCCAGGGCGATCCCCGTATTGCCGCTGGTGGGTTCGATGACTTCCATGCCAGGCTTCAGTCGACCGGACTTCTCGGCGTCCCAGATCATGGCCGAACCGATACGACACTTCACACTGTACGCAGGATTTCGGCCTTCAATCTTTGCGAGGACAGTGGCGTTCAGACCGTTAGTCAGCCGATTGAGCCGAACCAGTGGAGTTCGCCCAATTGCCTCAGAGTTATCTGCAAAAATGGCCATGCGAATAAACCTTTCTCAGAATATCAATAACAAATGACATCCTGGTGGATGCCACTGGGGCATCGGGATGTCAAATAAAGCAGACGGATGCACTCTGCCGCACTGTATGGGCTTCGGGATTTCTCTGCACGTGACGTTTCATAGCAAAATTGTGGCAAAATGGCGAAGTGATTTCCCGTGCTGCCCGTGGTCACTCTATTGTGCGAACACAGGCCGATGTGGCAATCAAGGCCGCGGGCAAGATTCCGCACGGACGCTTTCAGCTGAAGCATCTGGCATGGCGCCGAGCACCCGATTTCTCAAATCAATTCATTCCAAAACACCTTCCATCAGCGTGCTTCCTGAGGATTCCAGGCCAGCGGTTGCATGCTGACTTTCGGAGATTTCCTGTGCCTGTTATCGAAATTGCCAATTCAGACTCCGGCTCCTCGGCTCGCATCGCCGCCGATCGAGGATTCAACTGCTTTCAGTTCCTGGCCCGGCTTTCCGATGGACGCACTGTCGACGTCCTGTCAGCCACCGACGATTTTGCAGGCGGAGCACAGCTCTGCACTCACTATGGAAACCCGTTGCTGTTCCCGTACCCAAACCGAATCAAAAGTGGCAGCTTTTCGTGGGAAGGGAAAAGTTATCAGCTGACTCCTGACAAGGTTCTGTTCGACCCGACCGGAAATGCGATTCACGGCCTGTGCCTCGATCGGCCGTGGCGAGTCATCGAACACACCGCCAACAAAGTGATCGGCGCGTTTCGCCTGAGTATCGATGCGCCTGATCGACTGGCGCTGTGGCCTGCCGATGCGGAAATTCAGGTGAGCTACGAAGTGACGGGCGCGTCCCTCAGATCGGTCATTCGAGTCCTGAATCCGACAGATCGAAATCTTCCCTGGGGATTCGGAACGCATGCCTATTTTCGTGTTCCTCTTTCGGCCACAACCGAGGCGGCTCAATGCACGCTGACTGTGCCGGCTCGCAGAATCTGGGATCTGGATGAGTGTCTGCCGACCGGCAAAAAAAAGGATCCGGCCCCGGACGTTCGCCTGGATCGTGGTCGTTCGTTCGATGGCCTGAAAGTGGACGACATTTATTCCGACGTCATCGCCGAGAACGGGATCGTCACGTGTCGCATCACCGATCCCGCGGCCGGGCTTGCGGTTGAGCAGCGATGTTCTGATACCTTCCGAGAGCTTGTCGTGTTCACGCCGCCCTGGAGCAGTTCCGTCTGCATGGAACCATACACGTGTGTTACAGACGCCATCAATTTGGAACAGCAGGGCGTCGATGCGGGACTGCGCGTGCTCGCGCCGGGTGAACAATGGACCGGCTGGATTGATATCGAGGCAATTCCAATTTGAGGGCTGCAGTCCGTCCCCTGGTGACTCGGTTTCTACGGAAGGCTTCGCTACGATCCCGTCCCCACCAGATTTTGAGCACTTTCGACTTCGCGTATTTCAGTGCGTCAGGGCGATAC
>JBDNHX010000510.1:0-7843 GCA_041688565.1 Planctomycetaceae bacterium
CATCATCCCGATCGTGAATTGCTGGTCGGTGTCCTGCCTCACTCGTTCTGCAATCCCAGGATCGCAGGTTGTGGCTTTTGCACTTTCCCACATGAGGATTTCAGTTCGCTGAAGGCAGCCGCAGTTGTGAACGGAGTGATTCGAGAGATCGAATCCCGCACGACATCGGCTCCGCACCTGATGGGCAGATCAATCCATGGTTTGTATTTTGGCGGAGGGACCGCAAATCTGACACCGGCCATTCCGTTTCGGAATCTGTGTCGCAAGCTCAATCAAGTCTTTGACCTTCCACAGGCTGAAGTCACACTGGAAGGTGTGCCAGCCTATTTCCTGAACCGGAAACCATTGCTGCTCGACATACTGCCGCAGGAACTGTCAGCCCGCCATTTTCGAATCAGCATGGGCGTGCAGACATTCTCACGAAGCCGTCTGGAACAAATGGGGCGCCTGGCCTTCGGCGGCCCCGAGGTATTCGCCGAGGTTGTCAAGAACGCTCATGCCCGCGGAATGACTGTTTCGGCGGATCTGCTGTTCAATCTGCCGGGGCAGTCGTTGTCGGAAATGAAAGACGACGTTTCTCAGGCCGTGAATCTCGGGCTGGACCAGATCTGCCTTTATCATCTGGTTCTGTTCCGCGGAATGGCAGCGCCTTGGGCTCGGGACAGCCGACTGGTGGCTTCGCTGCCGGAAAATGAAACGGCATCACGA
Organism: Planctomycetaceae bacterium; assembly: GCA_041688565.1. Taxonomy (GTDB): domain Bacteria; phylum Planctomycetota; class Planctomycetia; order Planctomycetales; family Planctomycetaceae; genus SXXK01. The sequence goes on from JBDNHX010000510.1 coordinate 709, forward strand.
AACTGGGAAGCGCTTCGTGAGCATCTCATGGCACAAGGCTACCGCCAGACAACGCTGACCAATTTTGAACGATGTGATTTGCAAAACGACTCGCGGCGGTATTTGTACGAGCTGATGAGTTTTCAGCCCGATCGCTTCGACATGCTGGGATTCGGACCGTCGGGGATTTCCTGCACAGAACACACAGTGCGATCAACTGCTCTGAAAACGATGAATCCCGAAAGCGCGGCCGAATACCTGCAGGCGGTTCAGCAAGGTGGAACGGTGTGGAACCGGTATTACGAGTTCGCGTCCGGTGATCTGAAACTGCTGCACGCCACTCGCCAACTGTCAGCACTGCGGATTGACCGCCGCCGGTATCAGGAGGCACTCGGTAGCGACGTCTGCCATGACTACGCTCAGGAAGTGGAAACACTGGCGCGGGAAGGATTGCTGGATGTGACGAGTGCCGCCGTGTCGCTGACAACGCGAGGCATGTTCTATGCAGACTCAGTCGCCGCAATTCTCGCTCACCGCCAATTGGGACGAGGACGCAACGCCGTCTCTTCTCAGCGAGTGCATGCGAACGAAAACAGCGGCGGCCATATGTAGACGATCAGTGTGCCGCGGTCCGGCGGAAAATTCCGTGGATTTCTTTTCAATACCCTTCAGAAGTAAGCGAGTTGAAACGTGATTGATGAATACTGCGAGCGGCATCGTTCGGGACTCTTCGAAGAACCGTTCAACACAATCAGTAATCTGATGTTTATTTGGGCTGCCGTTGAGGCGTGGAATCTTGCGAGCCGTCACAGGGTTCGCACGCCGGATATGAGTCTGCTCATGTTTCTTGCGGCAACCGTCGGTGTCGGAAGCGCGATCTGGCACATGTATGCAACGCCGTGGGCAAAGCTCATGGACTTGATACCAATTCTTGTGTTTCAACTGTGCTTTCTCTGGCTGTATCTGCGAACGTGTGCAGGAGCAAGGGCGACTGTCGCCACTGGGCTTATGTGCGTATATCTGGTGATCAGCATTTTCATGTTACAGGTTCCGCCGTATTTGAATGGGTCAATCCTTTACGCTCCGACGGGATTCGTGCTGCTGTGCCTTGCTGTGTTTCACTACACCACAAGGCAGCCGGATCGCCGCCTGATGGGATTCGTCGCGATTCTGTTCTTTGCAGCAATTACGTTTCGGTCGATTGATTCCATTGCGTGTGCCTGGGTGCCCTTCGGCACGCATTTTCTCTGGCACATCTTCAACGGTGCCCTGATCTATTGTGCAATGCGAGCGATCATCCTGAAGCGGGTGAGTCAATCGATTGTGGCAATGCCGTCATAAAGCGAGACTGGTCCTCACGGCCTCTGTCTTAGTCAGGCTGCGTTGTCTGGTCACGGGCCACAAAAATTCAAACACACATAGAATGGCAGGTAGAAGACCCATGAAACTGCGTCAATGGTGTTCATGCAGCATCGCGGTCGGAATCTCGATGTTTCTGGTTGGAGTCATCTTTCACTTTTCTATTCCTTTCGCAGCCCCGGAAATTGAGGCGCAGTACGAAAACCATGAACTGTTCCGTCCGTGGCCCGGCTGGACGTCAAGGTACATGTTGATCCACCCTTTCATCTACGCACCTGTCTTCGCAGCCGTCTTCCTCAAACTGCGACAAGAGACCAGTTTCCCAACCGGCATCAAAGGTGGGTTCATTTGTGCGGCGGGCATTTTCTGCGTGGGGAGTCTGCCTGTTTTTATCCTGACATTTGCATCGTTTCAGGTGTCCGCAGAAGTCATAGTGACCTGGATCGTACAGAATCTCTGTCAATATCTGGCTGCCGGAATCGCTCTCGGAGCAGTCGCCGATGGAGTAAAAGTTCGCTTAAGCACACAGCTGCCAGCCTCTGCGGGTGTCGTCTGGGGATGCTTGCTGCAAAAGGAGACTTTTCTAGACATCATTCGCGGTTGGTTGACTGTAAAAAACTCTGACACCTGGCCAGCAACACTCTTTATGCCAGCGACGACTTTCGTCATGCAGATTCGGCCGTTTGGCATCGGGCCAGCATCCTCACACAGCGTCCGCGTGATTCGGGTCGATCAAGCTGCCCGAGAAATCGAGACGGAAGAAAGGGGTCAGCTCGTGATCTCATGGAATCATCAAATGAGAGTGGAGACTTCGCCGGGGAATCAATCTCGCTACACGGATTGCATTCATCTGAACGCTGGCCTGCTGACGCCACTGGGCTGGTTATTCGCCTGCCTGTTCTATCGTTCAAGGCAGCGGCGATTGAGATTGTTGTTCACAAGGATCGCCGCGAGCCGCAGTAATAAATGATTTTTCAGCATTCTCCCCGGACCACGCGACTGCACGATTACGGTTTCGTCAGGGGTTCTGAATCAGAGGTTCCTGGGCGTACCAGGGGGCGCATCTCATCGTTGTGGCTCAAAGAACCGTTCATCGCTGTCCTCAGAGGTTGTAAGTCTTTGGCAGTTGGAGAAGTGAGATGTTGCGAATCGAACCTGAAGAATACCGAAGCCGCATTGAGTCTCTGCAGTCTGCAGTTCGGCAGGTGGGTCTCGACCTCTTTATCGTGTCGGCGTTCGAGAGTATTTACTATTTGACAGGCGCGGGATTTGAACCACTGGAGAGGCCGTTCTTCCTCCTTGTGCGTCCGAGCGGAGCTCCGAGACTGCTCGTCCCAAAGCTCGACCAGGAGCACATGAAGAAGGCGCATAACATTTCGGCAGAGAACATCCATACCTACTGAGGAATGGATATGCCGCTGAGAGTGAGCGCACGTATTTTACCGCCTCGCCATCCACAGAAGCGGCGCAGGCATTTAATGCGATGATGGAGGCTCGTCGAATTGCGTTCGAGTTGATTCGACCGGGGATGGCTTGCAGTGACTTGGATGGTCGTGTCAATGAGTTCCTGCGAAAAGAAGGCTATGGCAGCGAAGACCAGCGATTACACCGGACCGGACACGGTTTCGGTCTGGGCAATCACGAAGCCCCTTGGATTGCTGAGGGAAGCGAAGATCGCCTCGCGGAAAACATGGTTATCAGTATTGAACCGGGCATCTATCTGAAAGGAGTCGGCGGAGTGCGGCACTCGGACACAGTTTTAGTCACCAAAGACAGTTTTCGGCTTCTGACTCGTTGCCCAATGGACCTTGGCTCACTTGTCATTCGTAAATGGAAGCCACTGACTCGGACCAAAGGCTGGATGGTGCGTCGAGCATTGGGGCTGGCCCACAAGACGCGTCTGAAGAAATGAGGCAACTGATGGAAAGGGCGTCCTGCCTGGTGACGAGACACGGGATTTGCGATTCACAAAGAACTGCGGGGGATTCATATGAAACTGCGTCAATGGTGTTCGTGCAGCATCGCGGCCGGAATCACAATGTTTCTGGTTGGAGTTTTATTTCTTGTTCCATTCATTGCTTGCAAAGAAGCGACTTCGTGAGCTGCCAGTGTGAGTTGCTCGTGAGACGACGTGTTCATCATGTCGGTTACGTTGCTTGCTGCAGGAGTCCGTTTTGTGCGTGGTCGAAACTTTCGAGAACAGCGGAAGATTGTTACGGCCAAAGTGCTGGGCTTACCGAAAAAATCGTCGACATCGGCAGTGATGCGGACGGTGATCTTCGGGGTTGGTGAACCAACCTGAATTTTTTACCGCAGGTACAGAAACTCATTGCTGTTCAGAATGACGCGACAGAACGATGCCAGGCCGTAGTGGGCGACGAAGTCTTTGGCTGTGGCGATTTCATCTGGCTCTGCTTCACGGCCGAAGGCCATGCTGTAGACCATCGCTATCTGTTGATTGGTGTCGGCTCCTGCATCCCGAGTTACGCGGGCGGCGAAGTCGTCGGCCATGGCAAAGACAAGCGAATTGTTCATCAGCGACAAGGCCTGCAATGGAGTAATTGTTGTGGCTCGGTTCGGAGTGGTCGCAGATGGATCGGGGCAGTCAAAGGTGTCCAGAAACGGATTCCGACCGCCTCGAGGAGTGAACCGATATATCGTGCGACGATGGCCTTCTGCGGCTGTTTCCTCCAGCAGATTGTAGAAGTTGCTACCCTTGTACTTGATGTGTTCCACATCGCGATAACCGCGCCCGCCGATCTCGGGATTAAGCTGACCGGTGACGAGCAGGATGGCGTCTCGAATGGCTTCTGCTTCAATTCGCATCGGGGATTTTCGCCACAGCCGACGGTTGTCAGCGTCCACCTTTAACGCATCATCACGAGGAGCTGACGTCTGACGATAAGCGGCCGAAAGTACCATCAGTCGATGCATTGGTTTCAGTCGATAACCGACCTGCTGAAACGTTGAAGCCAGCCAGTCGAGCAGTTCTGGATGGCTGGGCCGTCCTCCGTTGAACCCAAAATCGCTGGGCGTTGCGACCAGGCCCTGTCCAAAGTGATAGTGCCACAGTCGATTAATCATGACGCGAGCAAACAGAGGATTGCCTGCATGCGTGACCCATTCGGCGAGCTTCCGTCGCCGATCTCCATCCAAAGCCATCGGTGCCAGCCCGAAGTCCGACGAAGCTCCCGGAATGGCAGACAACCCGGCTGGAGAAACTTCTTCCCCCGGCGTCCCGACGTCACCTCGATGCAGCAGACGTGTGGCGCCTGGATTCGTTGAGACGCAGGTATAGAGAACTCTGGATTCCGAACTGACAAGTGCGGTTCGCTCATTCTGCAATTGAGCCAGTTTGGTCGTTCGTGTTGCGTGAGTTTCACGCTGCTCGGCCGACAGTCGGGCAAAGATCTGTTTTTCGGAAACGTAGTTCAGATCAGAAGCACCCGCAGAAGCAGCGACCTCTTCAGGGGTCAATGCCCGATTGTGGAACAACGCGCGAGAAATTCGGCCGGCCAGCATTCGATTTCCGCCGGGCGGACCATGACGCAGTCCAAACACCAGCTGCGCACTTCCGGCAGCGTACTTCTGCAGATCGCCCGGTCGATAAGGCTCACCGTATGGCTTGCCGTCTCGGTAGCCCACAATGGTGCCGTCCACCTGATAAACGATCGCCACGTGAACAGGTCGACTGTTGGCTTCTGTTTCCGGCATTCCATTAAATGATGCTGTGCGAACGAACCCGTTGCTGCCGGACATCCATTTGGCCGGCTCCCGCTCACCAAACACGATGGCGTCAAATGTGGTGCCATCCAGAGTCTGCAGACTGATCGCCGCGCCGCCCGCCTGATTCAGAGTATCAAGCTGAACCCAGGCCTCCAGCGTCTTTTCCGCAACATCCACCGGAATCGGCATCGAAGCAACAAAACCATCTTTGCCATCGACGACCAGCAGGCTGTGGTCCAGTTTTGCAGCCCCGCTGGCTGATCCATCGAGATCGCCAATGCTGTCCGTAAGGTCGCCGTCAAATTCCCAGACCGCGAAGGCTTTCGGGGGCTCAGGTCCGGAAAAAATGCCCGCGTTTCGTTCGGCAATAATGGCTTTCCGAATGGTCTCCTTGATAGCGTCAAGTTCCTGACGAATCTCAACAAGTCGCGTGTCGATCTCTGCAATTCGCTGCTCCTGCTCGGATGTCATCGGCACCCTGACCGTACGTTCGCCATGAGTGACCCCGGTCAGCGTCGCGGCCAGATGGTAATAGTCCTTCTGCGAGATCGGGTCAAACTTATGGTCATGACAGCGAGCGCAGTTGGCGGTGAGTCCCAGAAATGTCTGACCGACGGCGCCGACAAGATCTTCCAGCTCATCCTGAGCCATCGACATGCGCATCTTGTCGTTGGCGGGCAGCGTGGTATTGTGCGGTCCCGCCACCAGAAATCCGGTGGCAGCGATTGCGTTCACATCGTCAGGAAAGAGCACATCTCCAGCCAACTGCAGCCGGACAAATTCATCGTAAGGCATGTCTCGATTCAGAGCATCGATCACCCAGTTTCGATACGGCCAGAAGTTGTCTCGCGGTTCGTCGTATTCAAAACCGTTGCTTTCGCCAAACCGAGCAATATCCAGCCAGTGTCTTGCCCAGCGTTCGCCATAGTGCGGAGATGCCAGCAGGCGGTCAACGAGATTTTCGTAAGCCTTGTCAGATGCATCTGCCAGAAATTCGGTGATCTGTTCAGGTGTCGGGGGAAGACCGAGCAGATCAAAACACAAACGCCTGATCAACGTGCGTTTGTTGGCTTCCGGAGAGCGTTCAAGACCTGCTTCTTTCAGCCGTGCATCCACAAACGCATCAATGGAAGGACGGCTCTGGTTGACCTTCAGCGGCTGCAGCGCCCACCAGTCCACGCCGGCTCGAGCCTCCGTTGTGAATCGAAACGGATCAATTCGTTCAGTGCCCCACTTTGCACCATCTGTAATCCAGACTTTGAGCAGAGTTTTTTCATCCGAAGTCAGCGGCTTCTTCGGCGGCATGGTGTCTGATTCCACGTGCTGCCACAGCAGACTTGCATCCGGATTCCGCGGCTCAATGACCACGCCCGATTCACCTCCGGCCATGGCCGAAGTGCGCGTGGACAGGTCAAGTTTGCCTTTCGCTTCTGCGCCTTCGTGACAGCTCAAACATCGCTGCACAAGCAAAGGGGCAATCTGATGGTCAAAGTTCGACACATCGTCGGCCTGTGTTGACCCACAATTTATGGCACAGTTTAAAATGAACAGAAAGCACAAACCACGCATCTCGTTGGCCTCGCCAATGACACTTCGATGACTTAGTGAACAATTTCTCAGGATAGCCACCTTCCGGCTCCGTGTCACTGAACATCTGCACTCAGACTGTGAGCGGTGAATCACTGGGCCTCACAGTTGGCCGAACCATAGATTTCGGCTAAACAGCGGGAAGATGACTGTCCTGTTCGTTTTCTCAGAAGGCCACATTCATGACCAAAAGAAGTTCTGTCATTCTGTTCTGTCTCGCCACACTCACGGTGACAACTCTGTTGAGTACAGCATCCCCGGTGATGGCCAATCCACCGGAAGGATTTGTCGCGCTGTTCAACGGAAAGGATCTGGAAGGCTGGAAAGGTTTGGTGGCGACTCCAGAAAAGCGAGCGGCCATGAAGCCCGAAGAACTGGCCGAGGCTCAGAAGAAAGCGGACGCCAACATGAAGGAACACTGGTCGGTCGTCGATGGCGAACTGGTGTTTGATGGCAAGGGCGACAGTCTCTGCACAATGAAAGA
>JBDNHX010000511.1:0-11558 GCA_041688565.1 Planctomycetaceae bacterium
GCGATGAGCGTGCCGTGATGGCGCGCACGGTGGAGTCCGATCGCTGTTATCTGATGGATCGCGGTTACGCAAAGTTCCTGCTGTGGAATGTGATCCATGCTGCCGACAGCAGTTAAGCACCCATTGGTAAGTTTTGGGGCATAACGATCGATTGCGCAAACAGTATCCGGAGACTGACGTCTCGCGGCTCGCCGAGTTCCAGGCGAGCAGTAGACGTTAGTCCCCTGATTGTGATTCCTGCGATTTTGCCATTTAACTTGTGCATGGGTGCGCAACCGGCGTGCCGAACACTATTGGCTGCGTCCCCTTTTTGCTTTCTGGTTAGGAAAACATGCCAGTTTGCTGACATCCTTCCAGGAATGCGATTTTAAGGAAATTTGCTTCGTACCACGGAGAGGACTTTGCCGTTTTGATCTCCGCTAAGCACATCTCAGCAGGATCAAGACGGTAGTTCTGACATTCATCGAGAACCTTGTTTCGCCATGACGTTCCGCCTGCCTTGCTGCAACAGCGAGCCGCATAGCGGGACGGTATTCGGTAGATTTCGGCCCAAGTCGTTGTTTCGTCAGCATGATTCTGTGATGTCAGCGTGATTGATATATCGTTCGAGGATGGCTTGTCCCAGTCGGAGACCTGAACCGTCGCAGTGATCGATATGTCGGGCTGAACCGTTCCGAAGGGATAGAATGCTTTGCGGCGATTTCCGGCTGCGTCGTGAATCGGGTCCTGTTCCAGCTTGTTGCCCGAGTTGCATTTGTTGCACGAAGGACACAGGTTGGCCAGATTCACCGAGTTGAATGGATACTTCCCTTTAGGCAGGTAATGATCAAAGGCGTCTCGCGTTGGATCGAATTCTCCGTCAATCGTCTGCAAACCGCAGAACGGGCAAACATCATTGTCGTTTCCGTTGCCCCGTCGAACGAAGTCACGGTAATAGCTTTTAATTGTGGCACCGATTTCGTCTTTGACACATTTCAAGTCGAAGAACCCGGATGAGTAGAGACCCTTGAAGAACTTTTGGATTCTTGTGTTGAGCGTAACTTTTACCGGGTTCAAGGAATCGTAGTGTGCTGGGATCGATCCCGACGCATTTTTGCACAGGTCTTCGATTTTGTTGTTGTGCTCGAATTGGTCGCGGTACTGCTGTATCTCGACGGTAGTGAGCGTTTTGAACTCATTGAAGATTTCATTCAAGCCGTTGAGTAAAAAGGACCCGGCTCCCGTATCGCTCAGTTGCCCAGCTGCGTCTTCTTGGATCAACTGCTCCATGATCTTGTACAACGCCGGATTGCCCTTGAACAAATCGAGGTCGTAATCAACGTTAGGCGCATTGCACCAGATGTTCAGGAAGAAGAATTCGGCGAATTCGTGCATCTTCTCCATGGCATGCGGGATACGTTTATACGGGAACAGCATTATTTGGCCTCCTCGTTTCGATCGAGGATGGACTTGATGAGGAGCGTACGTTCCACAGAGTCGCCCATGGTTCGGTAGATCTCGTCGATCAGGGCCTGTGCGGACTCGCCCGGAATGAACTGAGCTTTCAGCCTCGCCAGTTCCGTCTCAGCGACCCCGCCGATGGTTTCACGTTTGTCGAAGGTCGTCAACGTGATCTTGTTGATGGACGCTCCGAACGTGTTGTACTCCGGATGTTCGATGTGGACTTGGCCATCCTTCTTTTCGAAGACGAGCACTCGATCGGGCTTGCTGTCGGAAATCAAAAATGGCGAATGCGTTGTGATCAGCATTTCGTGGGTGTCGTCGGCATCGGCGAAGCATTCGCGAAGGCGGGAGATGAAACTGGATCGCCATTCCGGATTGAAGTGAGTTTCGGGTTCATCGAGCAGAAACAGGCTGTTCGTGTTTTTGAACAGCAGGCACAGGCCGAGACTGTGCAGCAGTTGATGTTCGCCGTCGGAAAGGCTTTTCAGCATCACTGGCTCGCTGACGCCCTCTTTGGTGAACTTGACGAACTTGAATCTCATGATGCGTTCGTCTGAAGCGAGCGTTGGGACAGTCTCGCTGACGTAGTCGCTGTCAGACTTGTAGAGATCCGCTTTCAGGTCTTCGCTGACGGAATACAGATTCAAGGTCAGCAGAACCTGAAACGCCTGAAACAAAGCAATCGGAGATTTGTTCACTTCAAAGTTGAAATTCTTTCGGAACGCCTTGCGGGTTTCCGCATCGACGTAGTAGTCCAGATAAAGAGTGTCGGTTTTCGGATCGGTGTAGTGCAGCGTGGCACAACGTTTAAGCCGACTGATGATCTTGTCTGGAATCCGTTTCGAATCGTGAGCGTCTTCCAGTTCTTCGGTCAGGCATAGATCAATCGACCAATCATTACGTCGAAGGGCCGGATGCTCTTCGCCAAAATCGGCAATGTTGGGATCTGAGATCGCAATACGGCGTTTGATTATGATGCGGAACTCTTTGAGTTCCTGCAGCCCCACGTCACCACAGAAGAGGTCGAGTCTCCGTTTATGCTCCGCCACTCGGGCAGCTTCGTCCTCGATATCGTCTTCGTACAGGAGATTGCACAACACGATCGCCTGGCTGAAGCTTTCGTCCAAATAGGCCATCCTGGTGTCAGGGCGACCTGGATATCCGTTTTGTGTTTTCAAAGCATTCCAGTATTCGTCGTACTGAATGAATCGCATTTTGAAAAACGGCAGACTGAGGATTTCGTTTTCGCCAGACGAATAGCCGAGTACAAAATCGGGGAGTAGCTGGTCGCGAAGTTCAAGAGTGACGTCACCGCTGTCATAGCCGACTTCGTCCGGCGGGTTGAGCCACTCGATACTGGGTGATTCATCGGCAAGCTTCGTGATGCTTACGTGAGCATACATAAAACCGTCTGTGATTCCGTCCTGGCTGTACGGAACACGAATGAGGTATTCCAACTCAAATGCATTTGGAATGCCGTGTCCGTCATTGAGTCCATCAGGATTGCTTTCTTCGTCGTAGAAGAACGCTTCAGGGAGAAAACTGCGCCGGACTCGGAGGATTTCGAGTTGGAAGAAGATGGCGGCGAGGAGTTCGAGCAGGTTGGATTTGCCGCTGCCGTTGCGGCCTGCACAGATGAACGGAGTGAGGCCCGGCGAGTTTTTTAGTTCGTCTTCGAGTTCCCATTCGGAACGGAAATGGTATTCGAAGCCGGGTTGCAGGCTGCGGAAGGCTTTGATGTCCGTGAGTTTCAGGCGAAGCAGTTTCACGAGCGATCAATCCTTAGCTGCGGAAGCTCGGACTGGATTTTCCGTGTCGTCGTATTCTGGTGTTAGCTCCCCGCTCGCGCGGTTCTGGAAGATCCAGTCCTTGATCTGATCGTATTCAGCGACGCCGATTTCATGGGAATAACCGTCAAGATCTTCGATTGATTCCAGCTCTGACAGCTTTTGCTGAACGAGTTCAAGAAAGGACTCAGCAGCAATCGAGGCTTTGCCAAGATGCTTGGTGTACGCCGTCAGCCAATTTTTAAGCACCGTCTTCCGGCCCTGGGCACTTTTGAGCCTCTTAACGTCCCCTGGTGAAGGAAGCTGGAAAGGCTGGTCGTCAACGGGCTCGTTCATCGGCTCGTTCGTTTCTTCAGTATCGAGTTCTTCTTTTGGCACAATCACACGTGACAAATCCAACTCGCTCTTGAATGCCCGATCGGCTATGACTGCATACAGTGTTTCGTGGTGGTCCAAGCTGGCTTGTAGACTGGACTTGAGGCCTTGGATTTTTGAAACAATCTGCGCGAATGTGTTCTGAATCGAAATTGGCGGACATGGGATCCTGATTTGATTCAGATTGGCCTTTGAGATGTTTGGCATTGATCCCGCAGCGCCATTTGCAGTGGATTGAATGGCTCGCCGCTGGGACTGGGAAATCAAAAGCTGCCATAAGTAAATGGGGTTGAGCTCCACATCTCCACGGATTGCCAACCGAAAGATGAGGTCAGGCAAAAGCAACTTGGGTCGCGTTTCGAACACGTATGCGGACGCGGCAACAAGTTCGTAGGTGTTTTTCCGGCTGAAGAGCACGTCGCCTACTTTTACCTCAACTGCTGAATGTGGTCGAATATCAACAGGCAGTGCCTTGTTGTCGCCCTCTTTGTAAACGCAGCTTGTGACGGCTCCTAATTTCAGAACACCCCATTCATCACTGCCTGCAGGTCGAGCCTCACACGTGGGGCTCTTTCCACTTTGGATGTCGGTCAACAATTCGGAAAACGGCTTCTTATCCCAACCTTTCTCATTGCGGACGGGATCGCCGAACATGTCGAGGAAGACGCTTTTGAGGAGGTCGTCGAGTTGTTGCAGGTGTTGTTTCCGCTGGGCAATCAGCCCTTCTACTTTGCTGAGCAAATACGCAATGCGTTTTTGCTCGTCCAGCGGGGGAAGCGGGATCAATGTTTCACGGATAATTCCCTGACTAATATTCGGTTGTCCTCCACCGACTCGCCTACTGAGCCATGTCGGAACTTGTGCTTGAAGTGCGTAGAAAAGGTATTGGCGGTCCGCACGTCGCTGGTCCGGAATAATATGGCAGACGGCCTGATTGGTAGCCGCCTCAATCCCGAGAATACCGACTCGCCCGACTGTTGCGCCGTAGAGTGCTACCAGAAGTGCACCGCGGGGAAGGAGTTTCGCTGCCGATTCCTTGAGACCGAGGACGGTTATCGTCTCTTCCGTTTTGCGGATAGTGTTCTCGCGAAGTTCTCCGGACTTGACCCAAGGAATTGGCCCGCCAAAATACAGCGACTCCTTCGCACGCGATGGCGTTCCGCCACTCCCTGTTTCACAAAAGTCGGCGATAGGCACGAGTGGTGCCAAATCCGTACGATTCGATATCATTGCAACACCTGCACGGCTTCCGAGAGAGTGATATGGCAGATTTGTCGCGTTCTGCTGTGATGCCTCATGTTCCGTCTTCCAATCGCCTGCGTTCGTGCTCGAGTTGATTCTGCAGCATTTCTTTGGTGGGCAGTTCCAACTGGTACTTGGCAACGAAGAGCTGGTTGTCCATTCCGGCTAAGGCGTACTCGGCGAGGGCGTGGTTTTTATCGGTGCAGAGCAGAATGCCGACGGGCGGATTGTCGCCTTCGGTCATCATGTTGGCGCGATACCAACTGACGTAAGTATTGAGCAGGCCGAGGTTCTCATGGCTGAAGCGTTCGAGCTTCAGTTCGACCAGCACGTGACACTTGAGAATGCGGTGATAGAAAACCAGATCGACAAAGAAATGCTCGTCGCCGATCAGGATGCGTTTCTGGCGAGCTTCAAAACAGAAGCCGTGTCCGAGTTCCAGCAGGAAGTTCTGCAGTTTGTCGATCAACTGCTGCTCCAGATGCGATTCGCTCATAACCTCGGCGGGCTTCAAACCGAGGAACTCGAAAATGTACGGATCGCGAATGTTGAGCTGCGTGTTCTGTTCTGCCGACTGATTCGCCAGTTCGGCCAGTTTGGCTTTGTTATGTGACAGGCCAGAGCGTTCGAAGTACAGACTGCCGATCTGTCGTTTCAGCTCGCGGACGGACCAGTTGCCCTGCAGGCATTCGACCTCGTAGAATGCTCGCTGCTGAGGGTTATCGAGCCGGAGCAGTTCCGCAATGTGGGTAAAGGAAAGCTGGGAAATCAGCGTTTTACCGGAAATTGCTGGCGATTCTGGTGGCGCGGTCTGAATTCGGGAGTCAGCGACTCCCGAATTCGTCAGACGAGGAATTCGGCTCGCCAATTCGGGAGTCAGTGACTCCCGAATCTGCGGATAGGTCTGATAAAACTGTCGGTACCGACGCAATTCCCGCTCGTCGCAGCGCGGAACCTGTTTCTGCCGTAGTTGCACTGACAGCTTTGCGAGCAACGCCATCCCATAGTCCGCTCGATCCTGCCCCGCTTGCTCGTATTCGGCAATATGCAGACCAATCAGCCAGTTTCGCAGCGTCAGGCTGACGTTAACGGCCTTGTTCGCCTGAGCGGCCAACTCCTGATGTGTTTGGCGGATCAGGTCGACCAAATCAGTAAAAGTTGCAGTGGTGAGTGTCGAGGACTTTTTCATCCGATCATGTCCCGCAGTTCGAGCAGCTCTTTGACGATCCCGGATTTGATCCTGGCCAGGTCTTTGTCGCTGGTCTCGCCGACTTCGGCTTTGATCAGTTTGTCGAGGATCACTGACGGGGCTTCGTACTGGATTTCTTCGAAGACGTCGATTTTGTAGCGGCTGAAACTGAGGTCGTAATCTTCGGCTTCGATGTCTTTGCGAGGCACGAAGAAATGTTGCTGTTTACGATCGGATTCGGCCTTGGGCTTGCGAGCCTTGAACAGAGTGACGATGTCCTGAAGGTCTCCGTAGCCGGGTTGCTTGTTGCGTTTGTCATCCAGAGAATAGCCGTCGGACTTCATGTCGTAAAACCAAACGTGCTGCGTCGCGGGTTTGGTGACTTTCTCCTTCGGGCCGTAGACCTTGGTGAATAGTAGTATGGCGGTGCTCACTCCGGCGTACGGTTTAAAGACGCCGCTGGGCATGGCAATGACGGCTTTCAGATCGCAGCGATCGACGAGCAATTGCCGCAGGCTCTTGAACGCATTGCCGGAACCGAACAGCACGCCTTGCGGGACGATGACGCAGGCCGTTCCGCCTTTCTTCAGCAAGCGGTAAATGTTGGCGACAAACAAGAGCTCTGACTTGGTGGTATCAATGATCAGGTTTTCATTGATGTCGCCCTTATCGACGCTGCCCGTGAAGGGCGGGTTGGCCATCACGATGTCGTATTCGGCTTCCTGGTTAAAACTTTTGCTGAGCGTGTCCTTGTAGTCAATCATCGGCTCGTCGATACCGTGCATCATCAGATTCATCAGCCCCAGTCGCACCATGGTGCTGTCGATGTCGTAGCCGATGAGCGTCTGTGCCAGGATAGTTTGAGCATTTTCTGTCAGACCAGCCGCTACCGATGTTCGCACGAAGCCGTCTTCGTCGGGTTGCAGATTTTTCCTCCCGGCTTTCACAGCAAGCTGCGTGACAATGCTCTGGTAGGCTCCCAACAGGAAGCCCGCGGTCCCGCAGGCCGGATCGACGATGCGATGTCCGAGCTGCGGCTGCACGAGTTCAGCCATGAGTTTGATGATATGCCGTGGAGTTCGGAACTGGCCGTTCTTTCCGGCGGACGCGATTTCCGACAATAGCATTTCATAGACGTCTCCCTGAATGTCCTGGAATGCCTGGCCTTTTTCCTGCGAGTCCTTTTCCATGATCTCGAAAATTGTGTCGATGGTCTTCACTGCTTCGACCAGCAGAGCCGGCTTGGGGATGATGAAAACAGCGTTCTTCATGTGATGGGTGAACTTAGAGACTTCGCCGTTCATGTCTTTGAGGAATGGGAATACTTTCGACTGAACGTGAGTCAGCATCTCTTCCGCCTGCATTCGCTTGAATTCACTCCAACGAAGCGTATTCTTGTCGATGGCGAATTTCTTTGGGTCGTCCTGGTTGCGGTATTCGGGCGGAATCCATTTGCCCTTGAATCTGGACGTATATTTTTCACCGGTGAACTCGGCATCGGCTTGCTTCTTCTGATCCAGCTCATCCAGTCGCTTCATAAACAGCAAGTAGGTGATCTGTTCGATTGCTGTCAGCGGGTTGGAAATTCCACCGCTCCAGAACTTATTCCAAAGTTGGTCAATAAGGCTTCTGAGTTCGGGGTTGTTTTGAAGCATGGTTGTGTTTCGCTATGTCCTTGCGTTTTCGTTGTTCGATCGCAGGCTGGAAGCCTACGCCCAATGCTACTCGATTTGTGATTATAGTAGCCATCACTCTCCGAGTGATGAATGCCAAGGGCGGCGTTTTGTGGCCTGCCTCACTCGGAGAGTGAGGTCTACTTTGTCAAATCAACTTACGATGCCAGTGCCGTTGTCAGGGTCAGAATTTCGTTGATCTCGGTCGGGCCAAAAATGCCCCGTATGCCCTGAGGATGCAGGATTGTAAACGGTGAACTGATCAGATCTTTCTTCTCGACCTTCTCCCGTTCCAGGATAAAGCCTTTCAGCAAACTCAGGAACTCAAGCTGACGGCTATTCAGATTTGAATGCTGTTGAATGAACTGATCGAAGGCCTCGGCGACAGTTTCTGGAAAACTCTTCAGCACTTCGATGCCCAGAATGTGGCGGATAAACTGTAGGAACCTGGCTTTGCGATTCTGGTAAACTTGCTGGAGCAGCTGTTCGGTAATGTGCGGATGTTCGGAGTGCAGCAGTTCCGCCAGTTCCGTTGCTTCACTTTCAGTGACCTCTTCGCCGTTCCGGATTTTCAGCAGCACGGGATTGTAGTCTGTGAGTTCCACGATGAGTGCTTCGACCATTTCGCGATATCGGGTGATGCTGACGGCTTCGTTCTTTGGCCCGAACTCCACGAATTCTTTCCGAAGCACTTCGTCCTTGAGATCGAGGTGTGTCGTCGAGCCAGTTGGCTGGGACTCCCGGAACGTCATCAGAGGACCGAGCTTCTGATTCAGTTCATCCAGAGAATCTTCGCGGTGCAGTTCATCATCAAATGACCAGAATGCATTCGTTTGAGCCTGGCGAATGAGTGTTGCTTCTGCCTGAACGAAATTCACGCTCAACGGTAACTCAAAGATCTGCTCGACGATGGCGTCCTTGAGCGTCTCGGCGAGTTCCGTTTCCTTCGAAAGTTGGGCCAGGGAATATTCCAGCAGATCGCGTTCGAAACGCAGAGCTTTGAAGTCGACGTCGGAAACGGTCCGGAAAAGTGGTTTGATTTCGTTTCGCAGGAATTCCAGTCGCTGATGTGAAAGGTCCGTCCAGAAGTCCTCGTCGGCGACCTGTGCAAGACTCGCTGCCGCTTCCTTGATCACCACGGAGCCTGACGGCAATGCAATGATGCTGCGTCGAAGCTTGTGGGCTTCTCGGTCAGCAATGGCATGGTGTCCCGCGTCGATGGCTTTTTCGATCTTGTCGATCCGCAGCCCGACGACTCGGACTGGAAGTGGAAGCTGAGCTGTCGCCGTCTTACCTTTGGGGTTCAGTTTGAAGTATTCAAAGTTGTCCCAGCAATCGAGGATCAGAAAGACGTCTTTCTCCAGGCACCACGGCTTTGGCTTGTTCGATTCGAGCAGTCGCGTTCCACGTCCGATCATCTGCCAGAATTTAGTGTAGGAATACACGGGTTTGGCAAACACAAGGTTAACGATTTCACGGACATCAATGCCGGTGTCGAGCATATCAACACTGATCGCCACTCGTGGCATATCGCTGTTGGTGAATTGATCGAGGAGCCCGCCTTTGCCGTAAACTCGCGGGTCATCGGAGACGAGGACCTTTGCCAATTCTCCGGCATACTGTGGATAGAGCTTGTCGAACACTTCTTCCATGCGTCGGGCGTGAGCTTTTGATGTGCAGAAGAAGATGGTTTTCCCGGGCAGCACGCCGTTCGCATCTTTGATGCACTCTTCCATGAACTCGCGAACGATCAGAGTGTTCGTGCCCTTGTTGGTGACCTGCTTTTCCAGTTGCGTTCCTTCGAAGTTGATTTCTTCAACTTCCTTGCCTTCCAGAATCAGCTTCTTCTGATCTTCCAGCGAGATTGTGCGCTTGCTGATGCCTTCGATCTGAAATCGTGTCTGGATCTTCATGACCTGAAAGTTGCACAGATACGGAGGCACGTTATTGACGGCCTCATCGTAGGTGTAGGCAAATGTCGGAAGGCCATCTTCGCAGTGGAACACTTTGAAAGTGTTGTGATCGATCAGGTCAGTCGGTGTTGCCGTCAGGCCCAGCGTGATCGATTTGTAGTAGTCAAGGATCTCGCCATAGGTGTTGTAAATCGACCGATGACTTTCATCGACGAAGAGAAAGTCAAAGAAGTGCGGTGAAAGTGTTTGCCCGCTTTCTCGGATGATGTTCAGCATCGTCGGGTACGTGGCAACATAGATCCGCCGATCTTTTGCGATCAGTTTCTCGCCGGTATTTGGCCAGCGGGGTTCGTTGGGCAGATGTTCCTTAAATGCCGCGAGAGCTTGTTCGCGCAGGGCAATACGATCGACGAGGAACAGGACTCTTTCGGCATGACTGGCTCGCATCAGTGCGTCGGCCAGTGCAATGCAGGTTCGAGTTTTACCGGTCCCGGTTGCCATGACCAGCAGGAAGTCTCGCTTCTTTTGTTCAATGCCTTCCAGCACAGCACGGATGGCTCGAATTTGGTAGTCGCGACCTGCGATGTCGGTGTTGATCAGTTCCTGTGTCAGCGGCTTTCGATTTCGGCGAATGTATTGCATCCGCTCCAAATCATCGCGAGTTGGAAAACCGACAATCTTGCGAGGCGGATAGTTTTCAAGGTCCCAGAAAAAGATCTCGTGACCATTAGTGTAGAAACAGAATGGGAGTTCGCCGCCGTGCTGCTTTTGAATGTGGTAGCAGTACTGCTTGGCCTGCTCGCGGCCAATAGCGGCATCGACACTGGATTTTTTCGCTTCGACGACGGCCAGTGGCTTTCCGTCTTTTCCCAGGAGCGCGTAATCGCTGAACTGTTTCGACTGATACGATTCTGGCTGATCAGCGACTGCGTCGCTGGATGCGATGCGGATTCCAAGTTCCGGCTTCACCTGACTCAGGTCCGTGACGTCCCATCCGGCCGCAGTGAGCCGACGGTCAATGATTTCTCGACGGGTGTCTTTTTCGTTGGTCATTTAATTAGGACAAAAGGAAGGCCGGACAGAGTTCTTCGCCGAGAACTAACGCCAAAACTTCAAAGAAACACTTGATGCTGGTCAAGTACAATCAATCGCTTCATCATCTGGTCAGTAACGCTGCTGGCAGGCAAAGAGGCATTTTGCCCCCCCCCCTCGATCCTTTTCAACTCAGTCGCGACCGAACTCGTTCCTGTGGTTCGGCCAGCTTCGTTTTCAGTTCGATGTCTGAATGAGAGGATAACTCTTGAGTGCCAGAAACGACATCACCGAGGATCTGCTGAATCGCCTGAATTGCACCAAGAATTGTGCCCTCTTCACGTCCCTCTTCAATTCCCTGTTTTCGAGCAGTCGACAGCATCCAATCGTAGTCTCGCTGAGCTTTCTCGCGTTGATCGTGCATGGCTTTTTCCTCTGTCTTTGAAGAAATCGTTTCGAGGCAACCGATGACCGGCTGAAATTCCAGATCAGGAAACATCCGCCGAAGGTCTTCAGCCGTATATTCGTTTCAAACCATCGCTGATTGTAGCCATTTCGCGACTGTCGATGTAGTCAGCAAACCGTGATGAAAAGCGACAACAGACAACAGTGGTTCGCCTCGTCCTGCCGCAAGACGTCTGTGTTGTGGGCGGCGCAAAAGGGGTCGGGAGCAATAGTGTTCGGCACGGATGTTGCTTGAGGTTCGGGTCAATTCCCAGTCCAGAAAAATGTAAGTCTTTGGCACGATTCATGCGCATGTGCCCCTCTGGTGACTTCCGTCTGACAGAGTGACATTGCGAGCGGCGATTGTGGCAAAGCATGCCAGACAATCTGATGAACGACTTAATGACGATGCAGCAATCGTTGCAGAGTCGCACGACGCTGCGCGGGCTGACGACGCGAC
>JBDNHX010000512.1:0-3589 GCA_041688565.1 Planctomycetaceae bacterium
ACGGAGTTTCCGTGGGGCGCGCATTATGTTCCGCTGCCGGATGTGAGCAATCTGGATTTGATTGCTCTGTTTCGTGAAATGCAGGCTGTGCAGGTGTCTGAGCACGACGGAGCTCCGATCGCAGCGGAAGGCGTTTCCTGCCGCGATCCGCAGGAACGATTGTTCGTCAACGGCGAATGGCTGGAGGACTTGTATCCGCGTTCGATAGCCACGGAATCGGACCTGAAGGAATGGGACCGGTTTCGTGAGATCGTTCATCGCTGGATCGACTGGCGCGACGCTCAGGGAAACCGAGCGTTTCTGATTCCGATTGCCTACTGTTCCCAAGACCCGGACGTTCTGAAACTGGATCAGATCACAGCGGCAAACTGGCTGAGGCAGCAGGGATTTTCGTCGCCGCCGTTGCTGTGGCTGGTCGACTATTGCTGCCGCGACGATTACGGCCTGACGGTTGAGCAGACCAGTGCCTGGGCCGTGATGTTTTACTTTGCGTCTCGACTGCAGAATTCAAACAATCCCGAGCCACCACTGCTGACATGGCCTGCCGGGAATGGTGCGATCGTGCGACATCTGTCGTCGCAGTTTTCAGACCAGATAGAAACCAGTCGCCCGGCGATGCAAATCATTCCCGGCAATGGCGCTTTGAATCAGCTATCGGTACTGCACATCTGGAATCCGGACAGCAATTCGGCAGAGACGTGGACTGCGCGTCACGTGATCTTTGCTGCGCCGCAGTTTCTGACACCGCACGTTCTGGCAAACCAGCCGGTGGAACGCATCGCGTCCGTGCGAACGTTCAGCTACGGGGCGTGGGTGGTCGCGAATCTGCATTTGTCGAAACGGCCGACGTCTGTGGGAGCACCATTGTCGTGGGACAATGTGATCTATCAAAGTGCGTCACTTGGTTATGTTGTGGCGACGCATCAGGTCGGATCGGACTTCGGTCCCACGGTCTGGACCTGGTACTATCCGCTGTGCGATCCGCTTCCGTCCAAAGATCGCGAACGATTGCTCGCCGCCACATGGGAACAATGGGCCGAAGTGATCCTGCAGGATCTCAGACCTGTGCATCCGGATCTGGGCGAATGTCTTTCGAAACTGGATGTCCTGATCTGGGGTCATGCCATGATTCAGCCTCGCCCCGGCTTTGTCTCGGGGTCGGACCGACATCGTGCCGCCGAACCCGTGGGAAATGTACACTTTGCCGGCACCGACCTGAGTGGACTCGCCTTGATGGAAGAGGCATTCTATCACGGCCTGCGAGCTGCGAATGAGGTCATGGCGGCGCGTGATCAATCGGCTTCAACTGACGCAGCGAATTGAAAGACACGAGGGCCGCGTCGATGGACTCCACGAAATCTGCGAACTCAGATCCTCGGCCGATACCGTGGCTCTTTGATGCCGCAACAGATCTCTCAATGTTTGTCGGAAGCGCGGCCGTCGCTTTGCTGCTGCTGGCGGCAGGGCATCAATTTCAGTGGCTCAGTGGTGACACTCCTGACTGGCTCTGGATCGCCGCCGTCCTGTTGATCGATGTTGCACATGTGTATGCGACCGGCTTTCGAGTCTACTTCGATCGCGAGGAACGACAGCGTCGGCCCTGGCTGTATCTGCTCACCCCGCTGCTGGCGTTCGTCCTTGGCGCGGCGGTGCATTCAGAAGACGCTCGATTGTTCTGGCGACTGCTGGCGTACCTTGCCGTCTTCCATTTTGTGCGTCAACAATACGGCTGGGTGGCGTTGTACCGTGCGAAAGCGGGCGAACAAACTCGCGCTGGTCGCTGGCTGGATACGGCGGCCATTTATCTGGCGACGTTGTATCCGCTTGCCCACTGGCATGCCGCATTGCCGCGCGAGTTTCATTGGTTTCAGGAGGGCGATTTCGTTCAGCTCCCGGCCATGATCGCCCGCCTGCTGCAACCGTTCTATTGGACGGCATTGGGTTTGTACGCAGTGCGTTCCGTCTGGCGAGCCCTCGTGCTGCACGAGCACAACCCGGGAAAAGATCTGGTTGTCGCGACCACGGCTATCTGCTGGTACGTGGGCATCGTTGCGATGAATTCGGACTATGCGTTCACTGTGACGAACGTGATCATCCACGGTGTTCCGTATCTGGTGCTGGTGTATCGCATGCAGCCGACGAAGCCGGCAACCGACACGCTGGTTCCACCACGTCGATTCGGCATCGCCGCGTTTCTTGTGATCGTCTGGCTGCTTGCGTTCTTTGAAGAATTTCTGTGGGACAATGGAGTCTGGCAGGAACGTTCATGGCTCTTCGGATCCTTCGCCGGTTTGAACACGCTGGACTGGATTCTTGTCCCGCTGCTCGCCGTGCCCCAGGTGACCCACTACATCCTTGATGGCTTTATCTGGAAACGCCGTCACCATCTTGACCTTGAAGGGATCATCGGCCGCTGAAAAAGATTTGCGGGAAGACCATAAGCTGGTAGGTCTGGAATGGTGCGGAGCTTTCCTAAGAACGCCTGATAAAACCGGAACCGGCTCCCGGACTTTGATAAAAATGCTGAAGAGCATGGATGTGAGAGGGTGCATGTCCCGCTTTTGTTTGGGCTTCCTGGTTTGCCTGCCTCAATGTCTCATCGCTGATAATTTGTACCGAGAAGCTGTCGACAGGCTGATTGTATGGAGAGTTGAGAACGGCCAGTACGCCTGCTCGGCGTACACAAGTGCGTACTGCGCGGCGCGAGATCCGTTGCCGGCTCAATCGCGTCGGGATCAAACATCCAGTGTCGGTCGTGACCTGCTTGATCAGGCTCCGGAAACAGGGTTGTGGAAGGTGCTACCAGTCATTCTGGGTGATGGCTCAACATTCACAATCACCCACACAGAGGCCAATCAGAAAAAGTATCCGCTATAGAGCGGCCAGAAGGCTGGCTGTGGCTTTTCAATCATCCGTGCGATTGTACGGTTCTCGTTAGCGGTTGGAATTCTGAGGGAGACCGCCATCAGTCGGTACTCAGGACAACAGGCCGGTGAAAACAGTTTGCTGCGAAATGGGCACGGGACTCTTAATGAAGGAGTGTGCTTGTGCTGGATCGTTGTTTTGCCAGCTTGTTTGATATCGAACTCTTATAACAACGCGATGTTGATATTGTTGTTCGGATACATCACTCAAGTGCATGTGACCTGTGTCTCTGGTGGGAGGAAAGATCATCCTGGACAGCCACATTGAGCTGCGACTGCCGAGTCTCTTCAAGGCCTGACTGAAGAGCATCTCGAAAACAATCTTTTCGAATCAGCGGTCCTTCACGTTAGCTCGCGATGAAGACTCTCAGGACTCTGTCTACGCAAATGCTCTAATCCCAACGTACATTTAATCAACTTAATATCCGGTTCCACTATCCAGCGTCCTTCGTACATGGAACCAAGCCATGCACCAGGATGCTTTTCCACATCAAGCAAAGTGGTAGCGATGGTGAATCCCTCAGAGCGGGAGCCGGGAGTATCCGCCTTCACATCACTCAATCGTATCTCAATGAATTCAGGCGTGCGTCGATACTCTTTTTTCGACATCCACTTCGGACGCGGCCCACGCGGCCATTTGACCGTGCGTTCGGTATCACTGATTC
>JBDNHX010000083.1:0-6291 GCA_041688565.1 Planctomycetaceae bacterium
AAAATCTGCGACCTCAACCGAATGATACCGGTTTGTGGTCCGATCCATTGCAGGGCAAAAGCGAAGGTTGGCCGGCGATCGGTGCTGATGCCGTCATCTATCTGAAGAGCAAAGGCATTCGCTGCGTGGCCACGGACGCTCCGGATCTCGGCGGCGTGGATGCTCGCAGCGCGCTGATGACGTACTGGGCGCTTGGCAGCCACGAGATGGTTGGCGTTGAGTTTCTGCATAACGTGGGAAGCATCCCCCTGAATAAAGAGGCGTACTTTCTGTTTGCAGCGGTGAAGATCCGCGATTGTCACGGCGGACCAGGCCGGGCGATTGTACTGTGGTGAAAAACGTCTGCAGAAGTTCTTGAGCACAATTCCACCGAAACGGTAGCCGATCAATGAACAAACTTACATTTGAGCAACAGACGCTTCGAAAGATCGCCTGGCGTATCGTGCCTTTCATCTGCATTCTGTATGTGTTCAACATTCTGGACCGGTCGAACCTGGGTTTCGCGAGACTGCGAATGCAGGACGACCTTGGCCTGACGGAAGCGATGTTCGACCTGGGTTACGGCATTTTTTATCTCGGCTATATCATCTTTGAAGTGCCGAGCAACCTGCTGCTGCATCGATTTGGGGCGCGGAAATGGATTGCTCGCATCATGATCAGTTGGGGAATAGTATCCTCTTGCACGATGTTTGTGACGGATCAATGGACGTTCTATACACTTCGCATTCTGCTGGGAGTTGCGGAAGCGGGCTTCTTTCCCGGCATTATTCTGTACCTGAGTTATTGGTTTCCTGCTCAGCAGCGAGCAAAAATGACGGCCTTTTTTATGGTGGCCATTGGGCTGTCGAGCGTATTCGGAAATCCGGTCTCCGGTGCGATCATGCAGTACCTTGACATGGTCCGCGGAATGCATGGATGGCAGTGGTTGTTCTTGTTGGAAGGTATCCCGTCAGTTGTGCTGGGATTTATCACGCTGGCTTACCTGACAGACTATCCCAAAGACGCGGCGTGGCTTTCGACCGAAGAACGCGAATGGCTGATTGATCGTATGCACCGCGAAGAACAACAACGACAACAACGTCACAACGCTGACCGTTTAGGGGCAATGCTTCAATGGCGAGTCTGGCTGCTGATCGCGATATACTTCACCGTTGCAGTCGGTTCGAACGCCGGTGGAGCCTATTTTCCGAAACTCATCGAAGCTCAATTCACGACGGCCAGTACGTTTCAGATCGGGCTGCTCAGCGCTCTGCCTCCGCTGTGTTCCGTGCTCGGGATGACTCTGCTTGGCATCAGTTCGGATCGAATGAATGAGCGTAAAGGTCACCTTGCAATCGCGGCGTTGATGGCGTCGATTGGCTGGAGCTTGACGGCGTGGGCACCGTCGCCGGTGGTCGCGTTTTTGGGACTCTGCATCGCTCAAACCGGCATGATGAGCATGTTGCCGGTGTTTTGGACGTTACCAACCGCTTTCCTGACCGGTGCCGCTGCGGCAGGTGGTATCGCAATGATCAACTCGGTCGGGAACATCGGCGGATTTCTGGGTGCCAATATTCTGGGAAGTTTCGGGCTGTGGTCGATGGCCGGAATTCTGTTTGCAGGAGCAGTCCTGGTGATTGGAGTTCCAAATGATTCTGCAGAAAAGGAAGTGTGAGATGACAAAATCAATGTTCGATCTTTCCGGCAAAGTCGCTGTCGTTTCCGGAGCCGCTCAGGGCATGGGACAGGCGACTGCCATCGCCCTTGCCGAAAACGGCGCCGATGTTGTGCTGATCGATCGGAATCTGCAAGGCGCTGAAGCCACCGGAGTAGCGATCAAAGCTCTTGGACGGAGGGTTCTGGTTACGGACACCAACGTCTCCGACCCTGATGCCATTGCCGAGTTGTTTCAGCAGGTTGACGCCGAATTCGGCAGAGTCGATTTTCTGGGCAACATTGCGGGCGACGGCTGCCTTGCGAAGCCTGAAGACCTGTCGATGGAGGATCTGCATCGCGTGCTGCAGAACCTGGTTGTCGGCCGATTTGCCATGTGCCAGCAGGCGGGGCGTCGCATGTTGAAACAGAACTGCGGCTCGATCATGAACATCGGTTCGCTCGCCAGCAGCACGGCTCTGGGTCGAGGACATATTGCCTACAGTATGGCGATGGGAGCAGTTCTGCAGATGACGCGAGAACTCAGCACCGAATGGAGTCACCGTGGTGTGCGCGTTAACTGTGTCACGCCGGCTCAGGTGACGAATCCCTCGCTGCTTGCCCGCATGCAGGATGACCCAACTTTGGAGGAACGTTTCCTGAAAGGCATTCCGGCCGGACGCCTGGGTATGCCCGACGACATCAAGGGACTGGCTGTGTTACTGGCATCCGATGCGTCACAGTGGATCACCGGAGCCATCATCCCGATGGACGGCGGCAACATGGCTATGAACGCGGGCGGCAGTCCGGGGCACCTGGCTCACAAGGTTCAGACATTCACAAAGATTCAAATATGATGGGCGACAAATAAGTCATGACAAATACAAACGTTTTGGAACGTAAGCTGGACAAATCCACTCTCCTGTCCCTCTACCGGACGATGCAAATCATCCGACAGACGGAAGAGGAACTCGCGCGCTGTCATCAGCGCGGGCTGATATTCGGCGCGTGTCACACCTATGTTGGCCAGGAAGCCATTTCGACGGGCGTCTGCTCGCATCTCACGAACGACGATCCGATCTTCAGCACGCATCGCGGACATGGGCATGCGTTGGCCAAGGGAATGCCGCCACGAGAATTGATGGCGGAATTGTTCGGTCGAGCGACAGGGTGTTCGCGCGGGCGCGGTGGTTCGATGCACCTGTTCTCGCCGGAGATCGGTATGATGGGAACAAGCGGCATCGTCGGGCCGTGCATTTTGCAGGCGTGCGGCGGCGGATACAGTTCGAAGCTGATGAAATCCGGCCGTGTAGCCGTGGCATTCTTTGGCGACGGCGCTGTCAACAACGGCGCTTTTCACGAAGGCCTGAATATGGCCGCCATCTGGAAGTTGCCGGTTCTGTTCGTCTGTGAGAACAACCAGTTTGCCACCGAAGTTCCGTTCGCCTATTCCAGCGGCATTCCCGACGTCGGGCGGCGAGCGGCCAACTACGGACTGCCAGGCTTTGAGGTCGACGGCAACGATGTTCTCGCTGTGACCGAGGTCGTCCGTGAAGCGGTGGCCCGCGCGCGATCAGGCGGTGGAGCCACTTTGATTGAATGCAAGACGTATCGCACACGAGCTCACGCCGAAGGAATGGGCGACTTTACCTATCGCACACGTGAGGAGGTTGAACAGTGGAAGCACCGCTGCCCAATCGCATCGCTGCGCGAGCGGATGTTGACCGAGTTCGGGATTGCCGAATCAACGATGCAGGAGATTGAGTCTGAGGTCACCGCGCTGATCGCCGAGGCGCGTCAGTTTTCGGAGGCAAGCCCGTTGCCGAATGCATTGACAGCAACGGAGCATGTCTACTCGCCGGTTCGTACCGTCGTTCGGCCCGCGGAACCGCCGCGGGATCAAGAGACGGAAACGCGTGAGATCAGCTTTGCACAGGCGACTCACGAGGCGCTTGCCGAAGAGATGGCCGTCAATCCGCGAATTTTTGTCATGGGCGAAGGGATTGGAGTTCGCGGCGGCAACTTCAATACGACGGCCGGACTGTACGAACTCTACGGCCCTGATCGACTGTGTGACACGCCAATTTCCGAACGTGGTTTCGTGGGGCTCGCGGGCGGCGCGGCAATGACAGGGACCCGGCCCGTAGTCGACTTCATGTTTGCCGACTTCATTCTCGATTCTGTCGGCGAGATCGTCAACCAGATTGCCAAGATGCAATACATGTCGAGCGGACGATTGAAGATGCCGGTGTTGTTGCGAGGTTGCATCGGTATCGGCCACTCTGCGGCAACGCATCATTCCGGCAGCTACTACGCAATGTACGCCCAGGTACCGGGGCTGCGGGTGGTTGTACCGTCGAACGCTTACGACGCCAAGGGACTGATGAAACACGCTCTGCGTGGCGACGACCCGGTGATGTTCCTTGAACATCGCGAAATCATGACAATGAAATGGCACGTCCCCGCAGAAGACTACGAAATTGATTTCGGTCGCGCGGCCATCGCCCGCCGAGGACGAGACGTTACGGTGGTGGCGCTGGCCCGCATGGTACACCTCACGCTGTCGGTCTGTGAAGAGCTCGAACGCGAGGGGATTTCGGTTGAAGTGATCGACCCTCGCACAATCTCGCCGCTCGACACCGACACGATTCTGCAATCAGTCGCCAAGACCGGCCGACTGCTCATTGTTGATGAACCGCCAGCGCCCTGTGGGTTCGCGGCCGAGATCGCAGCCCAGGTGACGGATGCGGGATTCAACGATCTGGACGCCCCGATTCGCCGTCTGACCGGAGTCTTCACGCCGACGCCCTACAGCCCGCCTCTGGAAGACGCCGTGGTGCCGTCTGCCGCTGCAATTGCCGATGCGATCCGCTTGCTGGTGAAGGAGTAATCATGGCTTTTGAAATCACAATTCCACGTTTGGGCTGGTCGATGGAGGAAGGCATATTCTCCGGTTGGATGAAGCAGGATGGCGACACGATTCGATGTGGTGAACCGCTCTTTGAACTGGAAGGAGAGAAGGCGATCCAGGAGATCGAAGCCGTCGACGCAGGCATCCTGAGAATCCCTGCGAATGGTCCTCAGCCGGGCAGCGTGGTCAAAGTCGGAACTGTTGTCGGATATCTCGTCGCGGAAGGTGAGCCGCTGCCTGTCGGCGAAACACCTGACGCAGCGGCGATTGATCAACGAACTCAGGATGAGCATTTGGAAGGAATTTCTTCTGTTTCAGCGGTGGCAGAGGTCGTAGATGCCGCGTCGCCTCCGGCGGCAGGTCCTGCTGTGCGACGCATGGCGAGAGAGTCCGGTATCGTGCTCGATCAGGTCGCTGGAACCGGGCGCGGTGGACGCATCCTTGCCGAAGATATCCAGCGTGCTGCTTCACAACTGCCGCAGAGTCCCCGGACGCCAATAGCCAGCCCTCGTGCTCGTCGAGTCGCTGTTGAACTGGGGATTGACTGGACACAGCTCACAGGCACCGGCGCGGGAGGGCGAATTCGGGAACAGGATGTGCGGGCCGCCTGCGCTGTGCGAAGTTCCGAGGCGTCGCATAGCACGACCGCCGGTGGACAACGCCTGCCGCTGACCAGTCGCCGTCGAGTGATTGCGCAGCGCATGGTGGCCAGTCGCCAGCAAACGGTGCCCGTCACGCTGACGACGAAAGCGGACGCTACGAATCTTGTGAACCTGCGAGAACAGTTCAAAACCACCGGTCGTTCGTCGTCGATCCCCGGTTATCAGGACATCATCATGAAGCTCGTGGCCGGGGCGCTCCGGCGACATCCTTTGCTGGCCGGTCGTTGGGACGACGATGCGATTGTGTTGCCCACCGACAACAAGCTAAATCTCGGCATGGCAGTCGATACCGACGATGGCCTGCTCGTCCCGGTCCTGCGCAACGTGGCACAGTTGTCGCTGATCGAGGTAACTGCGACGTCACGCCAGCTCGTCGATCAGGCTCGCGCCGGAAAGCTGGCTGCCGACGACATGCAGGGATCCGTTTTTACCATCACAAATCTGGGCGCTTTCGGGATCGATGCCTTCACGCCGATCATCAATACTCCCGAAACCGCGATCCTGGGTCTTGGGGCCATTCGCCGCGAACCAGTCGTACTCGACGACGGCAGCATCGTCGCCCGGCAGCAACTCACCCTTAGCCTGACCTTCGACCACCGCATCCTCGACGGTGCCCCCGCCGCCCGCTTCCTGCAGGACATCGCCACTGCCATCGCCAATCCCTCGGCAGCATTGTTAAGCTGACACAGAAGTTCCGTAGAATTAGTGGGCGCGGTTTAATGTTGTTTAAGATATCTCGTTCAATGCATCGTTAATGGCAGCGTTTGAATGCTTCTCTGATCCGGTTTCCTCGTTCGGATTTGAGCGAACAATAAAAAAGTTCACCGATGGGAATTGGCTGGATCCATTGCCGTACTCCCCTTCGTGTTTCCTAGAAGCATTTTGGAAAAGGCGTACCTGGTCCTGCCTGTAGCAGTCGCGATTGTCGATGTTGCTGAGTCGACGGCAGCAGTTCCGTCGGTGCCACAGCTGCCAGTCCGATAACGGCACAAAAGCGTCGCAGGACTCCCCCGCCAGATCCTCTCAACCAAAGCCCGGTTTCGACGAACGGCTCCGGTTAAAACCGTTGACAGACTGCAGCGGCAG
>JBDNHX010000084.1:0-2430 GCA_041688565.1 Planctomycetaceae bacterium
GATTCTTGATGAATCTCAGGCGATGCGGCTGGGACCCAAATTGCCACTGCTATTGCGAAAATTGGATAACTGGTGCTCCAGCCTATCAAGGACATACGCACAGTTTGATCTGCGCAGCAATTGGCATGAATCCGTTGTTGAACTGTTGGTGCATGTAGGTAAGCGATCGGGGAAACGATTCTTGACAGGGTCGGTAGTCTTGGGTCCGGTGAATTCCGGTCTCGTGGCTTTTTCTGGTGAGGTGAGTTATGAGCGAACGGGAGCAGGTTTGGCGTGAGCGGATTGAGTGGCAGCAGCGATATCAAACCAACATGACTTGGAGTTATGACATGGAGCGATTTACCGAAGAAGCGCATTCAGTTCTGCAGCGATCGTTTGAAAAGTCGCAACGAGATCCGATTATGGCGATTATAAGAGAGACACTTGGATTGTATGGCTCATGTGGTCAACGACTGTTGACAAAGTGTCAGTACTCAAACGACCACAGGTTACCAGACGTTCAATGTCGTATGCAAAGGATTTGTGACCGCCCATTGAGTTTGACGAAAGGCATCATCACAAACGCGATCCAGAAAGTTCGATCTCGAAACGGGGCACAATGGATTGACACTGCGGACGTTATTCACAGTGTAGCGGCGGTTCTTGGTGAATCCTCTGCTCAAGTGTTTGATCAGTTCTCAATCTCAAGCCGAGCAATTAGTGAGACTATTGATAAGGACGAGATCCACTCATTAGCATATCTTCCGAAACGATTGAGCGTTATGGCGGCAATCTGCAGGGGACTTACGCTTCGCCCACAAGACCGAGCGATCGAGAGTGAAGTTCATTCAGGGGAGGCAGGGAAACGATGAGTGTTCCAATCGGCTGTCGGATGCACTGCCGCGCGGAGCCGTTTGCTCAGTGCTGGGGTCTGGACGAAACGGGCAACTGGAGCAACTTTCGGGAGGACAACACCGGAGCAGGCAGCTGGACGCTGAATCAGTCGCGGACGTCGAACACGGTCAATGAGATCACCGACATCACGGAAACGGTGGGCGCGTCATGGGTGACGCCGGTTTACAGCCGCGCGGGAAACATGACAACGATGCCGCAGCCCGCGTCTGCAGCCAGCAGCTACACGGCGACATACGATGCCTGGAACCGGCTGGTGAAGATCGTGGACGGGTCGAATACCGTGTCGGAGTATGCGTACGACGGAGCGAAACGGCGAGTCGTGCAGAAGTCGTACGTGTCTGGCACCCTGAATGAGACACGGCATCTGTACTACACCGAACCCAGCAGGTGGCAGGTCGTGGAAGAACGAGTCGGCTCATCAACCAGTGCCAATCGGCAATTTGTGTGGGGTCTGCGGTACATCGACGACCTGATCCGCAGAGACAGAGACACCGACGGTAACGGCACGCTTGACGAGCGGCTCTACAGTCTACAGGACGCCAACTGGAACATGACTGGCCTGGTCAGCACCTCGGGTGCCATGCAGCAGCGATTTTCGTACACGGCCTACGGACTGCCCGTCTTTCTGAAAAGCAGCTTTACGAACGGCAGCAACACGGCAGGATGGGAAGTCCTGTATGCGGGGTATCGATTTGAGGCAGCGACAAGTCTCATGCATGTCAGGCACAGGGTATTGAACCTGGCTTTCGGATGCTGGGTACAAAGGGATCCAATTGGATATGCAGACGGGGCGAGCATGTATCAGTATGTCGCAAGCACACCTTACGCAACATCAGACGCAACAGGTCAATTTGCTAACATTTTAATAGGAGGGCCCGCAGGATGCGTTGTAGGCGGTGCGTGGGGGGCGATCACCTCGTGGTGGTGGAACGAGTCTTGGTGCCAAGCAAGGTGCAAGGCTGCAATCGGATGTATAGCTGGCGGGATAGCTGTCGTTGTCGTACAACTGCCCCCCGTAATTGCAGCAGCGGAGGCGAATCCGGCATTGGCAGGTTGTCTTATTGCAGCAATTTCGTCGGCAGTTGCCAGCCAGATTGGATCATTTTGCGATGCGTTGTGTGTCGAATGTCCGCCTGCGTCTGAATTCGCCTGCAATCTTGCTGTATCTATCCTTACTTCTGCATTGAGCTGTGCTGCTGGCTCTGGAATCAGTGGAGAAGCATCGACAATACTTGCTGCGGGACTCGCATCAATTGTAGGGCAAATGATCGGCGTTACCGGAAGCGGCGTTTGCTCTGAATTGAGTAAATGGTGATGGATATGAAACGAAACGAGCCTACTACTGAATCAAAAATCATTTTGGGAGCACGCAACAAGTGGCAGATTCGATTTGTGCTAGCCTGCATTGCGCACCACGCACTTCTGTGCGAACGAAATTATTGACCGATTTCGAGCATCATCATTCGGCGACCGGAGCGACGGCTGAAGTGTCGCCGCGAGTATAAAACTTTCGAAATTTCATCAATTTTCACACGA
>JBDNHX010000513.1:0-7732 GCA_041688565.1 Planctomycetaceae bacterium
GCCTTTGCTGCTAACACCATGAGTCACCGCTTCATCTTTGCGGATGCCGAGTTTCAGTTAGCTCTGAATCCGGGTACGGACGCGACGCCATTGCTTCCAGTGAGGACCATCTCGGTAAGCTGACCGAGTTCTTCGGCAAAAGGCGGGCGCGTTTAGCGATCCTGGGCAGACGATCGCTCGGGGCTGCACTGGCCAGTGTTGATGTGCGTGCAACGCACGATCTATACGTCCGGCTAATCGCCAGACGCATAGATCGCAATTCGTTCTGCCACAGAACTGTGAACCTTTAACCAATAACGCGAATTTACATCGAAACAACGGTCGTGAGCTTCTATCACAACGCTCGCACCGGCCCGGAAATGATCTCCCGCCAGAACTGGACATGCCGTTGGTTGGACGCCGCGTTTGAAGGTGCTGACGAGTGGGTCACGAGCCTCGCAGTAGAGAAGGAACTGCAAATCACAAAAGGGGACATTCTACTTTACAGGTGATACGGTTGGTGCTAAGCGACGAGAATGCCACGAACATCCAGACCTTCTCGCGGTGGTTTTGTCTACCAAGTCCTGAACAGGAGCAATGGCCGCAGCGAGTTCTTCCACAAAGACGACGATTTTGCAGCATCTGTAAACCTGATGCGGGAGGCCCACGAGAAGGTGGCGATGCGGCTGACTGGTTTTTGTCTGATGACAAACCATTTTCTTTTGCTGTTGTGGGCGCGTGAAGATGGAGACCTGAGTCGCTGGATGCAATGGATGATGACCGCTCACGTTCGGCGGTATTATCGACACTACAAAGGCGGTGGCTATGTGTGGCAGGGCCGTTCTAAAGCGTTTCCGGTTCAGTCAGATGAGCACTACCTAACGGTGTTGCGTTACGTGGAGCGCAATCCGCTGTGGGCGAATATGGTTGAGCGAAGTCCAGACTGGGAGTGGTCGAATTTGAAGCCCACGGCACGCAGTGGTCCTGAGGGCATGCTGTGCGACGGTCCAATTCTGAAGCCTGCACAATGCACGCGTCAAGTGAAAGGCCAAACTACCGAAGCCGAACTCAAATCGCTCCGCCAAAGTCATGCGCGGGGGGCCCCATTAGGCGATACTCGCTGGCAGACGACAACCGCAAAACAGCTCGGCCTTGAGTCATCTCTTCGACCCCGAGGAAGGCCCAGCAACCCAAATCAGTAGAATGTCCCC
Organism: Planctomycetaceae bacterium; assembly: GCA_041688565.1. GTDB lineage: Bacteria > Planctomycetota > Planctomycetia > Planctomycetales > Planctomycetaceae > SXXK01. The sequence continues at coordinate 1,191 of JBDNHX010000513.1, forward strand.
TTTTGGTTTCCTTTTGGTTTCCCTCGGTAAATCACGTCGAACTGCGATGCGAGATTTCTTGCACGAGTTTCGCCAGTTTGAGGCCCATCGCAACAATCTCGGCGTCTGACTGCAGGAGGACCGTGTGGTGCATGGTGAGCAGTTGATGATGCAGATCGGTTGCATGAGTCAGGTCCCCGACGGCTCGAAAACGCTGGCGGCCGTGAATCAGATGCAATGCCTGAAACCCTGGATCGAGCGGAATCCCGGCCATGCACGCGTTTCTGCACAACTGCTCGCGGCCAGTTGTTCCCGCGTTCGGTGACAGCCAAAAAGCCATCTTATAAAAACACGGAAGCGACGGCCGATCACCCTGCGTCGCGACGGACATGGTCGGTTCAAATTCCGTAGAACTATTCAGTTCCCGACAAAACTGAGTCGCCTGGTGGCATCGCAGTCTGTTTCGATCATCGAGCTGCCTGAGCTGAGGCAGCAGGACGGCGGCCTGCATTTCAGATAGCGGATACGCCTCATTTCCACGCTGTGTGTACAGCTTAATCCGCTGGGCCATCGTCATGCTGGAAGTAATCACAGCACCGCCGCGCCCGGCTGTCAGCAGCTTGCTCCCGCCGAAACTCAGCACGCCAACATCACCAACCGCGGCCGCTCGCCGACCACCGATCAAAGCCCCCGGGGACTGGCACGCATCTTCAATCACGCTGATTCCGCGGGCTCTTGCGAAGTCGCAAATCTGATCCATCGGCGCAAGGCAACCATGCAGATGCGACACGATTATGGCCTTCGTGCGAGCCGAGCAGGCCCGTTCCAGCTGACTCACATCCATCACAGGCAACCGAGGCTGCACGTCCACAAGAACGGGCGTCGCTCTCAGCGTGAGCACGTTGATGAAATTGGCTTTGAAATCATATGCCGCCATCACCACTTCATCGCCCTGGCCCACCGGGACCGAACGCAGGGCGAGCTCCACAGCCGAAGTCCCGCTGCTGCACAGAATCGCGTGTTCGGTCTGATGATAATCCATCAGCGAAGCGCGCAGCTGATCGCAGTGAGGCCCGTGATATCGGCCCCAGGAACCGTCAGCCAGCATTGATTCAAAGACGGCCCGAATAGCATCGTCCATCACTGGCCACAGGTTTGACATCGCATGATTTGACATCGCACGATTTGAAATTGACTGAGACAAATTGTCGCTCAAGGATGACTCCACAACAGTTATTCCGCAGTGCGGTGCGGCCGTGCGGCAGAACTCAAAAGGAAAACAACAGTGACCGCCGCAAAAACGCAGGCCACGCCCCCAAACATCCATGGATAGGCGTTGGGAGTCAACGGTCTCGCGATACGGAGAAAGATGCCAATCAGCGGGGCGGAAATGAAAGTGCCGACATCGAACATGGCCAGAATCAACGACGTTGCGACTCCCATCGACTGGCGTGGAAACGCAGCCGTGCCGGCTGACATTATGGAAGGAAACAGCAACGCGTGAGCTACCCCGGCGATCGCTGCCGGTGCTATCAGATGCCACGTCTTTGTCACGGGAATGTAGAACAGATAACTGATGGTAAGCAACACCAGGCCAACGGAGATCCACGGCCGGTTGCCGAACCTTTCAAACAAAGAACGTGACGCAAGCCGAGCACCAAATCCCATGAGCGCGTAAACCACAAAGAACAGGCCGACGCTGGAAATATTCAGCTCAACCGCAAACGGACGAAGGAAGGTCGCAGGAATGGCGAATCCGGCTCCCATGACGGCGGCTGTCGCCGAGATCATCAGCGGATGATGCCTGCGAATGACCTGCAGCAATGAGGGACGCGAATGATGAACCGGCATTGCGGCTCCCCGCGTGGCAAACCACGTCACAACGGCCGAACCGACCGCGAGCACGGTGGCGGTCCAGAACATTTGCGACACCATTTGCTCGGCCGGTGCGTGACCGCTGCCCAGCCAGTCGCTGATAAGCGGTCCGATCATCAGCCCCAGAAATCCGGACGTTCCCAGAGCCCCTATGATTTCTGCCATGCGTTTAGCCGGGACTCGCAGCGCCACAAAAGTGATGGACGACCCAAAAATACCGGCGAGGCCAGCCTGCATCAGCGCGCGGACCAAAAACACAGCCGGTGTGGAGGCGGATGAGACCGCGAGATGCAGGATCAGGCTAAGAGAATAAATGACCACTGACCAGAACCAGACTCGAGCCGATCCGCAGCGATCGATGGCTTCACCCTGGGCCAGGCGGATCACAATGCTGCCGATCATGCCAACGCCGACGATCAGTCCCAGTTGCTGTTCATCGCCTCCAATAAGATCGACAAAATCTGCATAACGGACCATCATCCCGTTCGCGAGCGTGGTCAAGCCGTTGGAAATGTACGTGAACCAGAAGATTCGATCGTACCCATGGTCTACCGATAGCGATTCGGTCTGCGGCTGGGCGTCGTGGTCACCGCTGGTTTGTGAATCAGAGGATGACTCCGCGTTAGAGGTCGTCAAGTTGTGGACTCATTCTGAAAAAAACGGCTTCATCAAATGTGGGCTCACCGCGGGCAGCTTGCCGGTTGTTGATTGAATGAGCCGCAAAGCGCTAGCTGCGGGTGCGTGTCATAAAAAAAAGCAAACACCCGCGGCTAGCGCCTTGCGGCTCAGGGTCAATCAACACTCGCCGTCAGGAACGGCTCGTCAATTTTAAACGGCAGCTGACCTGCGATCAGATCTCAAGTTTGTAATCGTCTTCACCCTCGGTCTTCGCCCCAAAGGCAGCGCGCAGCGCGTCAGCCTGGGCATTCACGGTGGCATCGGGCCCGGTGAGCTTCAAAAAGTACACGCCCTTGCCTTTGACCTGCACAATCACACCCAGCATCCGATAACCTTTAGCGGGCGTTGACTTGCCGAGGATTGGAGGCCCAACAGATTTCTTGTAAGTGCCGGAAATGTCGGCGATATGATAAGCGTTCTCACCGACGGTTCCTTTTTTTACCGCGGCTTCGCGACCGTCTTCCTCAAACTGTCCGATCCATCGCTGAAGGTTCGCGGCAACACCACCGCCATCACCCCCAAATGTGGAGATCGCCAGTTCGCCTTTTTCCTTGTCCCCTTTGACCGGAGGAATGTCGTACGTCGCCAGCCGCATGTTGTTGACAGTGTCAGACGCAGCCCAATCCTTCGGCAGGTTCAGGACCAGGTCCCTCAGCTTGACTTCAACGGTTTCTGCGGGCTTCTTCGCCTCGTCCGCCTGCACAGCAAGACCTGACAAAGAACCAGACACGCTTACCAAAGCGCAAAGGCTGAACGAGATCACATGACGAAAGGACATAACACAGAACTCCTTGAACTCAGACGGATAGAACTGAATCTTGCACGAGACTCCCGATGGACCACTCGTGTTGCGTCCACATTGTTTGCTGAAATCGAGCCAGTTTCAATGCCCGGCTGTTTTTGTCTCACGATGATTTGTCTTGCGGCGCGCAACAGAACACTCCTGCGCAGCAGAAACCAATGGCCGACTGTGGATTTTTCCACGCATTCGGTGTCCCTGTGCAGGCCCTCCGATGGGCCTGGCATTATCTGCTTTTATCAGCGAAATCCGTGCTATCCGCGGTAAAACTCTTCCACTCACATCTCTGCCGACCCGCCGAAGAAACCAGCTATTGCAAATGAAAGCCAGCGACTTCACTAATTAAACTTGCTGAAACATCTGCGGCCTCCGGGGCTGCGAACTGACCAATCCCGAGGCGATATTTTTCCCGGATTTGGGCGCTGTTGACGAACGAGTTCAGGAGTTGCCTCAGCTGCAGGCCGGCGTCATTCGACGTCTCTTCGACAAGTGCGGCGGCACCGTTGGCCGCGAGTCGCTGGGCGTTTGCGAGCTGATGATTGGCCGCCGCATGACTGAAGGGGATCAGAATTGCAGGAGTTCCGGCACAAGCCAGCTCCTGCAGAGTCCCCGCGCCTCCTCGACTGACCACGACTGTCGCTGTGGCGAGCAGTTCGGGCAGATTGGGAAGAAAGCTTAGCACTGTCGCCGTGCGGCCGCGTCGAGCGTACTCGGCGGCAACCTGCTTCACCTGCGATTCGCCGGTCTGATGAATAATCTGCCAGTCCGATGGAACACAGTGCTCATCGGCCAGAGCTTCCAGCACCAGACGATTAACCGATGCCGATCCCTGGCTGCCGCCCAGAATCAGCAGCCGCGACCGTCCCGAGAGATCCCGCGGAGCTGCTCGCAAGCGAGATATTTCAGAACGCACAGGAGTTCCCGTGACCTTTAATTCGGAGGGCCATGTTTTTGCTGACTGCATTTGAAAAGGCATTCCAGCGAGCGTCAACTTTGCCCATTGAGCCAGAACTCGCGTGGCCTGACCGGGAATCGTATTCTGTTCCATCAGGACGAGAGGAATTTTGAGCCGATTTGCCGCCAGCATTCCAGGAATACTTGCGGAGGCACCGACACCCACGGCAACGTGAGGCCGAAAACTCAGCAGCGTTCGCCTGGCGGTTCGATATCCCTGAATCCACTCCGGCAGCAATGCAAGTTGATACAGCACTCCACGCCGCGCGGCCATTCTGACATAGGGAACAGCCTGCGCGACTTCTGCGGGCCACTCTGCGGTCGCCAGAACCTGCATGTCGACCGGCCGGCTGCTGCACAGGAACCGAAGCTTGGCGCCGGGATGAAGACTCAATAAAGAATGGCCTGCCGCAATCGCCGGAAATAGATGTCCGCCAGACCCGCCGCCGATGAAGGCGACACGAAGTTCAGGCGACGGAGGTTCGTCAGGCTTCACAGTACTCACTGACTCCATCCGCAGAGACGACAAGCAGCCGTCGCGTCAGCGGGTGATGCATGGTGGCAAAATCTTCATTCACACGCGACCGCACCTGTTCGATGAGTGCGCGATCCTTCAGCGTCACCGCGACAAAGAAGTCACGATTGGGAACCCCGACGATTAATTCGGGCCCAAACAGATCTCTGAGATGATGATGAAATCCTGGATCCAGAATACGTGAACAGTTGTAGGCATCGGCCTTCACCGGCATCAGCATTCGGGGATCTGATTCATCACCGACCATCGTGAGTTCCAGCGGATTATCTGCGGTATACTGTTGAAGATTGTGAATCGCGAGTTCATGCAGTTCGTCGAGCGATAATTTCCAGTTCTCCAGCATCGCCTTGTGAACGTATCTGTAGGAATCATCTTCGTCCACAACATATCCGACGGACAAACCGCCAACCCACGGCATATTGACGCGCTCGTCAATCCGCACATCATCTTCGGCCGAAAGCATGGGCAGAATGTGATCGCGAATCTCATCGAGCGCCGGAACCAACTGATCCGGGCCGAGCTCCTGAAGTCGAACCATTGTGGTCAGAGCCGGCAGGACGATTCGGCGAAAACGTTCAGGTTCCTGCAGATACATGCGATAGAAATTCGAAAGACCGATCTCCGAATGTCCGAGGCGCAACGAGAATCCGCGAGTCGCAGCGGTTTGCAGCAAAGGAAAGCTCTGACGAGCCAGTTCGATGACCTGTTTCATGAAAACGTCTGGTGGCCAGGCCGGCTGTTCGGCGATCTCAAGAGTCTCCAGAATTCGTTCACAGGTCTGAAGAACTTTTGGGTCCAGAGGTTCACTGTCGGCCGACTGCATGGTGGCCACGATCGTCAGTCGACCGCGGCGAAGAGTCCATAGTCGCCAGGAATACTGAGGCTTTCGGCCGAACACGCGAGAAAGCCAGCAGCCAGTTCGCGGGCGGCGCGAGACACCGCTCCAGACTTCGTTCTGAGAAGAGATATTCAGCGACTGTTCCGGACGAAGAGCAACGACCTGCGGAAAAAGCAGAGTCAAATCCGGTGAGGGTCTCCGAGCTGCATCCGTGTCTGCATCGTCCCACCACGTCACCATGGACAGCATCGACCGGTCATTGCTCTCGGCGTCATCCGACGATGGAGTTGCGTTGGCAGGGTCGGTGAGGGGAGCGTCTTCCGAACTATGACGCAGCTCAATGAGAGTCTGATTTTGGCGAACGACTACCTCGTCCGGGCAGCGAAAGGTAAACCAATTCGCTGGACCGCGGCACAATCGCCAGAAGTTGTTCGCATCGCCATAACGAGCCATATCGTGACTCCACTTTCAAACCGCAGCACTTTGCTGATTCTACACACAGCTCTTCTCAAGCGGCAACAGTGGCATGCCAATGTAAGCCAGAACAGAACAATCAGTTGATGGACACAGGTCAGCGGTAATCTCCAAAACCTGCTGCAAATGTCACAGTTTGCCGATGACCAAACTTGAGTCAGAACACGCAAAGCGTTGGCGAACTCAAGATCTTGAGAAAGCCTGGAGACGAAAACACCGCCGCTTACGCATTCAGAAAGTGAACGATCTGGCTTGTTGGGCTGCTCAAAACGCAGCCTGCGCAGGTTGCGAGAGGTTATCGGGTTCCCGAGCAACGGAAAACCGCACAGGACCTTCCTGCCTTCGAGAAAAGAAACCCGTGTACTTTTGGCCGCCTTGCCAGTCCGAAAGAGGAGAGACAGAATCACTCA
>JBDNHX010000514.1:0-10871 GCA_041688565.1 Planctomycetaceae bacterium
CTCCAGTAGTTTTGCCTGTTCTGGCTCCAGCTCAACAAGCATCGTCAGCACGTTCAGTACATTCAAAAGTTCGGTTTTGTATTCCGCCAGCCAGTGATCCGGTTGGATCTCGCCCAGCTTCGACGGCGGACGACGATCGGCAGCGAATTTGATTCGAACTTTGCTTCCTTGAGTCTCGACTGCGAAGCTCAGTGTTTTCAGTCTGGCAAAGTGAACGAGTTCAAGGTAGCGGTTATAGTACCCAAACCTGCGGTCGACTGGCACAAGGCCAGTCGGGCCGGACTCTGACAGAGTTGTTGACAACGATATTCTCATGCCCGAGCTTCGTGACGACACCGGAACAAAACCGGATAAATCAATAGGCCTTATCAACCCGACTTTTGCGCAGCCCGGTCCCACCCTGATTCCCAGCCTCGCCGCGAAAGAACGCTACTTTCGCGGAGCGAAAGGCGACGATTATTGATCGACCGAGACTTAGCTATCCTACGCGAAACGAATCGGTCGGCGGGAACAACTCCGCGGCAGACCGTGCCGTTGAAAACGGGTCGTTGGTTTTTTAAAACCGGGGCGACCGCCATTGTCTGAAGTCTTCCGTCTGGAGTCATGTGATGCGTCCGTGGATTCTCGCTGAAACAAATTTTGCTCATGTGAAGGCCTGCGAATATCAGGTGGCTGTGCTGCCGATGGGAGCCACGGAGCCTCACAATCTGCATCTGCCGTATGGCACAGATACCTTCGAAGCGGAAGCAATTGGAAGCCGTAGTTGTGAGGCCGCCTGGAATCAGGGTGCCAAGGTCGTCCTTTTGCCGACGATTCCGTATGGCACAGAAACGAATCAGTCTCAATGTCGACTTTCGATGAATCTGAATCCCTCGACATTGGCTCGTGTGATTCAGGATCTGGTCGAATCGCTGGAAGGACACGGGATCCGAAAGCTCCTGATTCTGAACAGCCACGGCGGCAACGAATTCAAACCGCTGTTACGCGAACTGAACGGCAAGACTTCCGTGCAGCTCTTTCTGTGTGACTGGTTTCGTGGCCTGACCGCCGATGTAAAAAAATCAATCTTCAAGGAAGCGGATGATCACGCCGGGGAAATTGAGACGTCGCTTGGGCTGGCGTATTTTGGCCATCTGGTCGCAAAAACTCCGGACGGGACACTGGCGGCAGACGATGGCGTAACCGCGGAAACGCGGCTCACCGCAGTCAACAACGGCTGGGTCTCGATCACTCGGCCATGGCACCTGCTGACGACCAACACCGGAGCTGGAAATCCACATGCAGCCACTGCAGAAAAGGGCCAGCGGCTGATGGAAATCATGGTGGAACGACTTTCGAAATTTCTTGTCGACCTGGCCAATGCGGATCTGGACGATCGATTCCCGTTTTAAGTAGTATCGCCACGCTTGTGTGGCTTCGAGCGACGTGATAAACAGAAGCTCGCGGCTGGAACCATCATCGAAAAACGCTGGCCTTGTTGCACAGGAGCGTACGGAGTGTCTGAGATCGACGTCTACAAAGAATGGCTGGGAATTCCGGAAGGCGATCGTCCACCGGATTACTACACATTGCTGCGTCTGGTGCAGTTTGAGGACGACGTTGAGAAGATTCGCGGCAATTACCGAAAGCTCAACGCTCACGTTCGAAAGTACGCAACCGGCCAGTATCTTGTGCGGTCTCAGGAGCTGCTGAACGAGATGGCAAAGGCAATGCTGTGCCTGACCGATCCGGACGGTAAGCATGAGTACGACGTTTCTCTGGGACGTGAGCCTTCACAGACCAACGACGAAGAACCGAAAACAACGCTGCAGTATCTGGTTTCCAAAAATCTGATCAAGCGGTCTCAGGTGACGGAGATTGAAAGCTTTGCGGACGCACGAGGCCTGAATCATCGTGATGCGGTGATCCAGATGGATCTCGTGGAACCGGTTGAAGCCACGCGGGCTCTGGCTGTGGAACTGCGACTGCCGTATGTCGATCTGGAAGACATGCTGCCTGAAGACAACGTACTGGACAAGATTCCGCGCCGAATCGTGAAGAAACACTCCTGCCTGCCATTGTTTGAAGATCGCGGCCGGCTGATGGTGGCCTGCATTGATGAACCGTCTCCGGCCCTGGAAGACGAAATCCGGTTGCGGTGCGGGATGCCAATGCGCGCTGTGCTGGCTCTTCCCCGGGCCGTGAATCAGGCCATCGCAAAGTATTATGCGCCAGGCATGAGAGACGAAGCGGCCGTTGAAGAGACACGAACCAAATCGTCCGGAAAGGCTGGCAAGGCCGGGAAGGAAACGCCCGAAAAGAAGACCGCTGCGGCAGCAAAAGCGAAAAGTAAATCTGCACCTTTGACGCCTGAAGAATCTCAGCAGCGAGTGGCTCTTACGGCCATTGCCGCCTGCTGGGCCACAATCGGAACCGCGGCGATTCTGTACTTCCTGAATGACCAGAGCCTTCCGTTTGGCTACATGCCGATTCCACTCGTGATGGGCGGAATTGTGTTCGGCGTCATGAAGTCGACTTATTGCCGATAGCCATGCTGCCGATGCTCGGCGGACATGTTGCTTAACTACCCGGAGAGACGCGGCGAACCACAACCGTGTCTCTCCGTCGGGGGATTTGTTCATTTCTCATCCCTCGCCCAACGCCACCCCCACGGATTCAGAATCACGTCCCGCTGGTACCATCATGCCGCTCGCAGGTTGACCTGGCCGTGACTGGCGGGCACATTTTTTCACAGCGAATGAGCGATTGGGAGCGGAGTTGTGCTTGAGTGTTCTTATCCAATCTACTGAAATAACCAAGAGCATTAAAGAAATTCCGAATCACAAGCCGAGCGATGACAGGATGCTGGACCTGCAGAAATCCTGCAGCGTCCTCGTCAGGAATTCTTTACCTGATCCCGCCTTCCTTCGGATTTCCTCAATCCGTCTTTTACATACAGACTTCTCCTGTGTTTCCAGCCACCTTACTTGTCATCAGCGGAGCCAATCGCGGCAGCCGCTTTGAAATCACTTCCGACCAGGACGTGGTGATCGGCAGAAGTGTGGGCTGCAATCTACGTCTGGATGACAGCGAAGTTTCACGGCATCATGCCAGGATCTCACACAACGGGCTCGACTTTGTCCTGAACGATCTGCACAGTGCCAACGGCACAAAAGTGAACGGTCTTGCCGTTGCAGAACACGTGCTCGTCAATGGGGACACGCTGCAGTTTGGCTCCAGCGTGATTGCGTTCCAGTTGCCGGATAGTCACCATCAGCCAGTAATTTCGGCCAATCAAATTCGTTTCATTGAAGATGCTCGGCCGCTGGATTCCGCGGTATTTGCTCAGACGGTCGGTGTTGACGGCGTCTCGGCACTTCCCGTGCAGGGCTCACAAAGCGGTCTGGAACTGCTGTATCATGTGGCCGAGGAGCTGGTGACTCCTGTCCATTCCCTTGAGGCGCTGCTGCAGCGAATTCTGGACCTGACGCTGAACGCCGTAAACGCGGACCGTGGCTGCGTGTTGCTGAAGGACCCGGTCGGAGCGGACCTGACAGTGATTGCGTTTTCGCATCGCGGCAGTCCGTCGGCGAACGTTCAACAGATGCCGGTGTCGCGTTCCATTACAGATTATGTTCTGCGACATGGAACCGCGGTCAGAACTTCTGACGCCAGTCTGGACGACCGTTTTCAGACGGGTCAAAGTATCGTCACAGCTGGTATCCGCGAAGCCATCTGCGCTCCCATGCGAGGCCGCTCGGATCTGCTCGGCGTTTTTTATCTCGACACAACCACGACCTTTAATTCCGCAATGACGACCGGAGTTCAGTTGCGGCTTAATGACGAACACCTGCGAACAGTCGTTACGGTGGCTCGCCAGGCCGCCCTTGCTCTTGAATCCCGTCAATTTCAGGATGCGATGCTGAAGGCCGAACGATTCGCGGCGATGGGCCAAACGATCACGGTGCTCAGTCATCATATTAAGAACATTCTGCAAGGCGTCCGTGGCGGAAGTTATCTGATTCGCATGGGCCTGGATCAGAATAAAAACGATCTGATCCGCCAGGGTTCAGAAATTGTGGAACGGAACCAGACGCGCATCTATGACCTTGTCATGGACATGCTGAACTTCAGCAAAGATCGTGTGCCATGTCTGCAGCTCGCCGACCTGAATAAAGTCGTCGGCGAAGTTGCGGAGCTCGCGGCCGCCAGAGCGGCCGAGTGCGGTGTGACGCTGGAATATCGAAAGGGCGATGAGATTCCCACGTCACTTTTCGACAGCGAAGGAATTCATCGAGCCGTCCTGAATATCGTTTCCAATGCGATTGATGCTGTCGACGGAATTGAACGCGGGGCTGTCGTAGTTCAAACGGGATATGACAAGTCGGCTGATATGCTGCTGGTGGCGGTCAGCGACAATGGCCCCGGAATTCCCGAGGATCAACGGGCGGCGATTTTCAATGTCTTTGAATCCTCCAAAGGTTCACGCGGAACCGGAATTGGTCTGCCCGTCAGTCGCAAGATTCTCCGAGAACACGGAGGTCGGGTACGAATCGAAGGGGGACCTGGCCAGGGAACTCGCTTTGTCCTGAGCTGGCCGCGCGGAAATGCCACGCTTCAGGATATCAGCCTGTTGATTCCACAGGATGATCTCGGCAGCCGTATAACGAAAACCTGAAGCCGGACCGAAGACGGTCAAAAGCACTCATTTCGTAGCGGAACGCGCCAAGCGTTTCGGTGATTGGTCATTTCTTAGCGGAACACACCAGGCGTTTCGGTAATTGCCAACGACGCCCAAGTCTGCCGAAAGCCTTGGCGGCTTCCGCTATGACGATTCCTTGCAAAAACGGAGGTGCCGAAAGTCTTGGCGACTTCCGCTACGCCATAAGACCACGCCATTGGGTCAATGGCCCCGGAACTACCACTGAATATCCTGTCGTGAATGAACACGTCCGGCAAGTTCAATGACTTTCGGTTTGAGATTCGAAAGCGTATCCATCACTGCCGGAATTGTGATTCCCTCCACTTCGCAAACCACGGTGATATCTTTTCGGTCCATTGGACAGACCGACACACAGGCTCCGAATTCGCTCTGAATCTGAGCTCGCCACGGTTCAGCAGGAATCTGCTCCGGCACAGCCGCCAGGACACGCTGGCCGCCACCCACATTACGAAGGAACGGACGAGCCGTCGCGGGAAATGCGGATGTGGTCGCCGTCGCGATCACCGGAATCTCGCCCGATGTTTTTCCAAAGCTCTGGAACAGGAAATTTGCCGCTTCGCCACTTAAGGCCGCAGCTTCACGAGAACTTGCGTCTTTTTGAATCAGCTGGGACACGCGGAATCGAGTGCTCTTCAGCAGAAACTCTTCAAAGGCATTCACCATCGGCGCAGGAAACGCGGACGGTTCACTGCTCCGGGTTTCTATCAGCGAAGACAGTGACTGCAGTCGTTTTTTCAGAAGCGGCATCTGTTCATCATGCAGCTTTGCTGTCGATTCCCGAAGATTCTTCAGCTGTGCCGTAACGTTCTGACAGACCGTCTGACACACGAGGAGCATACAGTACTGTCGGCAGAAAACCTTCAGCGTATTTCCGTCCACTGTATCAGACGGACTTGCCGCCTGATTAGAGAACGATGAGCACAGATCGGCAAAGGCCGACTGCAGGTCCGACTTCTGGCGGACACTGGCTGCAGCCGCTTCATCAATCTGCACCAGGATCTCCTGCACGGCCTGCTGAGCCGCACTGATTCGGCCACGACTTTCAATGCAGCTGTGTACATAACCAACAATTTTTGTCAGCGATCGAGAGACCCCGGCCGTCAGATCTTTTCGAATTTCTTCGATCACCGCAGCGATCGCACTTTTCTGCACCGTCGAACTAGTTTCCTGACTGATCAGGCTGGCGACAAGACCGGGAACTTCTTCCACAGCGGAGGCTGAGCCCAGACGGCTCCAGATCGCGGAAGCATAGTCGTCGACTCGCCGCGTCCGTTCCGCATTGAGCAGTCGGGGAACGAGATCAATGACCGCGTCACCGGTCAATGACAGATCCTGCATCAGGGCCATGAGTCCGATGGATAGCGAGCTGCTGCCTGAGCCATCGACTGCGGCTTTGGCATTCGTCCACCGCTGAATAATGGCTGACGCCAGCATGCTGGCTTCTGAATTGGCAACATCCCACGTATCATAGGCCACCCTTGCGATGCCAAAGGTCTTCAATGAAAAGCTGGCTTTGCTTTCTGCATCATTGTCGGCCGCGATTCGCCAGGAATCCATCTCCAGCCGAGCCGGTGTCAGCGTCCGAAGTTCCAGATAGTCTGTGACAGAGGCTATACCGGTCTGAAAATTCACATTGCTCAGATCGTCGCCCAGATGAACAAGGACGACTTCATCAAGCGGCATTGCAGTGCCTGACGTGTTGCCTGTTCTGTTCTGAGCCACCGAGCACTGGACTCCCGGCAGACTGAAGTGATTCAGCTCTTTCAAAAAGCTCACGGTGTTGGCATCCTGCATGTCCGCCAGCGGGGCCGAGTTTCCTGTCCCATGCATCAGCAGGGCAGTGACGCTGCACGGGGTCAGTCCTTTCTTTTCCGAGAGCAGTGATCGCAGCAAAGCAGCCGCGTCGAGCAGCGACCCGCTGCATGTACCACCTGAGGTGGAGCCCACAATGACAAAGTCCAGACCATCGCGAGTGAATGGAAGCTGAGTCTGTTCGCTGGATGCTCGCGCCGCATCGCCGTGAAAGATCTGATCAATCCCTTTCTGCAGCTGGTTGCGAATCTGCTCCTGATGATCAACGAAGGCCAGTCGTCCCAATGGGCGCATGCCTTCCACTTTTCCGGATCGTGGAATATTGAAGAGCCATCGTCGACTGAGCCAGTTCAAATGATCTCGAGGCGACTTGCGGTATTCATGCGAAGTCCTGAGCGGAATTCCAATGGTCGCCAGTGACGTAGCCGATGTTGAGGCGGCGTCGCGTTCCATGTGCTGAGTCGTTTCCAGATCGGCATCCACACAGAGAAAATGAATGGCTGGCAATGGTGCGTCGGAAAATCGATGCTGCAGTCGTTCGCGGAACTGCGAAACAACCTGAGCACCCATCCCGCCAATCGCCACAAACATGGTCGGACGAACCAGCCAGGTCAGTCCCTCAGTTCCGGGCGGACGCAGCGGCGTTGCGGAAGGCATCAGTTGAGAAGTGCTGATCCCGGCCGTACCTGATTCCACAAAATGCTTTAGAGAACTGGTCGCTGCTGGTTCTGCGGTTTCCGCAGCCTTCGGCAGCGAAGAACTGGCGTAACGTCGCCGCGACAATTCGTCGATAAACTGACGACAGCTTGGAAAACGTGTTCGAGGATTCTTTGACAGAGCGCGGGCTACCATCGCACGGTCCGACGGATGCAGAGTGCTCAGATCCGGAGCGCTCTTCAAATGCTGAGACGTAAGCTGCGCCGCCGAGCGACCATTGAAGGGCGGTACACCGGTCAGCATCGTCTGATAAACGATCGCCAGACTGTACTGATCGCTGCCTCGTTCAGGCCGGCCGTCGAAAAGTTCCGGAGGCGTGTAGAGCGGAGTGAAACCATTGACGAGCGAATGACTGCCCGCAGCAAGACTTTTCGTCAGTCCAAAGTCACCAACCTTGGCATGACTTCCCTGCAGAAGCAGGTTGTCGGGCTTCACGTCCAGATGCTGCAATTCATGCTGGTCGGACATAAAATCGAGCGCATCCGCAGCATCCCGCAGATATCCGATCAGCTCTTCCCGTGGAATACCCTTCTGACCGCTGGCGACGATTTCCTTGAAGCGATCGTCCAGACTTCGATCCGCAAGTTCGGTCACAATCACCACTCGGCCGTCGATGACTTCCACACGTTCAATGCTGAGCAAAAATGGATGACGCAGGTCTCGAATGCGATTCAGTGCGCGAAGCTCAGTCTCAGCCTGAGGCCCGCTCAGGTTGCCAAACAGGATCTTGACCGCTTTGGGAAATCCGCCCGGGCCGATGGCCTTCCAGACTTCGCAGAAGCCACCCATACCAATACGTTCCTGCAGACGATAGCCGGCAATTTCCGTAAGATTGAATGACGTCGTCGGCCGAATATCCGGCTCGGACAATAATGCAGTGGATTGAATTTCTGTCTTCAGCATGGTTTCTGCTCCTTTCAACGACACATCGGCTGAGCGATCTCAAATGAGGCGTTCAGGGGTCGCGTAGGAATACGCGTAAAGAAACACTCTGACACCGTGTCAAAATATTCGGCTAACATTTCGAACTGCAGACCCCGGTAAAGGCAGTAGCTGCGGACCTGCAGCAGCAGGTCGCGAGCATGACAGCGGCGCATCGGTCGCTGCTCCGCGCGATACCATTTATTCATCAGGTGCTCGACGGCTTCAGGATCGTAGTTGCATCCCAGCTTTTCCGCAGAAATCTGGAACAGCCGATGGAACTCTTCGTCTCCAGGATCTTCCACTTCAATTCGATACGGAATGCGGCGAAGAAAAGCTTCGTCCACCAGATCGGCCGGATCCAGATTGGTCGAAAAGATGATCAGTTGCTGAAACGGAACCTGAATCTTCTTGCCTGTGGCCAGCGTCAGATAGTCGTGCTTGTTTTCCAGCGGAATGATCCACCGGTTCAGAAGTTCTTCCGGCTTGACACGCTGACGACCAAAGTCGTCGATCAGCAGACAGCCGCAGTTGCTCTTCATCTGCAGCGGAGCTTCACTGATATTGCTTGTGGAATCATGCCGAATCTCAAGACTGTCCAAAGTCAGCTCGCCACCCACGATCACCGTGGGACGACGAATGCGAACCCAGCGCCGGTCATACGCCAGGCGATCCCCCGGCTGCTCCACTTCCTGATGATAGGCCGGATCGAACAAAGTGATGATTTCACGGCCGTCCATTACGGCATAAGGAATCCAGATCTCCTGTCCGAAGCAACTGGTCAGACAGCGGGCCAGCGTTGATTTGCCATTCCCGGGGGCTCCGTACAGAAACAGACCGCTGCCCGAATTAATGGCCGGGCCCAGCATATCCATCAGTTCGTCGGAGACAGACACGTTGTAAAACGCATCATCCAGTTCTTCCCGGCGGACCGGCTGATCACAGATCGCCTGAGCTTCGACCGATATCACATAGTCGGCAAGCGGCACCGGAGCAGGGCCCACGTAAGCGCATTCTGCGTGGAAGACTTCAGCACGCCGACGGCCTTCGTCGGTCAGTCCAAACACATAGTCATTCATGCTCGCGCTGCCGCAATGAATGACCATGCGACGGTTTTTCAGGCGATCCATAAGCCCTTCAACCATGCGGAAGGGAATGCATAGATCGCCCGCGATGGATCGGCCGGTGAGATTACCGGACGACCGAAGCAGTCGGCAGACCATGGCTTCAAGGAAGGGCTCGGTCAGACCCAGTTCATGGAATGACGCCGGATCTGAGGGCCAGAAACTTTCTCCAGCCAGCAGAGCCGTCAGCAATGCTGAATCGCTCGATCTTCCTTGTGCAGGACGTGACATCAACATGGTGGCAGATTCTTAAAGCGTTGCAGGCAAAAGGGACCAAATCTGAAATACTGGACCGCGGCTGGCTGATACTTCAAACATTGATCCAGTGGCTGGCCGCTTCGGCTCGACCGAACAGATAACCCTGAGCAAGCTCAAAACCCAGATCGAAACAGACAGACGCTTCGTCGACGGTTTCCACGCCTTCTGCCAGCGGCACCACATTCAGATCCTTGACGATTCGTATCAGCGACTGAATGGTGGCTCGATGCTGGGCCGTTGTGAACGGCAGACCGTGTACAAATTTCACATCGAACTTCAGTACATCCGGCGGAACTTCAAACAGCTCCTTCAGTCGGGCCTGACCCGACCCGAAGTCATCGTAAGCCAGTCCCATTTTCAGGTCCGTTGTTATTCTGCGCAGTTCGCGAAGCTGGGCACTCGAAGCAACAGCACCTTCATGAACTTCCAGGACAATCTGGGTCGTCGGGTATTCAGCTCGCAGCCGTTCCAGCGACGGAAACAATTCAACACCGGCCATTTCGGCCGGATGTGTGTTGAGATAAAACTGAGTGACCGGAAGTGTCTCGCCAATTCGAAGTCCTTCAGTTCGGCACACCTGGCTCAGTTCGGCTTCCACATTTTTCGAGGCCGCGACGCGGAACATTTTTTCCGGTGTTTCAAGCCCGAGCAGATAGCTGCGGGAAAGCACTTCAAAGCCGACTCGACCCGAGTCACTCAGGCGCACGATCGGCTGGAAATAAGGTCGCAGCGCTGGTCTTCGGAGCAGTTTTTCAAACTGCAGGTGAGCCAGTGCTTCGGCCGACACATTCGCTGTGACAGTGGAACTGGTACACTCGTCTGTCGACGACTGCAGCGTGAACATCACACTGCCAAAATGCAGCACATCGCCGGATCGAAGTCCGGTCAGATGCTGAATTCGTCGGCCGTTCAGCAGCGTTCCGTTGGTGCTGTTCAGGTCCCGAACAAACAGGTCTCTGTTGATCGTCAGAACCTCGGCATGGCGACCAGAAACCGTCGGATCGCTGAGACACAAATTGCTGGAAGGATGGCGTCCGACCGCAAACGTGGGAGCAACCACATTGACCCGCTGATTGGACGAGTTGTCGCCCGAGCTCTTCACGAGAACCCACAAGCCTTCCGGAAACGGAGAGCATGGAGATCCAACGTCCACCAGGCCACTGCTGTTCACCGGGACTGATAATATGTCTATTGGACTCTCGAACATACTCATGGTGTTCAGTCCTGAAATTTCTGGTGCTGAGGCCGATCGGCATCATCAATAAGACAATCCAGCGTTCTCGGAAGAACGAGGATGACTTATGGCAACATTAGCTCACAACTGTGGCCGCATCTTC
>JBDNHX010000085.1:0-12660 GCA_041688565.1 Planctomycetaceae bacterium
ACGTGAGTCCCCTGATTGTGATTCCTGCGATTATGCCATTTAACTTGTGCATGGGTGCGTAGATCCGCGACTTTCAACGTCGTCGCTTCCTTCCTGAGCAGATTCGTGAGGATTCGGATTTCGGTCTCACCATCGCGAGTCGGTGTCTTCAACACGAGAGTCACGCAGCGAATCGTCTTGATACGCCCCGTGGCCCAACGCCGTGAAGGATTTTTCTCCCGTAAAATGTGGTGGAATTGACCGGATTGCAAAAAGAGAAGAAACGGCAATGATGCGACTGCCTGCGGTTCCGGCCCAATGGGCCATTCGTTCCAATAGCCAGGGCCAGCGGCCCTGGTAACACGCGTTTTTATCATCGACAAAGGGCAACGGGCCGACAATTCGATTCGTCTCCATTGAATGGCCGCCCCGATTGGGGCTTTGGAACATGGGACTCATAAGCGCCTGGGCCGTTGGCCCAGGCTATTCGAACGGATGGGCCTTTGGCCCGAAAACACAGGAATAAATCCTTCACGGCGTTGCCTGTGTCCGGATCGGTTATCCGGGCTTTCTGTTCGTACACGCGGCCCGTTTCAGAGGCGCCAGCGCGCGTCGGCCAACCAGTTCAATCGGCATGCTGGCGTGATGACGAATCGCAAACCGGGCGTTGCTCAGGATGATTCCAAACAGAAATGCAAGTACGCAGAAGTTACGATCGGCCATCCAGAGATCATTGCGACAGACGGTCAGCGAAGCTCCCACGGAAGGGCTGACGTTGAAGACGACTTCTCCCATGACCTCGGCGACCGTTGTGAACGGAAGCGTCCGCGTGTACTGGGCGACCACCGTCTTATTAAACAGCCGTTCTAGTCGCTCTGGGTGAAACAGGTTTTCAATGATGCCGCGCATCATCACGGTGACCGGACTGGCTTCAACAAACTTCTGAAACGGAAATCACTCAGCTCACAAGCAGCCGAATTAACAGCGACAGCTTCTCATTGACTTTAGAGTCTTCGGCTCAATCCACTGAAATCCAGCGAGCAATGAATGTAAACGACTACAAAAACCGAGCTACCATTTGCTCGCGATGCAGTCCGCCAGTAGCCTTTGCCCCTGGGAAAAGCAATTTCATCCCTTTGCATCAAGGTACATGGGCGTTATGTCATCCGAAAAACCAAGTACGTTGGAGTTGCAGCGTTGGTATCGCAAGAGAGTTCGGCCATTTCTGGCGTCTGAAGAAGCTGGGAGAGTCGAAGAACTCGATCGGGAAATTGAGCGGATTGAAACGCGTGAACGCGTCATCAACAAGCCGATCTCAGCCTGTTTTGTAGGCGGATCAGGTATCGGGAAAAGCACACTGATTAACGCACTCGTTGCCGGGAATGAGATCGTAGTTCCCAGCGGAGGTGTGGGACCGTTAACGGCGCAGGCGCTTCAGATTGGGTACGGCGATACTCCGGCGTTTGCTGCAATCTATCATCCCCCAAAACGAGTATGGACGCTTGGCTTTGCTCTGGAAACGGCGCTCCGGCGTTTAGAAAGTATTCCGACAAGCCCTGCAGAAGCAAGCCGATTGGCTTCAACATTGGACGAGGAGGAACTTGAAGATTTGCAGGATCTGAAGAGTGCGGATGAATCCGATCGTGGTTCCAGAATGGAATACTTTCGAAAACAGGCACAGTTGTTGATTACGGGCGGGCAGGATTCTGAGTGTGAACTTCGATATCTTGTCGATGGAATTCGTGAGATCACGGGGAACAAGCGAGTCTGGGGCACAGTCGCACGCGAGATCGACAAAGAGCGGTTAGCCAAACTGCGTGTGATTTTGAACTCGGAACACAAAGGGGATTCATCGATACACGAAGTGGACTCGACATCGCCCCACTTTCGACGTGACTTGCACGATCACGCAGCTGGATTTCTGGCCCCAGTGATACAGCAGTTAGAAGTCTCCTGGGATTCTCCGTTGCTGAAAAATGGTCTCGAACTGATTGACCTGCCCGGACTGGGTATCGCGGGGGATGTTTATCGCAAAGTCACCGAGAAATGGGTTAAGAACGACGCCCACGCTGTTGTGCTTGTGGTTAACCATCGGGGCGTCATGGAAACGGACGCAAATCTGTTAAGAACAAGTGGATTCCTGACTCGTCTGCTGCATTCAATTGACGACCCCTCTGCGGATCCGATCAATCTTGTTGTTGCAGTCGTCAAAACAGACGAAATTGCCAACGAACGCAGGGTTCAGGACAAGAGCAAGAGCAAGACGAAACGCGAGCATCTTGTGGACGTCATGAACGAATGTCGACAGATTGTTCGAAGTCAAATTCGCGATCGACTGGCTCAAGCATGGACTCTGGGAAATGAGGAGATGGGTGAAGGAAAGACTGAAACAATCAGCCGTATTGTTGAAGGAATGCAGATCTATCCTGTGTCTGCTATTGAATACCGAAAGTTGCTGATTGACGATGAGGAAGATCGGTCATTTCTGCATTTACCTGAGGAAAGTGGAGTGACCGCCCTTGCTGATGGCCTGCAAAACATGGCTATCAACCATGCCATGTTTCGTCTGAACCGCTTTGAAGAGGCACTGCGATCTTTTCAGAATCGTCTGTGCGGGATTCTTCTGGGCATCCATGCTCGTTGGGAAGAAGGAGAGCGTGCGCGCGAAGAAGCGGAATCCCTGCGAAAGGATTTGGATTTTTTTTTGAAGCCATTGCGAGAAGAGTTCAGAGCGCGGCAAGGCAGCTTTCGAAGTTTTCTCAAGGAATCGCTTCCATCAAGCATTGAGAATGTTGTCCTGGAAGCGAGCATTTCTGCGTCGAAAACGATCCGGGGGTATCTTCGGAAATTGAGAGACGCACATTGGAAGACTTTGCAGGCAGCGGTCAAACGCGAAGGTACATATGTCGGCGCCAGACACATCAATCTGCCGACAGACTTTGCTCAGGCGTTTGAGGACCCAATTGCGGAAGCCTGGAGCAAGACTATTCTCAAGGAACTAAGAAAACGGACACTGGAATACTCTGACGATTGCCTGAGTTTTGTTGATCAGGTTGTCATCTGGGCCCGCGAGCAGGTAGGCAGGGTTCAGCCGAAAAGGATTGAAGCACATCGAGAAACAATCGCTGCAGATACGAAGCACCTTGCAACTATTGGAAAAGATATAGTGGATGAGTTGCGAGACAATGTCAAAAGCAAGTTGTCTGATGCAATCGAAGGTCCGATCCGAAGAAGGTGCAAAGCCTTTGTTGCAAAGAACGATCATGTTGGAACGGGTGTTCGGAAACGAATCCTGGAGCTGTTTGATCTGCTGGCTGAGGAAGCGGTTGATGCTGCCAGGGCTCCAGCTCAACGCGTCCTTCTGGAGAACTATGGAATTGTTGAAAAAGAGATCGTCGGGGCTTGGGAGAACCATCAGGATCCTTTGGCGTCAGCGGCCGAAGCAATCGTGTCGTCTCATGAAGATTCCGTGAAACGCAGCGACGCTCAGAAACGGAAATCGATTCTTGAGACCATTGACGCGGTGCTGGCTGATCAGCCGACGACAACCTAGAAGCAAGCACATGAAGTCCGCAATTTACTGCTGAAAGGTCGTTCAAAAGTGCCCACAACCATCGTACGTTCCGAAGAAGACATTGTGCCAAAGTTTGTCATCAGGACCGCTGAGGAATGGGGTATCCGGACGGCTGACCTCGCAGCCCCTCCTCGGCGATTTTTCGCTACGGATTCTGGGGCACCTCCAATTGTTGACCAGGGCGTGGATACTCGTCGATTGACGCAGCTCCCTACGCCAGCTGAGCTCTTTGCTTCGTTAACTGCAGATGAAAATATCGGGAGCATTACGCGGCGAAGCTTGTGGCGATTCTGGGCATACTTTCTGATATGCGAAGATCCCCAGCGACGACTGGACGCCCGAGAAGTATCGACTCTGTCACATCAAGTCAGTCTTGTTCGGCACATTCTGGACAGCGATCATCTACGCCGAGTGCTGATTGCAGATGAGGTGGGCCTCGGAAAAACAGTTGAGGCTGGCCTATTACTGAAGGAGTTGCTGGACGTACATCCCAGGCTTCGAGTTCTCTACCTGGCCCCTGCGAGGCTCGTCTCCAACGTGCGAAGGGAATTTGATCGATTGCACCTAAGATTTCGCCAGTGGTCGTCTGTCGACGCTGATGCACGGCTTTCCGATAGCCGGATCATCGCAAGCATTCATCGAGCAGTGCACTCGGCGCACCGCAATCGCTTCCTGAGTGGCGAACCTTGGGACATCATCGTCGTTGATGAATGCCACCACTTATCAGATTGGGCAGCAGGGGGAGGTGATCCTCGAGAGAAATTTCGGCTGGTGCGTGAACTGATATCAAAACAGTCTCCTTCGGGTCGAGTGGTTTTGCTTAGCGGAACTCCGCATCAGGGGCACGTAAGCAGATTCGAGAATCTGCTTGGATTGTTGAAAGGCCCCGGAGAAGCTGTCGAGGCGCTGCAGGGTCGCGTGATTTTTCGCACGAAGGATGACATCGTCAATTGGGATGGACGTTTGCTGTTTCCTCGTAGAATTGTGCATCCACCGATCATCGTTGATCTGGGTGCGAGCTACAGAGACTGGATCTCTGCAATTCATGAGTATTATTCCCCCGGGTCCTTCGAAGGGACTGGGGCTCATCAGCGGGCGGCAGGTTGGAAGTGTGCGCAGGCGTTGCAGTGGGCGGCGTCCAGTCCTCAAGCCGGGCTTGGGTATTTGGTGCGACAAGCAATACGAGGTCGCCTGAATGTGGATGGCAGTTTGCTGGAAGGGTGCATTCTGGCACTTCGGCCATATCGAAATGGGCCCATTGATGAGTCGTTCAGCTCTCTGCTTGCGAGAATTCAAAAAGAAGTGCAGCGGCAGCAAGACGAAAGCGATATTGACGATATCGAAGACGATGTCGATGAACTCAACAACGAAGAGGCGATCGGACTTAGTCGTCTTCTGGCACAAGGGCTTCAGGTCCTCACCGAGAATGGAAATGCGAAATGGCAGAGAGTGTTGGAATCTGTCATTGTGCCATGCCAAAACGAGAAAATAGTGTTCTTTGCGCAGCCGATCGAGACAGTGACTGCGTTCGCGCGGTTTCTTGAACAAGCGACCGGCCAAAGGCCGTCTTTGATCGTTGGCGGACAAAGTGATGCTGAGCGTGACCAGGAGGTTAGAAACTTCTGTCGGGGAGATGGGCCACAGTTTCTTGTGTCCTCGCGAGCGGGTGGTGAAGGGATTAATCTGCAAGTGGCGCGGCGACTGGTGCATATTGATGTGCCGTGGAATCCGATGGACATGGAGCAGCGAGTGGGACGCATTCATCGATTCGGCTCACGTCGCGACATTATCGTGGATACACTGGTCGTCAAAGGGAGCCGTGAAGAACATGCTTATCGCGTCGCTCGTGACCGTCTTCGTCTGATAGTCTCAACGATGGTGGAAGCAGACCGATTTGAATCCTTGTTTTCACGAATCATGTGCTTGATGCCACCGGAGGAACTGCAGGATGTTTTGATCAGCGGGGCTGAAGGGCCGCTTACGGTTCAGGATCAGGAATCTGTGGGCAAGTTGGTCCGGGAAGGGTTCGAGAAGTGGAAAGAATTTGACGAACGCTATTCTCAGCACCAGAAAACGATCAAAGCGCAGGATGCGGGTTTGGCAACGTGGCTGGATATCGGACGATTTCTGACAGCAGTGGCAAGGGCTGAACGAGTTGAAGGTTTCGTATCGGAGAAGTTCACGCTGGAAAACGGAGTTACAGCAGCTGTCGCAACTCCAGCCGAGGTCGTCCGCCTCAGTGATGGAAACACATATGCCTGCTGTGATCTCGGCGGGCTGCCAGCCTATGGTCCCGACGATACAACGGCTAAACAGCTTGGACTTAATCTGCCCCCAGTTGTTGTTGCATTGTCACAGGCTGCATTTCCAGACAAGAATACTGGCGCAGGATCGATTCGATGGCCGGAAGACTTGCCATTTCCAATTGATGAGCCGAACGACTGTGTTGGGCTCCTTGTTCTGTTGAGAATCAGTGTGCGATTCGACCAAGCGACAAGCTGGAACGAGCATGGCTCGGCACTCCACTATTTTGTCGTGAAATTGGATGGAAGTTCCCGGGAACTGATGAGTTCAGAGTGCCGAAGTTTTCTTGATGGAATTGGATCTGCAATCGTCCGGACAAAAAAGCCGATTGTCCCAGATCTTGAGAAAGCGTTTCATTTGGTCGAAGAGCAGCGAACCTTGCAACTGCAACGTCCCTCCGACTCAGAATTGACTCTGCGAATTCGTCATGCCGTAGCACCCATTTTGGTCTGCACGATCGAACGCCGTTGATTGATCACCCGGCATCGTTGACACTACGATAGTCGCAAGGTGACTTCTTGCGCAAGAAGAATTCTTCCTTTTCTCACTCTCTCCTTTGCGACTAACGCCGGCGATTCTCAGAAAGTGAGAGAGATTCTTGGGGAGGCATTTTAGCTTGCATTCAGGTCGGAGAAACGCATATCAGCAGGAATCGGGGCTTTAATTCCCGTAGGTTAGACTTTGCCAAATGACTGGAATATTTTCGACATGCACGAAAGCGTCACGGAATGGACGATTTGGGCTGCATCTGCAGACTCTCGAATCATCTGGGAGCGGCTACAGGCACGAGGCAACGTGGAGGGATACTAAAACACTTTTCCGTCAGGTGGCTCTTTCAAAGACTCCTATTCTGGTGCCGGTTCGCTCAGTCGCTTTGCATTTTGGGGTGGCGGAAAGCTGACCGACGGAAAGCCGGGGCCGTTTTCATATTATGGAGACATTGTGGATGACCAAGCGCCGGGTTTTCGTATTGTCATGGACAGATTGTTATCGAAGGATTGGTTGTACCTCGTCCGAAAAAGAATGAGGCAAAAAGGTGATCTCCTGGTGATCAACACCTACCTGGATAACTCTGAAAAGCTGATTCGGGAGTTAGCGTCAAACGAAGCTCCAGAGCTTAAGGTTATTGGTTTCTACAAGCTTCTAAATGATGCTTCAGCGTCCCGATCACAACTCTCTGAACAGCTGACGTTGATCGCAAGTGTGAATGATGCCACCGGTAGCGATTCGGCAGGTGACGCAGCCGCGAAAAAGTTGAATTCACTCCTGAAAAGTAAACCGGCGGAGGGTGCGGCAGGGAAGAAAGCAGCATCCGCTGAGTCAGATGATCAGGCATACTTCCGATATGTGGCCTCTCGGATTGGGAAGAATTAGCACGAGCGTCAGCGACCTATCAAAACCATTCAGTGGCGGACGTCATTGTGGGTGGCGTTTGTCTGAAGTGCAGCCAAAAGGGGCCAGCCAGTGTCCGCTTGCAGTGGCGTTGAGGGGATCGCGTGATCTCGTGGAGATGCCTTTTTGGATGCGGCCCTGGTGCAAATTCAGTATGAACCCCCGAGTTTACCTCGTGGGTTCATATCGACTTTGCACTACCGCAGATTTGCACTCATGCAGGCCCAGCGCCGTAAGAATTGCGGCCTCGCGGGATCGCATGAGAACGCGTTCGTCGTCAGTCAGATCATCGTACCCGCAGATGTGAAGCATCCCGTGAATCACGTAAAGCGTCAACTCCGACTGAATTGGCCACTTCGCATCACCGGCCATCTGCGCGGCCATTTCGACGCTGGCGATGATCTCCCCTTCGATGGCAGCTCCGGCTGCTCGTAACTGCTGGCAGTCTGGAGCATCGTTGGTATGCTCATCGGCAACGCTGGATTCGTCAGATGGGGACTCGGAATTTGATTCGTCGCATTCCTCGTCGTCTTCGCTGTTGTCCTCGTCACAGTCCGCATTCTCGTCGCAGTCCGCATTCTCGTCGCAGTCCGCATTCTCGTCGTCGGTGTCATCAAAATCGCTGTCATCGTCTCCGTCCGAGCGGAAGTCGAGCTGAAAGCTGATCACGTCCGTCGGGTAATCGTGCTGCAGGTGATCGCGATTCATTGTGTGAATGGTCGCATTGTCCACGAGCGAAATACTAAGCACGGCGGAGCGGACCTGTTCAATTTCGAGGGCACTCTGCACGGCTGCCCGCAACGCTTCCAGGTCGACTGGCACAACCTGCTGACGATTGCTGATATCAATTTCGTAACTCATGCGCCCATTCTGATCAGAAGCCGATTCTGGAAAGCTGGCCACCGGACTCACGCTGTTTTCTGACCCGGATAGCGAACACGTCCGTGATGCGCGGCCAGCAAAGATTTGATCAGCGATTCTTCGATCATTCTGATCTCATTCATCTTCAGATTGCACTCGTCAAACTGACCATCCAGCAGGCGTTTCATGCTGATTTCATGCACCAGCGACTGAATGCGTTTGGGTGTCGGTTCCTTCAGAGTCCGGCTGGCACTTTCCACTGCATCCGCCAGCATCAGCACAGCCGTCTCACGTGACTGTGGCTTCGGACCGGGATACCGGAAACTGGATTCATCCGCATCTGTCCGATGGTCCTCATCGCGCTTGCGAGTCGCTTCGTGGTAGAAATACTCCACCAGCGTCGTCCCATGATGCTGTTCAATAAAGTTCTGCAGAGGCTCCGGCAGGTTGTGCTCTTCAGCCAGCTCCAGACCATCCTTCACATGTCCGATGATAATCAGAGTGCTCATCGCCGGCGCAAGCGATTTATGATGGTTCTCCGAGCCTTCCGTCATGTTCTCGATAAAGTATTCGGCCTTCGTCATCTTGCCGATGTCATGAAAATAAGCGCCCACGCGGGCCAGCAGACCATTCGCGCCGATGGATTCCGCAGCGGCTTCAGCCAGCGATGCTACGGTCATCGAATGGTTGTAAGTGCCAGGAGCGCGGCGAGCCAGTTCCTGCAGTAGCGGGTGCGAAACGCCAGTCAGCTCCAGCAGACTGATGTCCGTCACAACTCCAAACGCCTGTTCGATGAACGGCAAACTTCCGGCGACCAGATAACAGCACACGAGCGACCAGCCGGCAAACTTCAGAGCGGTCACAATGATCCCGATGTTTCGCCAGGTCGCGTCCGCTCCATGCGCCTGCATGACACCAACGCCCCACACGGCATAGAACGCAACCGCAGCGACGAGAAACCCGACCTTGATCATCACCAGCCGCGATTTGATCCGTCGCAGAGGCAGAATGGAAGTTACGCAGATCGTCATCAGCGACACGAAATGGCCGAGGTCGCCAACAGTCGCCATTGAAATCATGAGCGACAGGCAGAAGGCTGTCATGATGGCAACAACCTGACTGTAGGCGATGGCCGTGATCATGACGGCGGCCAGCAAAGGAATAATTTCGGCTCGCCATGGATCGCGGCTCACCACGGTGCCAAGGAACACTGTGGCGATGCACATGCCCACGAAGATCAGCAGCCTTGAGGTTTCTTCGAGCATATCCGGGGCGGCGAATTTCAGGAACGCTCCGAACAAAACTACAAGCAGCACAATCAGCAGTCGCGCGCCCCAGATGCGGCTGACGCGCTGAAAGCCTGTGATGCTGGCTTCATGCTTTTCATATTCAAGCCAAAGCAGTCCGAGTTGTTTGTCGGATTCGCCAAGCTGCGTGCCCGCAGGGATCACTATCGTTCCAGCCGGATACTTATCGAACTTTGGCTCAGCCGACGTGCCGGCCAGTTTAAGTTCCGCGTCCGTGGCCGCGGCATCCAGCTTCAGTTGGTTCTTCAGGTTGAGTTGCAGCCATGTATCAATCGACGCCTGAATTGCGGACAGCCGTGTCAGGCGAGGCCACATTTTTCCAAGGCGACCGGTTTCCCGAAGTTGCTCCTGGAGCAGGACATCGGCCAGGACTCCGTTGTGGAGAATTGCGCCGGTGGCGTCGACGACTTTGATCGATCGATTGCGGTTCAGGGGCGCAGTTACGTCCGCGGCATCGCCAAGAAATCTTCGAGCGGAGGTGGAATCGATCAGTCCCAGATTGCGAGCATCTTTGAGCAGTGAGTCAAATTCGAGCATCAGATCATCAAGGCGTTTGCCTTTCGATTCGTCGGCGTCGCGCAGCTGATTTTTCAGAAGACTGAAAGCGGTTTCACGAGCGGTCGAGTCACCGGTGGTCATCCCGAACGCTGCCAGAGTCTGCAGGGCGACTCGATCTATAGTTTCTGCGTTGGCAATTTCGCTCAACTGGTCCCGCAACTGGGACTGCAGACGATCGATAATGGCGGATTCCTGAATCAGCACCAGCGGGGCCGCCTTGATGGCTTCATCATAAATCCGCTGAGTCTCACGCACGTTCTCAACTTCAAAGTCCACTCGAGCCTGAACGCCGACCGTTGCAACCTGACCGGCTCGATAGGTAAATCGAGACCGCCAGGCCTGCACAGCGATCATCAGCCCAATGGTTGCCAGAGCGGCAATCAGAACGTGCGTGAGAACTTTGTAGTCACGAAAGGCGGAAAGAAAACGATCCCAGACTGAGGGAATCGGGCGGAAGACGCGAGCCTGTCGCGTTCGCCTTGTTCCAAAGAACGACATGGCGATTATCCTGCGACGGACTCAAAAGCAGCAACCGGCGACGACGACGTCAACCAGCATCGGCAAAAGCGTTTGGCGAAACGAACCAGCGAACTCAGCGGTAATTTCACCGACGGTTCCAGCAGAATTGTGACCATGTAAGCAACGGCCGACGGATGTGCGTCCGTCGCGCTGGCAGGTGCCGAAAAATACGTGCTCAGGACCGATGAAGTTCCTGAACAGTGTCTGCTTCGTACGCCGAAACAATCTCCCGGACCAGCCGATGTCGGACAATATCCTGTCCATTTAGCTTCACAATCGCAACCCCAGGAATGTGAGAAAGCCTCTGAATGCCATCCTTAAGGCCACTTTCGACACCCTTTTCAAGGTCAATCTGGGTTGCATCGCCTGTAACGACAATGCGGGAATTGAGGCCCATGCGGGTCAGGAACATCTTCATCTGGGTCGTCGTGGTATTCTGAGCCTCGTCAAGAATCATAAACGTGTCGTTCAGCGTTCGGCCTCGCATGAATGCCAGCGGCACGATTTCGATCACATCATTCGCCATGTAGCGGCGGACCTGTTCGTGGTCCAGCATGTCGTTGATTGCGTCCAGCAGCGGTCTGAGGAACGGATTGACCTTGGCAAACATGTCGCCAGGCAAAAAACCCAGTTTCTCACCCGCTTCAACTGCCGGACGAACGAGCACGATCTTGCGGACATGTTCAGCGCGCAAAGCTTCCAGAGCCAAGGCGACGGCCAGATACGATTTGCCGGAACCGGCCGGACCGTCGCATAGCACCAGCTCGTGCTTGCGGATCGCGTCCATGTAAACCTTTTGCCCGTCCGTCTTGGCGCGAATCTGACCGACACGGTCTTTGCCGCCACCGGTTCGCATCTCCTGAGTCGCCCGATTTGGGGCAAAGGATTCGGAGGAGGAATGGCTGCCGTGATGAGAATCAGAATGAATCATGCCGGGTCTGCCTGATGGCTCTGAGCCAAGCGACACGTCGATGTCGGAAGGTGTCAGATCGTGATTGTGCTTAAGGATATCGCGCCACTTTTGAAGCATCTCACCACAGCGGCGAACCTGATTGTCGTTGCCGGAGATGCGCACCTGATTGCCTCGCAAAACGACCTGAGCTCCGGTCGTTGAACAAAGCCGTCGCAGGTTCTCATCACGAAACCCAAAGAGGGCCCGTGCTTCATCGTGATGCCGAAGTTCAACGATCGTGTCTGGCATGTCTTGTGAAAACTGGTCCGCGAAAAGATTTTGCGGCGTTGGAAAAACCTGCTGCACACTGATCATTCATGACGGCAACCGGGCGCCGATCTCCGGCAACTTTCCCCGGTTGTAGGCGACTCCGAGTGCAGCTTCAAGCGATGGAGGTGTTGTCCCAAGGAACGAAGACGCACCAGACCAGAAGGATAAAACAAATTCCAGCGTATTGCGGACGATCATCGACGCGGACCCACAGGCGAAGCGGGAGTAATTCCTTGGCGCGTCACACTGTGAACACTTGTTTGAGGTTCGGCAAGTAGCGAGGCGAGAGCACTCAAGGAAAAAAGCCTGAGACGTCAGTTCCGAAACGCTGCCACTGGCATCAACTCCGTCACTGGCGGTTCAGGCTTTATTCGTAGCTGAAATCCGAAAACGGCGTTGGCGTTAGTTGGTCGACGAATTCACCTCCGGCTGCACACCTGATGGATTCGCGGTCTCGGTCAACTCCTTACGAAGGACACGCATTTCTTGCGGGGCTTCGATCGACAATCGCACCCGACCACCCTGTACCTTGGTTACGGTGATTCGAATACCTCCATCAATCTGGATGGACTCCCCAATTTTCCGACTGAGCACTAGCATCTTGCACGCTCCCCAAAATGAATATCAAATCTCCGAACCCGGGTTGAACCGTTCTTCCCCGCTTCCGGCAGAATTTTAAGTTCGACAATCAATCCGTTGCCGCGGTTCGTCAATCCAGTGCAAATATCATGCAGGAACCGGCAGAATCGCCAACTTTGTCCTATACGAGTCTTAAGAGGCTTCTGTAAGTGTGTTTTTCCTCTGAAAACTGTCGATTTCCGAAGAATGGCGTCAGATTCCGGTCGGAGAATCCCGACACGCCGACTGGCCCACTTTGGGCAAACAGCTTTCCATCTGGATCAAAACGTTCCACCCCTGCATAATTTTAGCCATGTGGGTAAACA
>JBDNHX010000515.1:0-6986 GCA_041688565.1 Planctomycetaceae bacterium
ATCACTCGGAGAGTGATGGCGACTATAAACGCAAATCGATTGCCATTGGCGGAACGCCTGCTGAAAATTCCAATTGGGGACCGCCGGACCGAACGGACCGCAGTTTCGCGGCGAAGTTCACCGAATTCAACCGAGTAACAATGGTTCCGCGATCGCAGGAAACGAAAAACGTTCATCCCGAAATTGGCGGAACCTGAAAAGGTGGTTTTCAGCGGGGCGAAGACAGGTCCCGGCTTTACTCGAGTGGATTCCGCGTCGGACAAGGGTATCTGGTGGGGCATCGCGGCGCTCGTCGCACCGTAGGGTATGACAAGCGAACGAAAAGCATGTTATGCCGGCGTCCGTAGAGGTTTGAGTCTGGAAAATGGACAATTGTGACGGGATCTTTGGATTCGTTCGCCGGCTCACCGTTCGGCGGTCTTGCCAAACCCTACAGCTGCCTGCCGAATCGCGTAGGGAGCCGAATTGCACGAA
This sequence comes from Planctomycetaceae bacterium, assembly GCA_041688565.1. GTDB lineage: Bacteria > Planctomycetota > Planctomycetia > Planctomycetales > Planctomycetaceae > SXXK01. The sequence goes on from JBDNHX010000515.1 coordinate 475, forward strand.
AGCCTGCGTCTGCAAAGTTGTTGACACTGTGTTTAACCCAGCAGCTCCTGGATTGGCTTGCCGTGGTCGACGATCGGAGTCGGGCGGCCGTTGAAGTCGTTGATCAAAGTGTTGGCCGCATCGATTCCCAGGTGGTGATAAATCGTTGCCAGAAAATCGCCGGCACTGCAGATGCGTTCGACCACATCTTCGCCACGCTTGTCCGTCGCGCCGATGACTCGCCCGGTTTCAATTCCACCACCGGCCCAGATGTTAGAGAAGGCTCTTGGCCAGTGATCGCGACCCGGCTGAATCGTTCCCGCGGCCGCGCTGGCGTTACCGGCCCCGGTGCTGGCCGAGTATTCAATTTTCGGCGTACGTCCGAACTCACCAGTCACAACGACCAGCACCCGCTTATCCAGACCGCGTTCGTAGATGTCCTCGATCAATGCAGACACTGCCTGATCGTAGGCCTGGGCTCGGAATCGCATGGCATCAAAGACATGGTGATTCACGGCATGGTCGTCCCAGTTACTGACGCGTCCACACAGCGGGCCGCTGAGACTGCTGGTCAGGACTTCAACGCCCGCTTCAACAAGTCGCCGAGCCATCAAAAGTTGCTGTCCCCAGGAATTGCGGCCGTAGCGGTCACGAGTCTTGTCGTCTTCTTTCGACAGATCAAAGGCATCCTTCGTTTTAGGGTTCGTCAGCAGAGTCATCGCCTGCTCTTCGAACTGATCGAGCGCCCCCAGTTCGCCCTGGCGGTCGAACGCTCGTGCAAGAGTGTCAAGGTTTTGACGCAGCGATGTACGACGATCCAGGCGACGGATCTCGCCCTGATCAGACAGTCCGATATTCGGCACGGAAAACGATGGCGCACTTGGATCGCCGTTCACTGTGAACGGAGAATACGCATCACCCAGGTACGCCGGGCCGTTGTATTCGAGCGGTGGATTGATGCCAGCGTAAAGTGGCAACGGATTAGTTCGTGGCCCGCCCTGAGAACGCAAATAATTCGTCACCGTCATCCAGTCAGGATACTTGGGCTTCGGCTTATCGCGCGTGTCGGGATCCCCGGACAGCATCTGCATTGAACCAGCCGGATGTCCGCCGGCGGTCTGCTTCATCGACCGCAGAACAGTGAATTTGTCGGCAATGGCCGCCTGCATTGGCAGCAGTTCCGTGAACTGCAAACCGGGCACTTTTGTATCAATCGTTCCGAAAGGGCCGCGATAGTCGCTTGATGCGTCCGGCTTTGGGTCGTACGTATCGATGTGTGAACATCCGCCTGGCTTCCAGACCATAATCACGGCCGTCTTTTCACCAGGCGGTTTTCCATTGATCTCGCTTGCGCGAGCACTTGCGGCCTGCAATCGTAGAATGCCTGGCAGTGTCAGACCGGCAAATCCACCAAGGCCCATCCGCATAAAACCGCGGCGGCGTGATGAACCAAACAAGGACGGCCCTGGGCAGGATCTTACGGATGATGCATAAAACGGATCGCTCATGATTACTCTCCGATAGAGATGTTTTCAGCTGGCTCACTGTTCGCACCGCGAATGATGAGCGGGAATGACTTTACAGGGACCGCAGTTATTTCACTTTAATCGCAACAGGTTCCGACAAAACAATATCGACGGTGTCTTTGGGAGCAGCTAGATCCGTAACGGCTTTTAGTTTCGCATCGGCTGCGGTGACCGCTGCATCCGCAGCCTGCTTTCTGGCCGTTGCATCCGTCACCGCCTGATCGGCCTCCACCTTTTTCTCGGAAGCAGCCGCAGCAGCTTCTTCTGTCAGCCGTTGAACATCGGCTGCAGCAACAGCCCCCTCTTCCGTAGCCTTCTTTTGAGCAGCCTCGGCCAATGGAACGGCATCAGGGTTGTACCGATACTTCGCCACCGCGCTGCCATAAAACGTGATCAGGTAATCGCCAGGAGGTGTCTTCAGGGCGGCCGTATCAAGAACGGCTTCCGATGTGTCGGCCGTCAGGGAAACATCAAATCGTGGATTGCCTTCAAAGCCCTGACCGGATGTCTTCAGCTGCAGCACCGCCCCGGAAAACTCTGTGCGACGCGTATGAACCAGCGGAATCGTCAGCTTTTCGCCAGCCGTGACTTCCCAAACTTTCTTTTCAGCAGCGGCGATGGAAATCGGAGCGAACTCGGACCCGGTCACCGAAATCGGCAGGCCGGTGACGAGACGCGGACTTGGCACTTCGCCCCACGAGTCCACAATCGGCCACGCAAAGCCAGCCATGTGGACTGGTCGAGAAGCAGGAGCATCGTTGAGCGTCGAGTTTCCGTAAAACGTGACCTGGGCCAGCGAGCGAGGAGCGTTTTGATCGGCGGTGATGAGCATAATGCCGCGAGTCTGGCCTTTTGAGATTTTCAGGCCCTGAGCGGTTACGCCTTCCGGAAGTCCTTCCATTACCAGTTCGATATCGCCATCAAACCCATCGCGTCGAACAGCAACCACTTCCAGAGCGACCGTGATCCCGCCTCGCAAAGCCAGCGGCTTTGAGAGTGCATTACGATCGCCGTTGCGAAGTTCCATGTGCAGGCCCCAGGCGGCCACGGCAAAATCAGGAGCCGCCTTGCGGATAATCAGCCGATACACGTTTTTTGCATCATTGCGAGTTCCGCCGAACAGGTCCGAAATCTGAAGGCGATGAACACCATCTTCTTTGATTTCCAAACGACCGATGATGTCGGCCGAGCCACCGTCATAAGGAGGACCGTCATAGGCGTAGCCATTGCTGGACGGTTTCATCGGCGGAGCGATGTCCGTGAATTCTGCGACATCGGTAAGCTTCTGATCAGCGCCTTCGCCTGTGACGTGCTGAACCAAAACTGACGGATCCGTGGGACGGCCCAGTCGTTCCGAAGCCACTTCAACCCACCACACATCGCCTTTGGTGGCAGTGAACTCAAAGGTGTCCACATCGGCGGCCGGAAAGAAGTTGCCTGATACGTCGCAGGGCAGAGAAATCTTCTGCACCTGAGCGTGTGAGTTGTTCGGTTCAACTTCTGCTGTGGTCGCACTCTCCGGCAGCCCGGCAGGCGGCCATGAAAACGAGTTCACCGTCTTCGTGGAGGCAAATTGCGGCATCGTTGCGTCGGCAGGAATTTCCTGCAGAGACAGGCGATAATAAAAAGCAGGCCCGCCCTTGAATGTCAGTTCGTGGGCCTTGATGATGTGTTTTCCATCTTCTGTGGCTGTGAAGTCCAGCGTACCTCCGCGACGTTCGACGACCAGATCGCGGCCTGCTGCGTCGGCAATGATCAGAACCGCATCCAGTTTGGAATCAATCCCGCGAGCAGCACAGTTGACGATGTATCGCTGACCTTTGATCGCATCAAAGGAGTAATGATCAACCGCTCTGGTTGTCATGACCGCGTTGCAGATGGAATTGACCGGTACCGCCATGGCCGTCGCAAGCGTCGTGTTGGGCGTGGTCTGCACAGCCTCCGCCAGCGTGTCCACACAGAAGACTCGTGAGGAGGAAATCCCCAGCCGTGACGTCAACCGTGCTTCATGAATTCCCGGCGGGCAGTCGGCGGCAATTGAGACCAGAAACTTATTCGCTTCGGGCTGGCCATTGGCGTCCATTTTCTGCGTCGCCTGCAGACCAGGATGCGTGAAGAGCAGTTCGCGGACGTCTTCGATGTTTTCTCCAGTGACCATCACTTCCACCTGAGTTCCCACGCAGCCGCCCATCGGCATGGTGGTCAGCAGTCGCGGCAAAGGCAGACAAACGGTTTGTGCGGTCAGCGTGGCACTGCACATAACAGCCGCCACAAAAGTGGCTGCCTGGAAAAGGTTCTGAAGTTTTTTCTGGCTGGCCATGTTTTGCCTCGTCACAAGATTCACCTGTTGATTCGCGGGAAGAACCTGAATCAGTTCTCCGTTTGTCGTTGTTGTGGCTGATCGCGACACCAACGCTGTCTTCATTTTAGTGATTGAACAGAAACTCTTTTGTATTGATCAAAGCCCAGATCAGATCCTGAAAGTTTTCCTGACTGGCCTTTTGCGGATCGACGGGATTTCCGGCCGCGTCCACACGAGGCTCAGTAAGATAATCGACCGCCACCTTCAGTTCTTCAGAATTTGGCTCGCGTGAAAATGCGGCCATGTACAGTTCACGAATTTTTTCTTCCGGAGGTTTATCAGACTTCGCCAGGTTGAGGGCTCGCCCGTTCCCGTTCGCAAGCTTACCTTTAATGTCGGCAGCATTCATCAGGTGCAGGCTTTGAGCCAGACTTGAGGACTGCACTCGTTCGCATTCACAAACGCTTTCATTTTCAGGTCGACCGAACACTTTCAAAAACGGTGAAGCGTTGTTGTAGCTGTTGTCAGGCAAAGCGATCGCTCGAGTCCCCGCGGGCAGATTTGGAAAGTCGGTGCGTGACCCGGCGAGATCATCGATAGCATCCAGCATGACCTCCGCCTGCAGCCGGCGAGGATAATAGCGGGAATAGTTCTGCTGATCGGCAATGTTGTGCTCATTGGGGATAGCACTCAGCTGATACGCATTCGACTGCGTGATGACTCGCACCAACGCTTTCAGATCAAATCCGCTGGCTACAAAATGTTTTTCCAGAGCCGCGAGCAGTTCTGGATTCGTCGGCGGATTGGTGTCACGAATATCGTCTTCAGGTTCCACAAGGCCGCGACGGAAGAAATGCTTCCAGTAACGATTTACCAGAGCCTTCGCGAAGAACGGGTTGTCGGGCGAACTCATCCAGTCGGCCAGCTTCAGACGAGGATCTTCATCGGGAGCAATGGACGCCATTTCGTCGCCAAGAGCCGCCGGCTTCAGTGAGGCTCCGGACTTGATATTGTTCGCCACGGCAACACCGCGCTTATGGAAAATCAGATCTTCGCCGCGTGTGGCGGAGGGCTTGCGGCCCACCTGAGTAAAGAACGCGGCCAGACTGTAATAATCGTCCTGACTCCAGCGTTCAAACGGGTGGTGATGACACTGAGCACACTGCATACGAACGCCAAGAAACAACTGGGCGACGTCTTCCAGTTGCTGCTTTGGCTCTTTGACTCGCTTGTACCACGCGACCGGCGGATTGGCGATCACTGTTCCCGTGGCTGCCAGAAGTTCACGCACCATCTGATCGTAAGGCTTGTTCGCCAGCAGGCCGTCACGGACCCAGGCGTAAAATGCAAAGTTCGATGTGATGTCGCTTGCATCGTCGCGACGGTTCTTCAACATCGCCGTCCATTTGTTGGCGAAGTAATCGGCGTACTCCGGACTTCGCAACAGGGTCTCAACAACCTGATCTCGCTTGCCTGCATCCGGACTGGCCAGGAACGCGGACGCTTCTTCCGGAGTCGGCAGGCGACCGGCGATGTCCAGAGTCACACGTCGTAAAAATGTGGCGTCATCACAGACTGGCGACGGAGGAACTCCGATCTCCTTCAAGTTTGCAAACACCAGTTCGTCGACAAAGTTCTTTGACGGAGGAACATTCTCAACAGGTGCTCCGAGAGGAATTGAAGCGTTGAAGACAGCCACTTGCCCCTGATAGCGAACCATGATGGCAACTTTGCCGGGAATGTCGGAAATCTTCACCAGTCCGCGATCCGAAACTTCGGCCATGCTTTTTTCGTTGGACTCGAACAGAGCCCGCGTGGTGACATCTCGTTCTGCCCCGTCAGAATAGCGTGCAATCGCTTTCAGCTGCTGTTCGGCATTTCGCTGAACTGTGCCGCGGGCTGGCTGGACTTCGATGCCTGTCAGTTGCGCCGCCGTTTCTGCGTCGTAAGGCGCTCCCTGACGAATCCAGTTCAGCAGGATGGCATAGCCGTCGGAGTCCGGCTTCAGGCGAAGGCCGCCGCCGTGAGGTGTGCGACCGGAAGCTTTGGTAAGAAGCAGACTGTTTTCTGGCGCCGCGGGAAATAATCGACGGCCTCGATTTTCCTTGACGATGTGCTCGTAGTCTTCCGCCGTTTCGAAGCCCAGCAGGGAAAGCTGAAAGCCCTTCTGACCACCACCCGCTTTCGCATGACACACGCCCGCGTTGCATCCGGCCTTGGTGAGCACTGGCATCACGTCATTGACGAAACTGACAGGCGTCTCAGCAGCGGGTGAAGTCGCGTCATTGGCATTGGCCGCAGGCTGCGACAGCAGCATCACCGAAACACCGCATAACAGGGTTCGGAGAACGCCGCGACTTGAAAAATTCAATGGTTTGAAGGCCATATCGTTACCGCTTCAGGCCGGAGGGAAGGAGTGACACGAAGGACTGTCACGTATTTCGAGGTGGGAATCCAACGTTCTGGACTTCTTCTATAATAATCGGAACGCAGGCGGTGCGTCTATCGTCAATTAAGGTTTGCCGGTCGGTTTTACAAACCGGCAATCCGGCAGGGAACGGGTGGTCCGATCGAATTATGCCTGCTGTGCGGATCCTGAGGATTCGACTTCCTTTGCAGTTAACAACTCGTGGAGCACACTTCGCTTCGCACTGCAAAGCCCGCATTCGCTGTCCAACGATCGCAGCAGTGTTCAAATGTTGCCG
>JBDNHX010000516.1:0-5306 GCA_041688565.1 Planctomycetaceae bacterium
GCCTTGAGTTCTGGAAATCGACTGCAGTGAACTGTCGGCACGGTAATTCAGATCCACTGTGCGAGTCGCAACGACCTTCGCGGACCAGTTTGCAGTCAGAGGATTGTTGGCCGATTCCTGTTTCATCAGATCAACGCGATTGAGTTTATCCCACGTGTACGTATTCCGGAAATCCCAGTAGTTATCCGTCTGAACGCCCGTAGTCGTATTGAACTTCGCAAACCGAGCTTCGGTTTTCGTACGGCGATCGACGCCGTCAGCGTAGAAGTATTTGAGTTCAAACGCATCCGATTTTGTCTGCGGCTGCAGCCAGTCGGTTGTTGTGATCACTCGGGCCAATGCATCGTAAGTGAAACCTACACGTGATGTCACATCGGTGGAGGTCGCCAGGTTTCGTTGATCGGTGATTTCCGTCAGCAGCAGACCGTTGCCAGCGTTGTAGGTATTCGCAATCCGGTTGCTGTAGGTACTGCCGGAAACCCACCACGATTCCTGAGTCAGTTTGTAGTTGCTGCCTGAACCCGCTCCGAAGGCAAAGTCGAAGGCATAAAGTGTCCAGCGGCCATTGCGATCTTTCGACCAAAACAGATTGTCGGCATTGTCGTACCAGTATTCCCGAGTCGCCGCAGAACCGTTCAGCGTGATCGTGTCGCGACGCAGACGATTACGAGCATCGTATTCATAACTGGTGATATTGCCCTGCGGATCTTTGAGCGATTTGAGATTGCCGTCGGCATCGCAGGTATATTCCGTGATCGGTGTACCACCCGACTGAACGGGATCGATGCGTTTGATCACGCGGCCCAGTGTGTCGTAGTCGTAACTGGTGACGTTATTGACCGGATCGGTGACAGTTTTCACGCGGTCCATTGTGTCGAACGTGTAACGTGTGCCGGTGGTTTGTGTAAAGCCTTCGGTCCATGTGGCCTGCAATCGGCCAAGGTCGTCCGAATAAAAATACGTGGCGTGATCGAGCGGATCGTCGGACTTATTGAGGAAGCCGCGAGTGTCGTAGAAATAATTGGTTTGGCCGCCCAGAGCATCGGTGACGCGGGCGGTGCGATCCAGATTGTCGTATTGAAAACTGGTGACCATTTCCTTTCCGGCGACGCCTGCCAAAGCCGGAATTGGTGCGGCTGGCATCACCATCATGCGTGGCGGGCGGGCACGCTGGAAGATCGAGAACGAGACGGCGCTGGACCAGCGTTGCGGACGCGGTCCGCACGCAAGTGCGAAACCAGCCGCCCTTAGCCAGGTTTCTGCCAAGTTCAGTCGACGAATTCAATCCCTTGCCGCCCCTTGGAATCCGTTGACGTTCAACAATCGTTGACTTCCAGCGGCTGCACGTTAACTTGGGCCAAATACGATGCATGTCGATTCAGTGACCGGGAATTGCCGCTTTAACCTCAGGGGTTTGAATAACGGTGCTGAATTGAAGCTTCACCGAGTAAGTCCGGCCGCTTGCTTTCGCCGACCCCTTAATACTCGCCGTCCCTTCAATTTCATTGTTCTTGATTGTCGTTGTGGCCACGACGTGTGGTCCAGCATCGTTCACGGTCTTTCCATCGACCACGACATGAATGCTCTCGACGGTCTTGTCGGCCCGCAGCCGAATGCGGACCTGATCCACAAACGGAGCGAACGTATAATCGTCACCGTAAGTTGAGATTGCTGTTTCCAAGTCACTTAGCCGCACGGGTTCAGAAGTGACCAGAATGGTGACAGGATCCGTCGGCTTGCCTTTCGTGGGATACGCCAAACAGTGTTTCAGTTCTACAGACTGTTCATTCATCGTGACAACACTGTTCGCTGTTCCGGTGCTTATCGGAACATTTGCATCAGACGCCATTGACAGTTCCTGCACAGTCTCGGCACCGACAAGGGAGCAATTTGGCATTTGTTCGCGAAGTTTCTGAAGGCCTTCCGGACTGAAGCGAGTTCCCGGGATTCCCAACGTTCGCAGGCTTTGTCGTGCCGCCAAGATTTCAATCGAAGCATCCGAGATGTCAGCGCCTTCGTCGCGTCCCACATACAGAACCTCCAACTCGGACAGTTCCGGCAGACGCTGAAGACCCTGATCTGAGATCAAAGTACCATAGAGATACAGCTTCTTGAGTGATTTCAACTGTGCCAGAGACTCAAACGACAGATCTGTGACGGGCACAAACGCAAGATCCAACTCTGACAATTGACTCAGCCCGACAGTTGCCGTCAGGCCTTTGTCTGTGAGTTGATCACTGTATTCCAGTTTTAGAATTCGCAGAGTACTTAACTGGGCAACGTGTGCGAGGGCAGCATCAGAGACGTTTGTTTTTCTCAGGTCCAGAGATTCCAGTCGAATCAGTTTCGTAAGGAACCGCAACTGCTGTGACGCGTCCGAAAACTCATAGTCCGTCAGTGTCAGTGATTCCAGTGAAGTCACCTGTGACAGAAGATCGCCCAGTTCATCGGGCCAAGCGGAAGCTTGGCTATTTTGAAGTCCATGAATACTGATTCCCGTGACCTTCCCTTCAGACGACTCATCAACAACGGCCTGATATTTTTCACGAAGTGTCTGCACGTGGTTTTCGCGATCGTTCAGATCCGCCTGCATCTCCCGATCAGATGAGGGGACGTGATAGGTTCCCACATAGTCTGATCCATTGTTTTTCTCGACAATTCTGACGGCTGCTACGTCAAACATGATTTCGTCACCGTTGAACAGGTCCGTCTCTTTGCCGTCCAGCACTCCCGACACGACTCGCCATCGGCCAAGGAGACCTTCCGCAACGTCTGTCTGGCCGGCAACGGGAATCAGATTCATCAGGCGAATGCCGCTATTTTCAGGCGACGCCATTTGTTTCGGACGATCCTTGCCAGGCATCGGCAGCAACAGCTTGAGTCCCATTTCGGTGCGTTGGTACTGGCCACGAATCAAAGCGGAGCCACTGAACTTCAGATTCAGTGATCGCAGAACGCCAGTTTCTGCAACAGCTCCGGATTCTGCATCCTGAGCCGCCTCCACAGAAGCCGGCAAACAACAACAGAGCCCAAGCAGCAAGCCCTTGAAAAGCGAACGCTTATGCGGGAACAGGGCAACCAACATCAATCATCTCCGGCTTTTCACCAATGCACAAACCATGGGGAAATCATCAATACTATCACTGTACGGAATTCGCAGTGCCAGACGCAGTGTCGATCGGCGGTTCTGCTGCGGCATTTGGCAACTCCATGTGGACGGCAACCACAGACGCTTCCACGGCCTGGTACTGCGTTGCCGTATGCTCTCTTCGAATCAGATGGCTGTAGCCGCGAACAGTCACCGTCTTCCCTTGGAGACTCGTTAATAGAGCCATCAGGTCACTCTTTGGCAGTGGTCTTCCGGCCGCTGTCGTAACGACAAGACCCATTCGTTCATCTTCCTGAAGCCGAACAACGACACCGCAAATGACTGCGGTCTGAGCCGCTTCATCCACGGACTCCACGCGACCCGTCAAAGAACATTCCTCGGCATTGATCATACAGAGTGTGGCCACAGGAATAGCGGCGTCTTTCTTCTCGCTGGCATCCTGGTTCTCCGGTGCCGCAGCAGTCGGGGACAGTTCCGGCTGACGACAGTCCAGGCGAACAGGGAAACCTGAGTTATAGTCGGACGGTAAAAACGATCGTTGATTCGCGCCCGCTGCAGGCGAGTCAACTCCGGCGAGAAAGTCTCGAAATGCGTTTTCTGAGTCCAGTGGAAAGACCAGAGTTTCGTCGGCGATGTGCGCTGAAATCCCATTGACGCTGACAACTCGTTCTTCCGCCTTCATGGACTGAATTGGCCCATACACAAAGAACATTCCCGACGCCGGCAGTTCTGCCATGACCGCAGGATTGACGACGGTTCGTGGGGACCCGATCGCCATGGAACCAGCCCCACATTTCACGACCACGAACGACGGCATTGATTCGAGGCGGGTCAGCTGAGCAACAAACGAGCCCGATTTCCCGTCCGCTTCGGGCAGCACTTTTGCAGATCCAAGTAGCCGATTGGTAATCGCGTCAAAGACCTCCACTTCCGAATTCAGGCATTCTGCCGCAGTTGTGCCAAACACACGCAACACACCCTTGTGGTGATCACCGGCCGCGGCATGGACCTGCACGATACCCATCTGATGCGTCATTGGCTTGCGGCGATCAATCTGCAGCAGGGTTGCAAAAAAGACATCCTCCACAAAGTAGCCTCTTGCTGTCGCAGGCAGGCCCGGACAAGACGACATTTCCTCCAGAGGAATCTCGTTTCCGGTGGCGTCCAGAATCTGCATCGGGAAACGAAGATCGGGATTCTCGACGATGACCACACCTTGGATACACAACTGCCCGGCAGCGTCGAGCGTCAGCTGGCCACCGATCAGGTGATCGGCCAGATCGACTCGCAGACGATCTGCCACCATGCGACCTTCGCCAGTGTAACCACCAGCACTGGTCACCATCGCCGAAGTCTGTTTTGGATACGGCATAAGAACGCGTTGACCCTGATGCATCGTCGAGTCGGTGAGTTCTTTGAGATTTCTTCCGACCACCCCGGTCGTGCCATCCACATTCAGCGTATTGGGGACCAGCATTGTGGCTCCGACAGCAGACAGTTGCTGCGCCCAGGGTCGTACTTCCAGAATCGGACCTCGGACATTCCAGCGTTCCTCCGAAGCAATCGCCCCGATCTTATACAAGGGGTCCATGAAACGGTTGCCGGCAATTTTCAGAATGGCAGTCCTCAGTGTTTCGGGTGGCATTGTCGAAGCAATCGCCGACCATCGACTCGTACGGTCATTCCCAAACGTCATCACTCCCGCATGCTGGGAGCGATCGGCATCCACAACCGGGTCCAGATCGTAAACGCCCATTTCCAAACGAAGAACATTGATCTCATCCCAGTTTCCACACAGGAAGTCCCATTGAGGAAGAGCTTTCTCCTCCTCCGCATCCCCCGACTTATAGTACTTGCCGAACGCCTTCAGAACCTCCGGCTTGTCGAAATCGGAGTCCAGTGAAATCGACAGAAAACGAACATCATTGGCAAGTGTTCCCGCCATAAGTTTGCGAAGTTCAACGATCCCTGCGTTCGTCGGACCACAGATTTCTGTGCACCGCGTATAGAAAAACGTGATGATCACAATCTGATCCCGGACCAGATCATCATAAAATCGAACGCGAATGCCATCTTCTGTTTTGAGTTCGATATTAGAAAATCGGTCACTTAAGCGACCGTTGATCCGATGGTTTTTTCCAGAAACGGAGACACCTGGCATCTTCGGCTGGTCGAGATATCGGGAATCATCCTGAAC
>JBDNHX010000517.1:0-2555 GCA_041688565.1 Planctomycetaceae bacterium
ACGCTCGCCGGCGCTCGCACGGACCTTGCCTCCGCCAAAGGCACGTGGGAACGGGGACTCGTGAGCCACACGGACACCAACACAACCGTGGTGAAACCGTCCCTTGATCCGCCCGCGACACAAACCACCAGCACCACATCCACCGCCCGGCAGCTCTCCACACTGCTCACCGGCGGACTCGTCTCCACTCAACCCGAGCAACCACAAACCCGCACGACCAACGACGAAACGCCGGACCCGAATCTCGAAGCCATCCCGATCAACGAGACCCCTGCACCTATCGACCCGCCATCAAGGCCCTCGATTCCCCTCAACATCTGGACCGGACCGCTCCCTGTTCAGGCGGAACCTGCTGCTGCGACACTGCCAACAGAACCCACGGTTCCTGCAAGCGCCGAAACGGGCTTCTTTGACTGGCTGACTGGACTGTATGCCGACCCCACGACATCAGATGCTCCGTCGTCAGTGACTCCGATTGCGCCTCTCATGGGTATTGGCGGTACGTTGTCGATGGGCATGGAGCACGCAGCGGCATTGCAAGCAGAAATCGATGCCGCCCATGCGCTGGAGGCAGACCCAGAGTATCGCCAGGCGATTCTGGAGGCAGAAGAGGCAGTAAAGGAAATTGACGCGTTTGCCGCACTGCAGGAAGAACTTGAAGGTCTGTTGGGCTCTGGCAAGTTGAATCAGCTCACTCCCAGCCAGTTCCGCCAACTGCAGGAAGTGGGAATCTTCAAGAACGATCTGACGACGCCTGGACGAACCGAGCCCGATGCAGCGGCCGAAATCCAGGATTCAAAACCGTGGTGGCCTGGTGGAAGCCACTACATCATCGTCGAGTATCTCGGTCGGAAAATGGTTTATGAGTTCACAAGCGAAGGACGCACGGTCAGTGTGTCTTCGCCAAGTTATCCGGTGATGAACAGCTACACTAAGTATTCCCCTGTCGTGAATCTTGTCGGTGACTTCCCGATGTGGCAGTCCAATGAGTCGATCTGGGAATCATTGATTGAGATTCCGACTTCGCAGTTCCGCTGGGGCTTTGCGGAAATCCTTTATGGCATTCTTCCTGGTGGAGCCTCCGCGACCGACATCGTAGATGGCCGATACTTCATGGCGGGACTTCACTTCGCACAGGATGTCGCGGAAACTGTGCTGATCGTCGGCAAGTTGGCCAAGCTTTCAAAATTCTCAAAGCTCAGCCGTTTGGCCGCCATTGGGGAACGATACAGCAAGCTCTCCAAGTCGGCCTATGCTGCGATCGCAATTACGGAATTGATCGGAGCCGGAGCGAGCGGTCTCCAGGCGGGCAAAGATCTCGCGACCGGTGAACGAAAATCGGCTGCAATCAATGCCATTCAGGCTCTGTTCGGAGTAATTGGATTCACCACCTCCGCGAGTGCCTATCTTGAAGCCGCTGAAAAAGCAGCGGCGGCGACTGGAAGGCTGAATGCCGCAGCGACGAAGCTGCAAAGCCTGCAGAGTTACTACAGCTCAACCACGACACGCGCACTAAACCAACGCGTATTGAGGCCGATTAGTGCCAGATCGCTCTCGATGATGTTGGGGCGTCTTGGTATGATCGATTCATCGAAAGTACGAATTGTGCGAGGTGTTGTTGACGATGCCCAAGAGGGAATAAACTATTTTGGATTTGTCAGGCGTATCGGCGGTGACTTTGTTCGCGACCGACGAGGTCGTATTCTTATTCATTTGACTGACCAGAGCTTGTCATCGGTGAAGGAGGCGGTGTTCACTGTGGGCCACGAAATGAAGCATATTCTTGAGTTTTTGGCCGGTGTTGATAATCCAAGCGAGTTGGCGGCGGACTTGGCGGGCCAGGAATTCTTGGATTGGTTCTTGCGGTTGATGCGGCAAAAAGGGTAACAATTGCAAACCATTATTTCACAATGCGGGATTGACTGATGAGCAAACAAATTATCAATGAAGAAGACTTTGTTGTAACAATAGGAAGAGCGTCCGAAGGAAAGTCCTTCGTCCAAGTGAAGCATTTAGAATCATCTCGCACTGCGAGTCGAGTTGGACTTGGCAACGATTCAACAAGACAAGTTGTGGAGCACCTGATGCGTCAGATTTTAGAGGAGGAAAAAGAGGAGGAAAAAGGGTCAGGAGCCTAATTGGTGGCATGGGTAAACTTGCGTGGTCGGCCTCGTTTTCGTAGTGTCGATTCAAGGTTGTATTGACGTGCGGTTGTTTCGACCCAACCGGCATCACCAAAAGGCTGGCCCCTGGCGATGCTTCGCTTCAACTGCTCTGCCTCCTTTTCGCTCACCACCCGATTCACCCTTTCGAGCCAATTAGGAAGACGCGGTAACGGCCATTTGGCGAGCTTGATCCCACAGTGTCCACCCAACCAGTTGAATAGCCCTCCGAACCTCCAGTCCTCCGCTTTTTCCACGAACCCTGCGGCCAAAGCATTGCGTTCAGTCAACTGGGAACTTCTGCAGTCCTTCGTTCAAGACCCGCTCGAACGCTTCATAGTCGCCATCCTTGTGAAAAATCGCGTCTCGCTGATTACCACGATTTAAAGCATG
>JBDNHX010000518.1:0-3302 GCA_041688565.1 Planctomycetaceae bacterium
AGCCGATTTTTCGGACTGATGACAGAATCCGTGAGCTCAAGGGGCTCGATGTCGTTATGGCCGCACTCGGGACAGATGCCGTTTTGATGAATCAGCCGAGCACGATCGACGGCCGGCATAAATCGGCCGCTAAAAATGACGGACCTACGAGCCCGGTCGATTGGAATAATGTCCTGAGATGATTCGTCAGAACCAATCGGCAGGATGTCTTCGTGAGTCGTTTCGTCTGATGGTGTGAACAGACGCAGATGAATTCGGTTCATGCGTGTTTCCTCCTTGAAGCACGAGTCCCTAAATGGCGCTCTGAGGCAAGATGAGTGATTCAACATCCGATGCTGAACATCACATTAGCAGAGCCTTGAGACGACTGCTGAGCTGAGTGAGATGAGATGTCTCAGCAGTTCGTACCGCGAACTCTATCCGTCCTGCCGCAGGAACTCAAGGGGCCAGATTGCGATTGTAGTTAAGGCAAAATGCGGGGTCCTGGTGGGAATATTCCGGGTGGGACGGACTGCCCTGACCTGTGCAGATTCTGGTGGTCGCCTTCGGCAGCCTATTCTTCCAGCATTGTTTTTCGGATTTCAACCATCACTGACGGCAGAAAAATGATTCCGGAATAATGATCGGCCGGCATTTCAATATGATGACCGTCCGGCAGATTGGCGGCCTTCGCGAGCGCAAAGCTGCAGGCTGGAGGCACGACATCGTCATACTTTCCGCTGTAAAGCCATGTGGTGTGAGGATTCAGGCGGTGGGCCAGACGAAGTGGTTCAACGGGCCTCGCCAATTCGCGGACTTTGTCGCCATCCACGCCGATGGATTCCAGGCGTTCACGGACTTTCGCGGCATCCTTCGCACCCTTCAGCACGACATCATGAAGATTGCCGCCGGCCAGCAGAATGAATACACGATCAAATCCCTGATCCAGGCCAGCGGTCGTGGAGGTGATAAATCCGCCCAGGCTGGTTCCCTGAATACCGATTCGACTGCCATCCACCAGAGGAAGGCTGGCAGCAGCATCCCGAGCTCGTCGCACATCGGCCACTGCCTGTTTCATAGATGTCAGGATCATTTCGGGTTTGCCTGTATTTTCCGAATGACGAACTCCATAGCCTGGCATCTGGACCATGAACGTATGAAGCCCCTGCGCAGCCAGGCCACGCGCAAAGATTCGGCCAACGGTCATCCCACGTCCCGATTCATGGACCACAATAACGCAACGTGTGCGAACTGGTTTTTTGTCCGCATCTTTGGCGACGTACCATTCCAGAGAGACGTTGTCGTTGACAGCGTCACCGGAAGGAACAGCTGACGGGAAACGAATCAACAGATCGCCTCGTTCGTTCTCCGCCTTTTCGCAGGATACCTGGAATGTTTCTGGCTTCCAGCGAAGACCTGCGAGGCATTCGTTTGCATCTTTGTTGGCGTCGGCGTCAAGTCCCAGAGTGTCCTGCGCGGCGAACGTGTCACCCGGCGCGGGAAGCAATGGCGGGTTTAGTTCCTGGGCGAACGCTGATCGAATCAGGATGGCAGCTGCCGTCAACGTGGTGAAACAGTAGATTAGGCCGGCCGATCGATTCATGCTTGTGCTCGTCCTGAATTTGACATTAGACACTTGACTGTGACATGTGACATGTGACTTTGCCGGATTATGATATGCAAACAGTGCGACAGTGAGATGCGTCGCGGGCTGAAGCTCAATGGTACTCGATTCGACGGGGCATCGTAGTCGTGGAAGCCGCCAAGATTTTCGGAAGGCTGGCTTATCAAGCAGACAACCGAAACGCTTGGCGCGTTCCGCTCCAAAATGAGTGCCATCGGGCTGACGCTGTGCAACCGGTCGTATGTTACGCTATCGGACCGGTGCTTTACCGATCAGCCGACGCAGCAGTCCAATTTGGCCAGCATGCAGCATCTCATGGTGCGAACAAAACAGCAATCCACCAAACTTGGTGGCAAACGCTGCGTAAGGCATATCAACAGGTTCATCCAGTTGAGCTTCTGTGATCTGCGGCAGCTCCAGCATTGACTGTTCGAACACGCGGTTGAACACTGCCCGAATCTCTTCAGGAGCCGGATTTGCGTCAGGATCAGGATCGGGCGTTGTGCCTTTGCTGAACTTCTTTCGAAAGGTGGACGACATCAACTCCATGTCGATTTCTGCTCGCCCCCGCATGCGGAACAGGCAGAGCCCGTACTGCGCCATGGCGAGGTGGCCGATCTGCCATGCGAGATGCGAAACTCCTTCCGTTGGCTGACGAAACCAGTCATCCGGACTCAGGTCGTTCAGCAGGCTCAGAGTGTATTCACGAGCGAATTTGATCTGGCCGATGACAAGTTCAAGACGTGGAGAAACGGTCATACGTAGAGTTTCAGTGAGGGGAAAATTCAGGGATAAACGACATCTCGTCGTCGACGGCCATGCAGAACGCAGCGATCAGATCGGCCGCATGTTCAAGATCCGATTCCGCCACCAGTTCCACTGGGCTGTGCATGTACCGATTTGGAATTGTAACCAGACCCGTTGCGCATCCGCCCCGGCTGAGCTGCAGCGCGGCTCCATCATTGCTGGCTGGACATCCGAGCGCATTGATCTGAAATGGAATCAGATGCTCCTTCGCCTGTTTCACCAGCAGGTCAAACACTTTGGGATTCGCATTGGGGCCTCGCACAAGCACCGGGCCCTTGCCAATTTCGATGCGTCCAAATTCGTTCTGGTCAATCCCCGGGCAGTCGGTAGCGTGAGTCACATCCACAGCGATGGCGATATCCGGATTCACATTGTAAGAACTGGTTATGGCGCCGCGCAGGCCGATTTCTTCCTGAACTGCAGAAACAGCCACCACACGCGAAGATGGTTTTTGGGCTGCGATTTTTTTGAGCGCATTCATGATGACCCAGATGCCTGTGCGATCATCCATCGCGACTCCTGCAAGGCGACCATTGCGAAGTTCTCGAACGCACGGTTCTGGCGTGACAAAATCGCCGATGCTGACGATCGAACGAGTTTCTGATTCTGAAGTGGAACCGATGTCGATCCAGAGTTCCTTCATTTTCGGAACTGTTTTTCGCTCATCAGGGTCCAGCAGATGAATAGGTTTCCTTGCGATGACTCCAGGGACCGGGCCGGAGGCGGTATGAACCAGCAGTCTTTGTCCCAAAAGAATCTGCATGTCCCATCCGCCAACAGGATTGACTCGCAGAAAGCCAAAGTTGTCAATGTGGCGCACGATCAGCCCGATCTGATCACAGTGAGCATCCAGCAGAATGGTCCGACGTGCCGAGCCGTTAACTGTCGCCAG
>JBDNHX010000086.1:0-5732 GCA_041688565.1 Planctomycetaceae bacterium
TCCACACCCCGCCACTATCCGGCAGGGCCAGCCGCGTCCGTTCCGCCCGGCGCAGGCCACGCACCGTCATCCCGGCGATCTCGAGGCTTTCCGGCATCTCTTCTTTTTCGAAGATGGATTTCAGATTCGCAACATTGACTCGAAAGCAGCCGTACCGGAAAGCTCACAAAGCATTGCGGAAGAGTTCATAGCAAAAATGGTTAAGCTCGGTTAGGCGTTCTGCTGGATGTAACGCCAGCCTGGTCTTAAAGATTTGCACGGCCTACAACGGCTCTGATCGTAGTAATGAGCCCGTTGCGGTTCACAGCGTTCCAATAACACCGTCCGAAGTGAATGCCAGGAGGATTATCTGAAAACTGCGAATTGGGGCCAATTTCTCTCAGGCGTTGAGCCTATCCCTGCCGGGAAGTCAATTCAACCTGAAGGGTGTTGTTTCCGAAGATCCTTAGAGAATTGGGCAATAGCGCAGCCTTGGGACAGGATTTTTGCGGTCACGATCCGCTCGTTGATGGGGACTGCAGTGCTAAGGCAGCAACTGACGGAATCCGGGCGGCTTTGCCTTCGATGGTAGGTCTTCATTAACACACTGACTTTTTGATTTTTGCTTTTAGAGGCGTCAGGATTAGTTCCGCAGGCAAAGAATCTGTGCAGGAGGAAGTCTGGTCCTATCAAACAAACGTTGCTGGTGAGGCAGCCAAAATTGAATTTGACGAACTACTTCAGATGAGGCGATTCATTCTTGATCGATTCGACTTGAAACAGCCACCAATCTGATGTCACATTAAGAAGAAGAGGCCTTACCCGTTAAGGATGTGGCTGGTACCCGGGAACTCCCGAATTCGTAACTAGACAGGTTGATTGATGACTCTCCAACGATTTCTTGCCTACACTTCGCTGGTGATGGTACTGACCAGTTCTACCGCGTTCCCCCAGAGTCCTTCAGGAATCAACGAAACAGCTGGGATCCTGGACGTCCTGGATCTGCCGAACTCAAAGTCTCGTTCCATCCTTTATGTTACTGGCGTTGGTGAAACACCTTTAGCGGACCGAACTCAGCTTGATTCTCAGGCGGCCGCCTCGGGAATGTCAATTCGCTGGCTTGCTGTCCCCAAGGCAAGGGTCCTGGATGAACTGGCGGGATTGACGGTGCAGAATCCGACTTTCGCCGGGGTGAAAATTAATGAGATCACTTTTGCATTTGCAGATGCAGAAAATGTAGATGTTGGGCTCGACCTTAACCTGAAAAGCAAATCTCAGGAAACGTCCTTTATTGACGCTGCCAATGAGGTCCTCGGCAAGCTGAGCGGTTCGCAGAGCACTCAGTTCAACGCGCGACCAGCAAAGATTACGCTGGCCACACCGGACCAAGCCTCTGTCATCAAGGCAATCAATGCGGATCTGGCAGATCCGGCATCGCGTCTGGCAGGGTGCAAGGTATCTTCCATCGTCTTCACGCAGGACGCAGACGTGTGCAGTACCGTGGTGGAAGGAACTGTTGCCTTCGAATTTCAGACAGTTGCAGTTATTGAATCTGTGAAGTCCACCCTTGAGAAGCTGGATTGGGAACAGTGGACGGAAGTTAAACCCGCCGACGCGGGCTTTATTAACCAGCTCCCGGATATGACGCCATTCATTGAGGACCTTCGACAGACGTTGCGAGATGAGGAATCGACAGCACTGAAAGTCATCCTGCTGGATGCCCGGCTTCAGTCCGATGAGAACGCTCCGGGACAAATGCTGGTCATTCTTGAAGGGCATACCTCGACAGCCGAAACGATCGATTCGGTTGTCGATGTTGCGAATGGCGTCGCCACAAGATTTTTTGCTCCCTATGGCACTCAGGAAGCGAGCGAAGACCGAATCAACGTCAGGCCAGACAATCTCGCTCTCAAAGTTACCTCGCGATATTCCAGTAAACATCTTGTTCGCCTTTCGCGCGACTACGCCCAGGCAAACCGCCTGGACGACGCACGGAACGCGATTGAACTGGCTGCCTTTGAAGACAAGCGTGCTATGGAGACAATGTATTGGCTCGCTGTCACGCAACTGAAAACGAATGATATTGAAGGCGCAAGAAAGTCCCTCAGGATTGCAGTGCGAGAAAATGGAAAGCTGATCGAGGATTCCCAGAGAGGCAATCGCAATCGGTATTCAGAGATGCTTCACACGTTAGAACCGGTGCAGGGAACGTTGCGTCAGGAGCTACATGAGCTCGAAGGCCAAGTGTACGCAGATTACAACAAGGTAAAACGGGGAACTCATCTGACGCGCGGGCGATGAGAGTCTCTCTCGAATCAGTAGATGGCGAAGTTTACAGTTCGCAAAAAGACGGCCCGCGGGAATTATTTTAATGTTCAACCCATTGACGGAAAGTCGCACTGATTGTGTGCGCAACTTTCTGCCGGAGTCGTCTGTTTCCGGTACAGCCGCTCGATTGATGTTTCTGTGTCGACAGCTCGGGGTTCTGCTTGCCTTCTTGACAGTCTTTTCTCCAGAAGCGAATGCGCAGAATGCGGACCCGGCGGTGTCTGAAACTTTGGCGTCGCAGTATGTAGAAGCGTTTATCAGGCAGCGCCTGATCACAGCTCAACAGCTGGAAATGCCGGGCCTGGTATCCAGAGTCCAGCTGATGGCCCCGACTCGTTCGGCAGCAGGGCAGCCGACATCAGATTCGTCTCTTCTTCAACTCGCGGACCATGAACTGCTGCGTAATGCCGCACCATCCATTCGCATGAGCGTTGGTTCGGAGACCCAGCATATTGCAACGGCGATAGACGGACTGGCGGCAAAGATCGATGCCGAACTTCAGCGTGTAAAGTCGGAATGGACTGCCGTCCGCAGCCGCCGGATCCATCTTGAAACGCAGGCGATGGAAATCGAAGCCGCAGGCAGCGTCGCGGCTCAACTGGCAACACTGCTGAACGCAAGAAACCTGGGTCTTTGGCTGGGCGCGGTGCTGTCGGCGGCAGGCTTGATCGCCGCTGCATGGTACACGCGACGGCACTATTTTCGCCGGCTGTTTTGGGTGCGACAGAACAAGTTCAGGTTTCTCGTCGCAAGTCTCGGCTGTGTGATGCTGGTTTTGATTTTCCCCGCTGCCGTGATTTTCCTGAGCGGCGACAAGGCCTACCACTCTCTCATGGAAGTGACAGTTTCTGAATCGCCCGTTGCAAAAGAGCAAAGGCTTCTTCAACAGTTAGTTGGCGATCCGAGGCTAACGCAGGGGGAACGAGCAATCTTCGCGGCAGAAGATCAAATAAGGACTGCACTGGCGGAACTGGAAACGCATGCTCGCGGAATCACTTTACCCAACGACCGCCCAGCATTTCCAGAAAGCGTACGTGTTCTCCGGTCAGCGATTCTTCTCGGGGCTCAACAATCGCTGCTCCGGGAAATCACTCAGGCCACTGGCGAATCCGCAAGGGATCGAGAGCTGTCAGGCCTTGCGGAGACGACCATCACCAACAACGTTGCACTTCTCCAGCAGTCGAGGAATCGATCCTATCAGGTAGCGGCGATCCTGGGACTTGGGCTTCTTTCCACGTTTGGCGCATTTGGTCTCTATCTGTTGAAGAGAGAAACGGCGGAGAGGAAAAAGTACCGTTTGACATGTCCACAATGCTGCACCGTGAACTCCATGAAGTTGGTGACTGCCAAAGGTGGCGGCACCAACCTAATCTGTAATGCGGAGATCGAAGATGAGATGGGAATCAGCGAGTCCTGCGGATTTTCTTATGATGAGAGCAACGGCGACATTCCGAAGCTGATGTTCCCCACACTTGGCATCAATGCCACCGGCAAGACGCACTGGATGGCGATGAACTACCGCCAACTGAACTTTGGAAATGCTCCGGATGGAATTCACTTCGAACGGCTGAAGTCTGAAAAAACGGAAGAGTTCGACGAGAAAATCCGTTTGCTGCTGGAAAATCGATCAGCTTTCGAGGCGACCTACCATACCCAGGGTTTTGTTCATCCACTGATGTTTCTTTTACAGGATGCCGATCCGCTTCCACTGTCAAAGACACAGGTAATTGCCAACCTGCTGGATCTCGGAGGAATTGTTACTCGCGAAAGAAACCACCCGCTAAGAAACTCTGCACTCAATGGGAATGGTTTTTTGTTCTTTCTGGACCCTACCAGAAATGTGGAAGAGCAAAATGAAGCGTTAAGTCTATTTCGCGAAGATGTGCGGATGGCTCAGAAATTGAAGCCACATCAGCAGATGCAACGGCCGCTTGCCATCTGCGTTTCCAAGATTGACCTCATTGGTACAGAAGCCTACGTTGGATCGCTGCCGGCCGTTGCTGATGAATTCTACCGAGCGCTTCGTGAAGCGGACTCCAAAAATCCGCCGATGTCACTCGGTCTGATACGTGCTCGCCACGAGATCATGAGTGGCTATGTTCAGACGTTATTTCCCGGATGGGATGTGTTGAAATCTGTTGAGTCCCTGTTTGGACCTCGTGTGTCCTTCTTTCCTTTGACGCCAGTTGGACTACAGGCACCGGGCAGCGGCGGCTTTGACAGGATGGCCCAGGATCCTTACGCCATCCTTGAACCGCTGCTTTGGTTGATTCATATGAATGGTTACCCAATCCTTCGTTGAGGACGTTAAGTGAACTGCTGCTGCCTGAGGTGTTTCCTGTGACATTGGTGTATCCAACAAATGCTGAATACGTGTCGGCGCTGAAAAGCGGCTCGCAGCGGCGATTCACTGAGCCACGTTTCCAACGGCTGCAGTTCGTAAAGAAAGACATTAGCCTGTTCGTGATGACAGGCGGGCTGGCCATCGTTTTCAAGGCAACTGATCCGGTAACCTCGAAAACGTACGCACTCCGATGCTTCAAGGGAGATGCTGTCGGACGAAATGAGCGATATTCAGAGATCAGCAAATTTCTGAATGCTCGGAAATCCCAGCTGCCATTCATTGTCGATTTTGAATTTCACGCGAATGAATTGCGAGTCAAGACTGCAGACGGGTTGCCTGTTGTTCTCATGCAATGGGTGGATGGGCGCCTGCTGAAACAGTGGCTTCATGCACGATCGCAGGATCAGGATCGGTCGCGCATTCTGAAGCTGGCGGAGAAATGGCGAACGCTGATTGCCACCATGCGCACACATGATTTTGCCCACGGGGATCTGCAACACGGGAATGTACTGATTACCGACGCTGACGAGTTCATCCTGATTGATTACGACGGTATGGCGGTACCTGCCCTTCATGGCCCTGATAGTCCAGAACTGGGGCTGCCTGGCTATCAGCATCGCGAGCGAACAAGTGGCAAGAGTAATAAACTCTCAGCAGATCTGGATAGCTTCTCTGCCATCAACATCTATCTGTGCCTGCGGGCCATGGCTGTCGACCCTCAGCTGATCACTCGATTCGGCGACCATGACGAAGGATTGCTTTTTCATCCAAAAGACTTGGAGTCTCCGGACCGATCTCCGCGATTTGATCAGTTGAAAACTCTTCGTGACCCTCAGCTTCCCATCTGGGTCGATACATGCAAGCTGCTGGCCTCCGGTCCTTTGTCGCGTGTTCCTTCACTCGAACAGTTTTTGTGTGACGCTGCACAAATCATCAAGGCGCTCGACGATGCGGATTGGGAGAAGGCCCTTGAACTGGTCCAAAGCGCGGATCTGAAACAGTTGCCGGATCCATTAATTGCGAGAATTGACCAGGCAAGGTTTGCCGTCGAATGTCGTCGCCAACTGAAACTCGCAGTGGA
>JBDNHX010000087.1:0-9644 GCA_041688565.1 Planctomycetaceae bacterium
AGCAGCTGACCGGAGCTCTTTGTGCTTTGCGATTCTTTCGTGTATTTCGTGTCTTCCGTGGTTCTCAATGTCTTCGAAATGATCAAGTCAAGGCACCCGGTTTTTAACCACGAAAGGCACGGCGCGAATTGATCGTCTTCAGTTCGTCCTGGATTTTTTCTTCTCGGGCATGATCGGTTTGATAGAGAAACACATCGATCATGCCTCGCCGATGCATTTCCTTTTCCTGATCGAACAGCCATGTCATGCAGTTCACAAACGTGGTGGACTTTGCGTAAAGCTTGATGGCCTCCAGGCTCTTGAGGAACTCACCGTTGCAATAGGGGATGACATGCATTCCCTTGCAGGCTCCCCAGTCGCAGGGCGTGTGAATGACGCAGCCACGCTCCTCCATCTTCATGGAACGCAGATTGTCATCGATCGGTCCCGAATGAATCAAATGCACCGTCAGCCCCAGAGCCTGCCAGACTCGGATCTGATGATCCAGTTCCGTATCCGCCCCGCCAACACGCGATGGGTACCCGATGACACAGATGTCCTGCATTGTTCGAACTGTCCTGTTCACAAGTTAGAATGTTCTTTACGTGGCCATTCCGAATTTCAATCGACTGCATCCCATCTGTTTCGAAGCCGCTCCGGGACTCTTCATTTCGAAGATGCGGCTGACCGCATCATTGATACTGCCTGCAGCCCCGTAATCATCCACCACGTTCCGGCCGTTCGGATTCGTCATGCCTGTCGTGCGGATCGTGTTCGAACAACCATCCGCATAGCTGTACTGCATCTGCGGCGTAGTCCCGGCATTCACCGCACCGCTGTGAGCCTGATACGACTGCGTCAATTGTGCGAAATCGTGACGAAAACTCGGTGCTTGATTCGTGGCATTCCCGACGCCATCGCATTGATTACGAGTGTTACTCATTGCTAAGTCTCATAAGCCGCCCCGTGAAAAGTTGAATGTCCCGTTTTTCGACTCCCCCGAATAAGCGACTGTCCATAATTACGACTGTGCTATGAATTTCAGAAAGTTCATACATCTTGAAACATTGACGGAAACGATTCGCAAGAAGCGAAGCTGCTCTCTATTGGCAATCGAAGATGCGAAGATGAGATCCGTTTCGTTATGCTTATGCGATCTCCGTTCCCGCGAGCGGCGATCACTGTCCCGTCCTTCGGGTGAAGTTCCAAGACAACGCAAACTGGAAGCGAGTCCCCCTCATTATCAATATTACCAATTGCTGGGCCGGCAAAGTAGAATGCCCTACCGACCTCAGTTTGAACTGCATAACCAGGTCCAGAGTCTTCCAAGTCAGTCACTTCCCAACAAACCACAATGTTTTCAACAGTTTCGGTTGTCCCCGGCTTACCTCCCGCGACTCTCATATCCTGAGTGCCCTCATGCGCCAAATTCTGGTGAGTGACCCGTTTAAACCAAAACACTAGTACTACCATTCCAGCAAATAAGCCACAAAGCGCCACGGTCGGTCGTTCCAATTGAAACCACTGCAGTAGAAGGACGGTAACTCCCATGGACGGAATGCCGAATAGTATAACTGGCGCCAAGTACGTTAAAACACGTCGTTTTGGATCAAATTGTGTCATATGGTTGTCACGCGTTACGCCACTGAGGGTCATTATCCCGCCAGATAACATTCACTGATTCGAGGAGCATCAAAGGGGTCAGGTCTCTTTGATATAGACGTCAAGTGAAGTGGCACGATGTCTTCCTGAAAGCATTAACGAAAAATCATCCATTCGTCACTTTATGATTGGGGTTGGTCAGGAAGGTCTATCAATTCTTACATCAAAGAGGCCTGACCCCTTTGATGCACTCCAGTGTAATAAGCTCTCTGTATGTAAGATTTATTTCAGAATGGACGCCGCCCCGATGGACATAATCGGCGGCAGCGTACCTGCCAAACCTCAACTCAACGATCTTGCTCTGCAATTTGCAACAATGATCACGCCATATTAACGGATTCTTGTGCATATCGCATCGATACAACTCCCGAACTCTAACTGAAACCTTCATAATGTTTTCTCCCTTGGAGACAGGCAAAAGAATGTTGGACTGCAAACTGCAACTGCAGTATTCCTCTCCAGCCCTTCAGAGCTTTGTCGATGTACAGCACTGAATTGCAGGGGGCATCAAATCCCGTCAACAGCTTATCCACAACGATCAGAATTTCAGGATCCGGCTTCGTTTTGAAATCGGAAACGATCGTCTTCAGGTATTTGGCTTCAGAACCGTATTCCAGCATCATCTGATTCCAGAACTCCTGAATCATTTTGATGCGATTCTTCTGTTCCTCAGAGGTCTCTTTCCTCAGCACTGCTGGGTCATCGACTTCGTCGTTGCCTTCTCGCATGTCGGGGCTGGAGATCACCAGATGTGTCGATACCTTTCTTTGCGGGAAGTCCGTCCCGATCTGATTGAACAACTGCAGATAACGAACAGCGACCGCTTTGTTGCTGACGGCAAACTGCCCCTTCTTCTTTGTGCCCCTGAAATTCTCACAGAAGTGATTGCAGATATCGAAAGCGATCTCATACAGACGATCGTCGGTCTTCAGCAGTTCATTGGCTTTGCTAAACTTCTGTTTCAGGTCGGCTCGTTAAGCGTCATTCAGATCCTGAGTAATCCGGGCGAACCATTTGTCGATTGATTCCTTGTCCGGCTTCAGATGGGACATCCGGCCTTCGTACAGAATCGGAGTCACCGCGTTGTCTTCCACAGCTTTCTTCATGCTGTACGAATGCAGATAGTCTCCGAATTGCTGACGAGTCACATGCTTGAAGTTCTTCTTTTCGCGTCGTCCCTTCTCGGCCTTTAACAATGGAGTTCCCGTGAACCCGATGAAACAGCCGTTGGGAAAAACTTTTCGCATACTGGCGTGAGCAATCCCCGACTGACTGCGGTGGCTTTCGTCAACAAGAATGAAGACATCTCGGCTGAGATCAGTCAATCCATGCTTCTTCATCGCCGATTCGAACTTGTCGATGATCGTTGTGATGATGTCTACTTTGCCATCCGCCACCAGCTTGACCAGATTTTCACCGGAAGTTGCTCGGGCGACTTCTTTGCCACAGGCTTTGAACGTCTTGAAGATCTGCTGATCCAGATCCACTCGGTCCGTGACAATAATTACGCGGGGATTCTTGATGGTCGGCTCCATCGCCAGAGCTTTCGCTAGCATCACCATCGTCAGGCTCTTGCCCGAACCTGTCGTATGCCAGATAACTCCGCCCCCTCGCTGTTCGTCGCCTCGAACATTCGTCACGGTCGCCAGTGTTTCCAATATGGCAAAGTACTGCTGATACCTGCAGATCTTCTTCAGCAGTTTGCCTTCTTCCGTTTCGTAGACAATAAACCGTTCGATCAGTTCCAGCAGTCGTTCTGGGCGAGCGATATTGAACAGCAATTCATCCTGTGGCGATGGCAGTCGTGGCCCAGCAGTTGCGATCTCGCGAGCTTTTGCGACGACATCCGCAGTGTGCGACTCGTCAAACTTCTTCCAGATGCTGAGCGACAGTGGGCGATGAACAACATCTTTCAGGCTGCGTTTCACGAGCTGCGGTTTTTTACTGCCTGATGCTGACAGCCCGGCAATTTGATACTCCGCGACAGCTTCATCAACGGTCGCCGCGTTTTTTTCCTCATCCTCAAGTTCATCACGCCAGATCGCCCAGAACTTGGCCGGAGTGCCTGTGGTCGCGTACTTGGCCTGATTCTGGCTGACGGAAATCAGCAACTGACTGAAGTTAAACAACTGCGGGATGTAACTGTGGCCCTGATTCCGCGTGTGCTGGCTGATAGCTTTTTTCATGGCCTCCTTCAGATCGGGCCGTTTGCATTCAATCACAGCCAAAGGGATTCCGTTGACGAACAGCACGATGTCCGGTCGGCAATGCTGGTGACTTCCCTTGCGTTCGACTTCATACTCATCGGTCACATGGAAGACGTTATTCGCCGGATTCTTCCAGTCGATGTACTGCAGACTGAAACTGCGTTTGTCTCCGTCGATGGTCTGAGATGGGGCAACTCCCAAGGTCAGCAGCTCATGCACTGTTTCATTGGCTTTGATGAACCCATCGTTCAGAGGCACGTCCAGATCATCAATCGCCGATTTGATATTGGCGTCAGAGAAGGGAACTGTCTGCCCTTTGTACTGAATCTGATTCAGCTTCCTCAGTTGCTGATCCAGAATCGGTTTCAGCAGCACACTGCCTTTGCGGTGATCTCGCAGGGCATTGACTTCTGCGGGAGTCAAATACTGGTAACCCAGATTGCACAGCACCTGCAACGCAGGAAGGTGGGAGACCAGGTCTTCGAGGAATTCAGAAGCTGCCATCTGTGAATCTATTACCAGAGTCGAGTAATCGGATAAGCGTCAAATGCCTGGTCAGAACTGACGACTCGCATCAGTTCAGCCATTGCCTGCACGATCATCAGTCGGTCGAAAGGATCACGATGATGATGGGGAAGATGAATCAGCATTCCGGTATGCTTTGGCAGGATAGGCAGGACTGAAAACCCATTCCCTTCTATTGCGGCCGAGAGGAAATCCTCGAATGGGCCGGGGAGCGTGTATCGTCCGAGAGAAATCTTGATTGCCAATTCCCAGTGACTCGCCGGACTCACCCATTTTTCATGGTTTGGATCTCCGATCAATTGCCGGGCTTTGACACTGCAACGCTCATCGCCGAGAGCAAACCACAGCAGAGTGTGGGTGTCGAGCAGAAGTTTCAATGCATGTACTCCACAAAATCCTTCAGATGTTCATCATCGTCGGACACGATCGTCAGCATTCCCTTGCAGCTTCCAAACTGCGGCGTTCCCCGTTTCGGCGGCACAATTCGAGCTACCGTTTTCTGATTCTGCACGATCAGCACTTCATCATCCTGCTTCAATCCGGCGATCAGTTCGCCGAGAGTGGCTTGTGCCACATCCAGATCTACTGTTTTTGTCATCTCTGTTTCTCCCTGAATAGTCCGCAGACTGAAACGTAGTCAAAACGCGATAGCAGTGCGGTGGTTATTGAACGAAGGAAAGGCAGTGTAACCACGAAAGACTCGAAAAACACGAAAAGGAAACGTAGGAAGGCGTCGCAATGGTTCTTATGTGTGGTTCGTGCTTTCGTGATTCGCGGTCGGGTTTGCGATGTGATTGCTGGAGTAAAAACTTCAGGGTATGTACTCCTCAAAGTCTTTGAGATGATCATCGTCTTCGGCGAGAATGGTCAACTTGCCTTTCATGAGACCGAGAACACGTGCGGAGCGAACCGGTGAAACCGCCACCAGTTTTGCCACCGGCTTATCGTCTTTCATGATCACGATGTCGTCGTTGGGAGTCAGCCCGGCAACCAGCTCGCTCAATGTTGCCTGTGCCACATCCAGTTCCACATTTTTTGTCATTTCGTTGTGTCCGAAAAGTTGAAGTCTGGAGCATCAGCGAGAGCAGTCTAACCACGAAAGACACAAAAGACACGAAAAGGAAGCATTTGTAGGCCCTCCTTGCCGAGGAGGGCTTCGCGGCTTGCCGCGACCTGTGTGTCTGCGATGAAACATCGCAGACTGCGATCTTCAACGATGTGCACACAAGGTTCGCCTTGAGGCGAAAGTGCTTTCCGCCAGAAAGCACCTACTGTAGGCCCTCCTTGCGGAGGAGGATGGGCATTCCTGCCCGTCGAAACGCAGTCGGACAAGAATGTCCAACCTACATGGAAGCTGTGACAACGCACGCCTTTTCCCATCTGCGATGCTCTCCGAGCTTGCCTGCGATTTTTCGTGTGCTTCGTGGTTCATGATGGGGTTCAGACTTTGACTCTTTCTGGTTCAACTTTCACACGCACCTTGCCGGTGAGAAGCTGCTGCATGAGGCCCTTCTTTTGTTTCTGCAAACTGTGTACTCGGCTATGCAGTATCTTCAACTCTTGATCCTGCGTTGCCAAGAGGCACGCGATGGCCCGCTGTTCCTTTACTGTTGGGATTTGAAGTCGGATGATGGCGAAATCTTTGTAGTAGAGTCGCAATCGATCGCCCGTTAGTCCAAAAGAATAGTCCTCAAAGTGCTTTATCGTTCGCGGCAACTTGAACAGATACGCAGCAAATAGCGAATCGATTTTGGCAGTGGGCTGCAAAACCACATAGGCTGGACTGACAATGCCATTAACTTGAGCAAGCCCCGAAGCTCCTTGCCACATTCTCATCATGTTGTAAGCAATGTCGCCTTTTCGAACGAGAAGATGGTCTCCTTCTTCAAGAGTCGTCTCCATCTTCCGATCGATCGAATCTCGCCGGACAAGACCCCGATCCATCGTTACCGACAACGTCGGGAGGTCGGCCTGTCCCTTTTCGGAACGCTTTTTGAACACGCTGCCCGCCTTAACATCGCTCCACGGCTGTACGAATTCCTTGAGCCGCACTTTGCCGGTGAGGAGTTGCTGCATGAGGGCTTGTTTGCGTTTTTGCTTGGCGGAGATCAGTTTCTCGGTCAATTCAATCGCCCGATCCCACGTCGACAGAATCGCCGCGATCTTTTGCTGCTCGGGAAAGGAGGGGACAAGAATCGGATGAGCTTTTAGGTTTGATTCATAAATGTGAATGACAGACTGACCCTGAGAAGCAATTCCCCGATATTTGAAAGCTTCGTAAGTTCGCAACGCCATTACAAAGTAGCGAGCACTTGCCACGTTTTGGGGACGAAAGACGAGAATATCCCCACCTGCGAACGCGATCAAATCCTCGATCAGATAAATAGATGGCTTGCCAATTTCGTCACTGGTCTCTCCGGATGAAGGAAATAGAATGTCACCATAAATTATCGCCGTACTACCGCTTGCAACCTCTTCGGTAACGAATGAAGTGATCGCGTGTATGGCGCTGGAGATTCGCCGTCCAAAGACGGCCTGCCCCTTTTATTTTTTCCCACCATTCGATGATACTCGTTGGCAGACCGAAATTACAGCAGCGCACGGCCTTGAATCCTCGCGTCGTCCGCGCGGCAGACCAAAACGGACAGAAAAGAAGAATGCAGCTTTTGTTTTCTCAGCGTTTACTGCATCACTGCACGCTCAGGAAATACAGCGTCTTCCCGTCCGGGGACCAGTCGTTGCCGAGATTGTTTCGATCGTTGGGCTGACCCATAAGGAGAGTGGGTTTGCCTTTGGCTTCAAAGTCATAGACCCAAAGTTGGCCCGGTCCGTTATTGATGGGGCCTTCGGGAAACGTCAGTCTCCTGCCATCTTTCGACCATCCGATGTCAGGATTGAAACCTTCGGCATCGCAGCAGACTTGCAGATCCGGGCCGCTGCCCTCCGCTGAAACCGTTGCGAATTCCGAGTTCCCGTTCGCGCGTCTCCCGCGTATGCATATACGACGACTGTCAGGCGACCACTCCGGATTGTGCATCAGATGGCGATAGGGCGACTGCCCAGCGCCGAAGACTTCCTGGCGCGTCCCGGAACGGACGTCGTACAAAACCAGGTCGCCACCCCGAACGAAAGCAAGCGTCTGTCCATCTGGAGACCATGTGATCCCCATCCATCTTTATCAATCAGCCGTTCCTGCTCCTGATTCACTCTGCCGATAAAGACACCCCGGCCGCCATTACCACGTCCATATCTTGAATACGCGATCCAGCGCCCATCGGCATCGAGTGCCATGATCTCAATGATTGGTCCAGTCGGCAACGATGGCGATCCTGGCACGGTATCATCCAGGCTTGCAGCGACAACGGTCTTCGCTTCCGGCGATTTCTGTGCAGACAGGTCCTGCGTCATTACAGAACTGACGATGATTGTGAGCGCAACAGCAAATCGGTTTTGCATCGTTCAAAGACTTTCGTAGAAGATTTCAACGACGCCCAAAGCGAGCCGTCGTTTTATAATATCTTCTGAACCAATGACTACCAGGGACCATCTCTTGTTGGCTGCTGAGCTGCAATAGTGCAATGTGAGCCCCGTCAAATGCCCCCTTGCTGGCTCGTCCAGCAGGAGCCAAAGTTTTGCATTTAACACCATCCATCGGCCGATCCTGGGCCTGGTCAGCCGTTTTCAGGAGGTTTCTCACATGGCGGCGTTTCTGTGCTGATCGCGGGCGGTACTTTGACCTGAATGTCATCGCCTTCCACTCGCACTTCATAGCAGGCACTGCGGATCTTGCTTTTGGAATTATCCAGCCAGGTTCCGTCCGTCAGACTGAATCGCCACGCATGCCAGGGACACATCACAGCATCGTCTTCCACATGACCTTCGGCCAGCGATGCACCCATATGCGGACAAAAATCGTTGATCGCAAGGTAGCGGCCCTGCGAAAGAAAGACGCCGACAACGGTGCCGCCGACCGCAAAAGAACGCCCCTGACCTTCCGGGATGTCGCCCACTTTCGCAACGGACTGAAAATCTGACATAAAACCTCGTCTCCTGTAGAATCTGCGGGATTCTGAGGGCTGAGCGGCGATTGTCAAATGGGGAATGAGCTTGAATAGTGACGAAAACGAGTCCCTTCATGCGGGTTTGACGCTACAATCTGCACGCTGGCTCCACGCGGAAAGTCAGGTCAGACAATGCTCGGCAGTGGCACACTTTGCTGCAAAAGTATCGGTTGTTGAAAGAGTTCCCATGTTTGCGGATCGAGTGATTCTTTACTGTCGCGGCGGTGATGGCGGCAATGGCTGCAGCAGTTTTCGTCGTGAAATCTTCGTTCCTCGTGGCGGCCCGGATGGCGGCGACGGCGGCGACGGTGGTGACATCATTCTGAAAGCCGATAGAAATCAGGGCTCCCTGGGAAATCTTGTCGGTCATCGGCACTGGAACGCAGAACGCGGCCAACACGGACTTGGTGCCCTGTGCACCGGCCGCTGCGGCAAGCCGACCGTCATCCTGGTTCCGCCGGGTACGCTGGTAAAGGACCTGAAGCACGGCCATCTGCTCAAAGATCTTCAGAACCACGGCGACAGCGTCATCATGACCAAAGGCGGACGCGGCGGCAGGGGCAATAAACGATTTGCCACTCCAACAAACCGCGCGCCAAGAGAATCCGAAGAAGGACATCCGGGCGAGTATCGTGAGATCATTCTCGAACTGAAAATGATTGCCGATGTTGGACTCGTCGGAAAACCTAATGCCGGTAAGTCCACGTTGCTAAGTCGAGTCTCGCGTGCGACTCCGGAAATTGCCGACTATCCCTTCACCACGAAGTATCCAAATCTTGGCCTGGTGCATGTTGGCTATGATCACGAATACGTTCTGGCGGATATCCCGGGACTGATTGAGGGCGCTCACGCGGGCGCTGGGCTTGGTCACGAATTCCTGCGGCATGTAGAACGCACACGGCTGCTGGTGCATTTGGTCGAACCTGACCCGATGGACCAGTCAGATCCGTTAGATAACTACACGCAGATTCGCGAAGAACTGCGACTGTACGATCAGTCTCTGGCCGAGCGGCCTGAAATCATCTGCGTCACAAAAGCAGAACTGCCCGACGCCGCGACCTGCGCCGAATTGCTGCGTGAAGTGACAGGTCGTGAAGTTTTCTTGATTTCTGCGGTTACCGGAAAAGGTCTTCCGGAGTTAAACCGACTGATCATCCAGCGGTTGGAAGAACTGAAACCGCTTCCGGAACCAGCTCCTTCTGCGGCAGAT
>JBDNHX010000519.1:0-25270 GCA_041688565.1 Planctomycetaceae bacterium
AAACCGGATCGCCCAAAGGTGGATCCAAAACCAGATCGCCCGAAAGTCGATCCAAAACCAGAACTCCCAAAAGTGGATCCGAAGCCAGATCGCCCAAAGGTGGATCCGAACCCGTAGGTTGACAATCCGTTCCAGCATTCATTACCAGCGATGCCGCGTTCCAGTGAACGCTCGAAACGGTAAGTCCGGGCCGCCGTTGCTGCGAATCCGTTCTGGATACCAAGATCCTCGGTGCTTCAGCGTGGTGCCCGGTTTTAAATCACGAACGCAGTCGCCCGGCGAATCGGCGTAGCGTCCGACGACCTCATCTCCGACCGCAAAGCGGGGTAGGAAGAGCAGAAATACTAACAGCGTGTTGTTCATGTTTTCTCCGGCGGAGCGCGCGGTACGTGTCGGTGGCCAGCGAAGTCTGAAATACAAGCTTTATCTGCCAGGTAACCTGACATTGCGGTCAGCATCGTTTTAAGTCGGCTCAACGCGGATGTAGCGGTCGCTTGCTGCTTTTTCTAAAATGCCCGGAACCGTGGCAGCTTCTCGGTTGGTGAGTCGTTCAAAATGGCGCAGGCAAGGACTTAGCGGTTGATCCCCTTAATATCAGAGAGTCGAGTGCCAGATAACCTCACAAGGCACCCTTCCTAAGTTTTGCGTGATGAGCAGTCTGCTTCAGGCTGCCGCTTCGAAGCCGCCCACGTGACTGTTGTCTTTGCAGCGGCGTGAAGCGGGATGCGGGAGTGACGCTGTTGGCAGAGCGGCGTTTTGAGAATCCGGCGATGGTTTTCAGCCACACTTCAGCAGGTAGGTTCAGGCGATCCAGACTCAAATGGGGTGGATTTAGCGTATTTTCTTGTAGCGGAACTCGCCAAGAGTTTCGGTTTTCCCTGCAAAAACGGGGCTGCCGAAAGTCTTGGCGACTTCCGCTACGGATTAAGTCCACGCCATTTGATCCAGACTCGGTGGAACTTTGCTGGACGCCGACCCGCGTTTTCCAGCCTTTGTCTGGCGACCGGTCCAGTCGAGCAACTCAAGGTATTCCGCATTCCGCCGAAAAACGCCTGACGCGTTTCGCAACAACGTGAGTGCCATTGGGCGAGTGTCGTGGTAAGTTGCCGGAATCCATGGCAGAAATGATGCGATCGTTGCATCAGGAATGGAGAGCACGCAAAGAACGTCTGGCAGCCACGGTCTCGCATTCGCACACGGCTTGGGAGCCGCGACAGACCATCTTGAATGTCAAGGACTAGTTTCTTCAGATTTTGTGATACGTGGCCAATTGAAGTCACTATCACCATTCACACTCGCTGACTTGCTCAAGCGGATTTTCGGCAGGGCTTCGTTGACTGCTACCGGCGTCAGGGCGGAAGTCGAGCACACACATCGACGTTCTGATTCAGCAACAAGGCGATCATCATGAATGAACAATAGTAGCGATCGAACACCACGACATCACCGGCCACCAGCGTGTTAATCATCTGCCGCAGCAAAGCAGATTCCCCCGTCTCTTTACCTTTGTACGGTCCGAGCACAACATCCATCACCATCGCAGTCGCGAGTGACAGAATCGCGACGCAGCGAGCGATCGGCAGCCCGACGCCCTTCTTCTGAGTTCGCGGGTGAGGAAACTCAGCCTGGTTCTTCGCTGTGTCGGGCATTGTGAACGTGAATCCATCGACGAGTTTCGCATGACGTGCTTTCCACAGCCATGATTCGTCTGCCATGTGTTCGGCATCGCTGGCGATCTCGCTGCTGAGTTCACGGATCGCCGGTTCAGAAAGTTTGGCCCGAGCTCGACAATAGTCCCCGGTGTCTTCCGTGAGGGCATCTTTCCCGACCTGCAGGTAGAAGCTGATGATGCTGACACCTGTTCGACAGTGACATTCGTTCCTGCCACCTTTTGCGACGTCGGTAATTCAGTCCCGTCGGTTCATCAGTCCCGCAGAGAACTCCTCACGGCACACTTCGATTCACACAGTGAACCACCTGAATCTCACCTTCCGACAGGACCTCTCGCCGATTGATCCGTGCCAAGGTCAAATCTTTCCCGAATCCGAACTAACATTGACGGATGACAACATAAAACACAGAACGCTGCCTCAATAAAGTTCGGATGACCACTCGGTTTGGACGGCCCCTAGGTTCGCAAGGCCGTCAGTCTCTGGGAAAGCACTGGTAAAGGCCCCTGTTTTCTGTGACAATTCGGCCACGTTGCTTTCCTGCCTTTACCTTTTGATGAACTCACGACAATGGCCGTCGCCTTGGAACAATTCGTCAAGCAGCTTGAAGACAGCGGGATTCTCGCTGGGGACACGCTCAAAGACTTCATCCCGCCAAAGGCGACCCCCAAAGACGCCGAAGATTTGGCAAAAGCACTCGTCCGCCAGAAGAAGCTGACTAAGTTTCAGGCCGAAGAAGTCTCCAAAGGCAAAGGAAAGTCGCTGGTCCTTGGCAACTATGTCCTGATGGAAAAAATCGGGGCAGGCGGCATGGGTGAGGTTTACAAGGCCGAACATCGCCGGATGCACCGTATTGTGGCGATCAAGCTCCTGCCTTCGGCCATGACTAACGACAAAACCGCCATCGCCCGCTTCGAGCGGGAAGTCACCGCCGCAGCGAAGATCAGCCACCCGAACATCGTTGCGGCACATGATGCCGACTGTGCCAATGGCGTCCACTTTCTCGTGATGGAGTTAGTGGAGGGCAAAGACCTTTCTGTACTCGTTAAGAAGAACGGCCCAATCTCTGTCGAGAAGGCTGTGAATTACGTTCTGCAAGCCGCCAAAGGTCTGGAAGCGGCCCACAAAAAGGGCATCGTCCATCGAGACATCAAACCAGCGAACCTTCTGTTAGACACAGAGGGTACGGTCAAAATTCTCGACATGGGTTTGGCTCGCTTGGGTGGCGTTGGCGACGATTCACCACAAGCCGACCTGACATCCACCGGCACGATCATGGGAACCGTGGATTACATGGCCCCTGAACAAGCTCTGGATACGAAGACGGCAGACGCCCGTGCCGACATCTATGCCTTGGGATGTTCGCTGTATTACCTGCTGACTGGCAAAACCACCTACGACGGAGACACCATCATGAAGAAACTGTTGGCACATCGGGACCAGCCCATTCCATCGTTGCGTGCGGGTAGACCTGAAGTCTCAGAGCAGCTTGAGATTGTCTTCAAGAAGATGATCGCCAAGAAGCTGGAAGACCGTTACCAGACGATGAGCGAAGTCATCGCCGATCTGGAACGCCTGGAAGTCGGGCAAGAAGCCGCAGCCACAGTCATCATCCAGCAGTCTGCCAGTATTCCTCCCTCGATCAACACAACCGCCGACAACGGGACCTTCAACTTCCTCCAGAACCTGCCAGTCACGCCGACAATCCAAAAGCCGAAAGCCAAGCCGAAAGCCACTCCTGCCTCGCCGGGCAAAGGTGGACAGCTGCCGTGGAAGAACATCAAGGTTCTGATCGCTGCGGGGTTGTTTGGCGTGTTGCTCTTGTTGGGCATCATCGTCACTTTGGATACCAAAGACGGCAAGCTGATTGTCGAAGTTGGTCAGCCCGATGCGATGGTGCAGGTGTTGGACTCGGAAGGCAACGTCGAGATCAGCCAGAAGGGGGTTGACGGCAAGATCGTGATTTCGGTCGATCCCGGCAAGCACCGGCTGCGTGTTGAAAAAGATGGTTACACCGTCTTTGGGCAAGAGTTCGAGATGGAGAAAGGGTGGGAAAAAGGAGATCACGGCGAAGTTGGTGCCATTGGAAGACAAGCCAGCGATGATGGCAACAAAACCTGCTCCCGATGCGGCAGAGAAAAAGTCGTTGTTCTTTGAGACTCTCGCCTTCGATCCGTGGGCCAAACATGTTGCTGCAATGCCTGCCGAACAGCAGTTAAAAGCGGTCAGCAAGAAGCTGATGGAGTTGAATCCGGGATTTGATGGGAAGGTGACAGGGTATAGCGAGCTAGGGACGCCCACCTTTTTCAACGGAGTGGTCACTGGTTTGGGTTTGCTCACCGAAAACGTGACTGACATTTCTCCTGTCCGGTCGTTGGTTGGTTTGACGAGTCTAAGTTGTGTGGGCAGCGAACCGGGCAAAGGAAGATTGGTGGATTTGTCACCCTTGGCGGGTATGAAACTGACTCATTTCATTTGCAGTTCGACTCAAGTGGCGGACCTTTCCCCGCTCAAAAGCATGTCTCTGGTGTTTTTAAGCTGCGTGGACACGAAGGTTTCCGACCTTGCTCCGCTCGAAGGTATGCCAATCGCAGAATTGGAATGCTACTTCACGACCGTATCGGACCTTTCTCCCCTTCAAGGGATGAAACTGATCCGACTAAGTTTCGGCAATACACAAGTATCAAACCTTTCACCTCTCAAAGGGATGCCTCTGACATTTCTGGCGTTTAGCAACACACAGGTTGCCGATTTGCTTCCTCTCAACGGAATGTCCTTGACCGAAATTCAATGTTACAACACGCAGGTTTCTGATTTTTCACTATTGAAAGATATGCCCCTCAAACACTTCAACCTCGAATTCCAGCCCTCCCGAGACACCGAACTGCTCCGCTCCATCAAGACTTTGGAAACGATTAACTTCAAACCGACAGCCGAGTTCTGGAAGGAGGTGGAGGAGGTGCCAGTGAAAAAGCTGTTGGGCTTCCAACTGCCGGGGTTTGATGAGTGGGTAAAGCAGGTTCAGGCGATGCCCGCCGACAAGCAGGTGGAAGCCGTCAGTAAGAAGTTGGTGGAACTGAATCCGGGGTTTGATGGGAAGGTGACGCAGACGATTGAGAACGGCGTGGTGACTGGGTTAGTGTTTGTCACCGACAACGTGACGGACATCTCGCCAGTGCGGGCATTAACAGGGCTGCGGGTATTGAGCCTCAATAGCCCTGCAATAGGGAAGCTGGTAGACCTTTCGCCATTAAGCAGCTTGAAACTGACTAGCTTTGAGTGTCACGGCACGCAGGTCGCCGATCTGTCGCCACTCCGAGGAATGCCCCTCATTTATGTGAATTGCTCCTTTACGCACATCTCCGATCTGGCCCCATTGGCCGAGATGTCGTTGGAAGGTTTGTCATGTGCAAGCACACCCGTCTCGGATTTAAGCCCCTTGCACGGGCAGCCCCTCACTGGACTCAACATTAACCAGACGCAGGTCACTGTCATCTCACCGCTCCGAGGGCTTCCGCTCATTTATCTTAATATCGGATTAACGCAAATCAGCGACCTCTCCATACTCCGAACGATGCCGCTTACGAGTCTATTGTTCGACTACCACCCGCAACGAGATACCGAACTGCTCCGGTCGATTCCATCCTTGTCGGAAATTAACCAACAACCAGCAGCAGAGTTTTGGAGAGACGTTGCCGACTACAGCGATTCCTCGACAACGCTGGGCGACCCTGAGTTCCAGCAATGGATTAAGGACGTTTCGGCCCTCTCTGCAGAAGAACAAGTCAATGCCGTTTCCAAGAAGCTTCAGGAACTAAACCCTAGTTTTGACGGAAAGATCCAGCACAAGATAGAAAACGGCGTGGTGACGGAGTTGAAAGTTCTCTCCGATAGGGTGTGGAACATTTCGCCAGTGCGAGTGCTTGATGGACTGAGGTCGTTCGACTGCTCCGGCAGTTCTTTTAACGAAAAAGTTGGGAACGTGTCTGATCTGTCGCCTTTGGTGGGGATGCGTCTGACCGACTTCACTTGTATCGGAACATTGGTCTCCAATCTCACGCCATTGCATGGAATGCCATTGAACACGTTAAACTGCGGTACTAGCCACGTGTTTGACCTGACCCCGCTCCGTGGGATGCCTTTGTCAAGACTCGAATGTGCCTCAACGCCGCTTACAAACCTGACCCCAATCAAGGAACTGCCACTCAAACACTTGAATATCGCCGGGACACTGGTGAGAGACTTGTCGTCGCTCCAAGGGGTGCCACTCCTCTTGCTGGCGTATCAAGGATTGCACGTAACCGACATCTCTCCGATCAGAAACTTGCCCCTACGGTCAGTCTACCTCGACTTCAAGCCCGAACGTGACACCGAACTTCTCCGCTCCATCAAGACGCTTGAAGGTATCAACGACAAACCAGTCGCCGAGTTCTGGAAGGATGTGGAAGGGAAGAATTGAGGAGCGAGGTAGTTTGAATCGCAGCACTACCGATTCGTGGAAGCGGTGTCAGAGTTCCCGTTCTGTCTAACCCTGGTTGGCTCCAGGGCGGTGACGTTGTTCAAGGCGGAAACCAGCGGTTTTGCCTACGAGGCTCTAATAAAAGTGGGACAGGCACCTTCGCTGCGTCATTTTTCTGAGCATTTTTCGCAAGATGCGGGAGCCAGTCCCAGTTTTGTTAGACGTTCTAAGAGAAGTGGTCAGACCGACCGAAAAGCGATGTCTGGTTTGGAGATCGCATTTCGCAAAAATCCCCCTCGCCCGACGCAAAACCCCATCCCGTCCTTATTGGGAATATTCCTCATCGATAAAGACGGGGACACACCACTGTTTTGACAGACGGAGAGGAAGTCGCGGCAGAAACGGTGCGATCGTTGCATCAGACATGGACGGCACTCAAGGAACGTCTGGTAGCCGCGGCCTCGCAGGCACCCACGGCTCGCAAGCCGGAACAGACCATCTTGAATGTCAAGGACTTGTTTCTTCCAGTTTGCCGAGAAGTTGGCAATCAAATTCACTACCACCACTCACTCTCGCTGACTGGCTCAAGCGGATTTTCGGCAGGGCTTCGTTGACTGCTACAGGCGTCAGGTCGTGACTACGCGATGCCTTTTTGCAACGTCGGTCGAGATTTTGCAACAGCGGGCCAAAGTCGAAGTGGTAGTGTTGCCGGAGATGCGGGATTGTTGGAAAGCCCTGCGCGAATGAAAACGCCTCACTGGGGATGACTTAGTGAACGGCGCGATCAACGC
The DNA here is from genome assembly GCA_041688565.1 of Planctomycetaceae bacterium. Lineage (GTDB taxonomy): Bacteria > Planctomycetota > Planctomycetia > Planctomycetales > Planctomycetaceae > SXXK01. Next base: position 6,921 of record JBDNHX010000519.1, read on the forward strand.
GAGAGAAGTGTTTTTCAATTCGCCTGCCCGAAAACCTTCCTGAACAGCCCTTCGGCTGCTCTGACTTCTGGTGCTGCGCCTTCTGAATGCGCATAAGGCTGAATCAATCGTGGACACAGAACGACTCAAAACCGACTTACTCGCACTGGGCCTGCTGGCTCTGGTCGTGTTCGTTGGCCTGAGCTTTCTCAGCTACGACCCGGCCGATCCGCCATCGACGCTCGTGTTTCCGGTGCGTCAGGCGCCAACAAATATTTGTGGCGAAGTGGGTGCCGCTGTTGCCTTCTATACTCGACAGTGGATGGGTTTCGGCGTTTGGATTGTTTTGGCCACATTGATTTCGTGGGATCTGAAACTTTTCTCCCGAGAGCAGGCCCGTCGAACCGCCCCAACGCTGATCGGCATCACACTGCTGGTGATTTCTTCCTGCGCACTGCTGCACTTGTTCGCACCGGGAATTTCGTCCGGCTCAACCTATGGCAGCGGCGGACAGATTGGCGCATGGACCGGTCTGATCCTGCAGAAAAAATTCTCCGCCATAGGGATCATGATTTTTGCAACGAGTCTCGTCGCGGCCGGAATCCTTCTGACACCGCTGTCAGACATTCTGCAGCCTGCGCTGCGATTTGCCGCGTTGCCTGCGAGCGCGATCCGCAGCGCGGGCGTGCTGTTCCAGCGAACTCCGGTGAAAGCGAAGCCCGCGAAAGAGTCGACTAAGAGCAGCCGGGCGACGACCGAACAGCCGGCGACAATTCCGTTTGCGGCTGGTCCTGCCTCGGCGGATACGGAACCTGCAGAAGTCAAAGACGCGACACCAGCCAGGACCGAAGGACGTTCGATTCGCATCAATCCACCCGTGCCACTCTCTGTCCATAATCCGGATGGACTGGCGGTTATGGAACGGCGTGGATTTTCGTTGCCTGATATTACGTTGCTGAAGGAATCAGAAGAGTTTCCTTACGAGCTTCTGGCCAAGAAAGCACGCGTCGCGGCAACGACACTCGAAAATGCCTTCGCAGAATTCGGCCTCAATGTCAAAGTGGCCGAAATCGATACCGGGCCGGTCGTCACACAGTTCGAACTGGAACTGGAAAAAGGCCTGCGTCTGAATAAAGTCACAGCGTTGGAAGATGACCTCGCGATTGCATTGCGAGTTCCTTCCGTGCGAGTCGTCGCGCCTATTCCTGGCAAGAATACGGTAGGGGTCGAAGTTCCGAATGATGAGCAGGTGATGGTGAGAATGCGCGAACTGCTGCAGGTCTCGCGATCCACCTGGGACGAACTGCGACTGCCGCTGTTTCTGGGGAAAGACGTCAGCGGCCGTCCACTGGTGGTGGACATGGCCAAGATGCCGCACCTGCTTATTGCCGGTCGAACGGGAACTGGAAAAAGCGTCTGCTTGAATACTCTGATCGTGTCGCTGCTGATGACTCGCACGCCGGACGAAGTGCGAATGCTGATGATCGACCCGAAGATGGTGGAACTCAGTCCGTACAAAAAAATCCCGCATCTCATGCACCCGGTGATCACGGACATGAAGAAGGCGGAAGCCGTACTGGGCTGGGCCGTGGACAAGATGGAAGAACGCTACGACCTGCTCGCGCGAGTCGGCGTGCGGCATCTCGACAGCTACAACAAAATGGGCCGCGCGGAAGTGCTCGATCGGCTTGGCATTGGGGAAAACGATCCGGAAGCGGCCAGTGTTCCTGACCGAATGCCGTTCATCGTGATTATTGCTGATGAAATGGCCGACCTGATGATGACTTCCGGTAAGGAAGTGGAAGCTCATATTATTCGTCTGGCCCAGAAATCTCGAGCGGTCGGAATCCATCTGGTCCTTGCGACTCAGAAGCCAACCGTGGACGTCATCACAGGCCTCATCAAGTCCAACTTGCCCGCTCGAATTTCCTTCCAGGTGGCCAGCAAGATGGACAGCCGCGTGGTTCTGGATGAAGGCGGCGCCGAACGTCTGCTGGGCAGTGGTGACATGTTGTATCTGGCCCCGTCGACCAGTTATCTGACGCGTGCTCAGGGAACGTATATCAGCGACGAAGAAATCAATGCCGTGATCGACTTCTTCAGCGACGTGGAACCCGAATACAGTCCGGAACTGACCAAGCTGACAGCCGCCGCGAGCGCAGCGGCTTCGGCCGGCGGTGCGTCGGGTGAAGGCGGGACTCGTCATCACGACGATCTGTACGATCAGGCAGTCGAGGTAGTCATTCGTGAAGGACGAGGCAGCGTTTCTCTGCTGCAACGGGCGCTGGGGATCGGTTATGGCCGAGCCGCTCGCATGATTGATTACATGGCGGAGGATGGCGTCGTCGGCGACTACAACGGCGCTCAGGCCCGTGAGGTTATTTGCACGCAGGACGACTGGGAAAGTCGCAAATCGGAGCGATAGACGCTCCCGGACCATTGCGACAAATCATCGCGGAACGCATGATGACACGAGCGTCGGCAGCCAGCCGGTCGAATCCCAGAGATGGCTGTCGGCGCCTGTTCTGCATGGATCTTCGGCTCGGTTCGGCACCTCAACATTCCGGCCGGTGCTCGCACAGCGATCCAGATTCGCGGCGGGATTCAACACAGACGCAACTTTCCACGGCTCTGCCTTTTTAAGCCCCCCTGACCAACGTTTCGGCACACTTGATGTGCAGAGAAGAACTATGAGATTAATCTTGTTTCTGTTGCTCGCTGCTGTGGCCAGTCTTGCGGCGCCTCGTGAAGTGGTCGCTCAGGAGTCTCCCATGGTTCCGATCCCATTGATTTTTGATACAGACATCGGCAACGACTGCGACGACGTGCTTGCCATGGGCGTTATTCATGCATTGCAAAGTCGAGGCCTGTGTCAGCTGTTGGCCGTAACAATCACTAAGGATCACGATCAGTGTGCGCCGTTCACCGATGCCGTCAATACGTTTTATGGACGCGGTGATATTCCCATCGGCGTGTGCCGCAGTGGAATTACGCCGCAGCAGAGCCGATTTACCGGGCTGGTCAATGAACGCGACGGCGATAAAGACCGTTATCCTCACGCCCTGCGTTCTGGCAAGGACGCGCCGGACGCGGTCACTCTTCTTCGACAGGTTCTGGCTTCTCAGGCGGACGGTAGTGTTGTCATTGCTCAGGTTGGGTTCTCGACAAATCTCGCCAATCTGCTGAAGTCACCGGGGGACGAATTCAGCCCGCTGACGGGTCGTGAACTGGCCGCGAAAAAAGTCCGCCTGGTTTCTGCCATGGCCGGCGCATTTGCTCCCATCAACGGGCAGCCGCATCTGGAATACAACGTGACGGAAGACATTCCATCCGCGAAAACGCTGGTGACGGAATGGCCAACGCCGATTGTTTTCAGTGGCTTTGAGATTGGGCTGGCGATTCCTTACCCGGCCGTCAGCATCGAGCAGGATTATCAGTACGTTCCTCATCATCCTCTGAAAGAATCGTACGTCTTGTATGAGCCGCCTCCGCACAATCGGCCAACGTGGGATCTGACGAGCGTGCTGTACTGCGTGTTGCCGGATCGAGGATACTTCGGAGTTTCGGGCAATGGTACAGTGTCGATCGATGACAAAGGCCAGACGATTTTCGCGGCGTCAGAAACCGGTCTGCATCGCTATCTGACTTTGACACCCGAACAGCAGATTCGAGCTGCCGAGGCGCTGGTTCAGTTGTCCAGCGAGCCGCCTCACAAGATGAAGTAGGATCGCTGCTGCAATGCCGTTCCTGAAAACCGGTTATTCGGCGAGCAACTGTTCGATCACAGTCTTATTGGCGGCCGGAAAATCCAGCGTCGCCAGCTCTTCGAAAGTGACCCAACGAAACGGACTTGTCGCAGTGGCCTGATCCGGGAGCCCGGGACTTAATCCGCATTTCCAGAAGTGCAGCTCGACGTCGGCGTGTTCGTAACGGTGTTCTATGGTAGCAAGGTGCTCACGCGGCACGATCATCAGCCCGGTTTCTTCGCGACACTCACGAACAGCGCACGATCGAGGCGTTTCGTCGGCCTCACACTTACCGCCTGGAAATTCCGCCAGGCCCGGAAGGGGAACGCTGGCTGAGCGACGACCGACCAGGATTCGCCCGGCAGATTCAACAACAGCGATTCCAATACGAATGGGAGACGTCATAAGCAAACCAGAACTCTGAGCGAGTGAAGAATCAGGTCGGTATCGCACAGGACTGCCGCAGCCATAGCGCAGGCAGCCCGGCTCAGGAATACTGAGCCGGGCTGCCTGCTGTTCTGAACGACGCAGCGCAGGCGATTTTAAATAATCACGAGGCCGCAGTGGCATTCTTCAGGAAGTCAGCCGGAGGAGCTCCCATGATGTTAAATCCACAGTCCACGTGAACAACTTCGCCCGTCATGCCGCTGGACAACTTGCTCAACATGACCATGCCCATGCTGCCAACTTCTTCTACATCCAGATTACGACGCAGCGGAGCAATAGCCGCGTTTACGATCTGCATCTTGTCGAAGTCACCGACACCGCTGGAGCTGACCGTTCGCAGCGGTCCAGCGCTGATCGCATTGACTCGAGTCCCAGCGGGTCCCAGTTCGCTTGCCAGATAACGCACGCCACATTCCAGCGCGGCTTTGCACAGGCCCATCAGGTTGTAACCGGGCACCACTTCTTCGCCACCAAAATACGACAGCGTCAGGATGCTGGAATCGCTGCTCAGAGCATCCTGCTTCTTAGCGGCACCAGCCACAGCCAGCAGGCTGTAAGCACTGATTTCCATTGCCGTCTTAAAACCATCACGGCTGCAGGCCCATGTCGGCCCCGTCAGGTCAGCTGGGGGAGCAAACGCGATACTGTGCAGAATGAAATCCAGCTTTCCAAAAGTTTCGACAGCTTTCGCAATCACGGCGGCAATGTGTTCGTCGTTACAGACGTCCATCGGCATCAGGAACTTTGCCCCAAGCGGCTCAACGAGCTTCGCCACTTTGTTACGATTCTTGGGGCGATCACCGGCGTCAGGAAGATGCGTAAATCCGATCTCGGCGCCTTCACGATGCAGATATTCGGTAATCGCCCATGCAATCGATCGCTCATTTGCGATCCCCAGAACAATCCCCTTCTTGCCTGCAAATAAACCCATCGCACCAAGCCTTTTTGAAACAAACTTTTCCATCAAATCTGTGCCCCGCGCAACGCATTTGCCAGCGCGGGAATTCTCGCTAAAGATACAGCGAGTCTGCAAAAATCTCGCGACAGGAATGGCACCCGAGCAGCGTGATGCGGGATCACATGCCGGTCGCATTCGCCTGGCGAGCCTGCGGAACCGGGATGATAGAGGTTGACTTTGCCGCCGAAAAGCGAGACCCAATCTCCGGTCTGGCGAATTCCGCAAAGCGAGTCAGAGAAACTGGTCCGTAAGCTCTGCGGGCTGGAGCCTCACAAGGTTCGCCCGATTTTCGATGGAATACGCCCGCAGGCTTGACCGCAGGGACGCAAGCCCGAAAATCATTGAGTGCGATTGCGGATTACACGCTTATGACCGCACACGGCAAGCAGATTTTCGGAGTCGATCGATGCCCGGATTACGAACTTTCCTCTTCGTGCTGTTCTCCCTCGTCGCCACCCCGTTTTTTTGTGCCGCCGCGTCGGCTCAGCAAAAATCAGCCACTGCGGCGACTCAGGACAAATCGAAGGGCGTCGATCTTGTGCTGGCCTCCGCTGGCTGGCCCATTCATATGACCTACTTTGAATCGTCTTTGGGAAAAGAATCGCCGGTGGTTATTCTTTTGACCAGCACGGAAGGCCCCGAGAAAAAAGATGCTCGCAACCGCCAGATCTGGCAGCCAACCGCTCTAACGCTTCAGAAAAACGGTTTTGCCGTCGTCACGGTGGATCTCCGAAAACACGGCGACAGCATTCTGCCCGCAGCAGAAGGTAAAGAAGCACCCTTGAAAATGAACGCCGACGATTATGCTCTGATGGCCGCTTCCGATCTGGAAGTCGTCAAAGCGTTCCTTCTCGCCGAGCACACCGCTGAGAAACTCAATATCCGGAAGCTGGGCATTGTTTCAATGGGATCAAGCACCATGGTTGCGGCGGCCTTCGCCATCGCCGATTGGGACAAGAAGCCATTTCCGGACGGCCCAACACTTGCATTAAGCACGCCTCGCGGCCAGGACGTTCGAGCGTTGATTGCGTACAGCCCGAACACTTCGGTCAAAGGCATCAGTTCTTCAGCCGTTTTGAAGAACATGAAACCACTGCTGATTGCCGTGCATATTGTGGCCTCCAAGGACAACAAGGACGACTTCAAGAATGCCGAGAAATACTTTAAGGCGATCGATCCAAGGGACGAAGCCTTCAAGGAGTTCCGAAAGTTCACACAGGTTCCCGGAGAAATACGGTCTGAACGCTTCCTTGAAGGGAAGTTTGCCGAGGCCACCAACAAGGACATCAGTGACTTCCTGTCGAAAAACCTGCAGGAATTCGATATCCCGTGGGTGTCTCGCAAAGACCGCCGCAAGGACTAAGAATCAAGCGGAAAGAAACAATGGCCCGTTTAGTCTCTGGGATTGAGGATCCGGTCTTCCAGTTGATTCAGGAGCAGGATTCGCTTTTTTTGAGCGGGCGGCTTTTTGCATCGCGCCGTGCCGTTGCTGAGATGCGAGCTGGCTTGTGCGGGAGCGGTCGCCGTGGCGAATCCCACCAGTTCCTCTTCGGTGAAAACGCCTGGATGTTGAGAGTGAGTATCGAGCGTCGGAATCAGCGTTGCTCCTTCACGCACGATACGAATCCCCGCATGATGATGGCCATGCCTGCGACGTTCATGGTAAATATTCCCCGATCCTGAGGGGAAAGGAGATTTTGCCTGCATTTTTGCCAGATGCCCTCACCTTTAGCGAATGTTTACCGTTCATGCGACTTAGGCAAGCGGAACCAATGCTCAAGGTTCAGGTTGTCATGGGATAACCAGATTCCTGTTCCGCACGGTAAAGCTTCATACTCCATACCGTTCATCACAACACTGCACGAGCCTGACGCTCAGCAGCAGTGGTCCATCCAGCGTCAAAATACTCCGTCGCCGACGACACCGAAGATGCATCCGTCTTCCGCACTCCGGACACATTCGATCCTCTCGATCCAGAGTCAAATCAAGCACCGCCGATTCAACCACCGTATGCCGCGACATGCACGAGTCCTTTCCTCAACAAAGAAAGAGATCTCCCACATTTTAACAAAAAAGCCTATCCCAATTCCCAGCAACGAAGCGGGGCATTGTTATTAATGAGGCCCATTTCAAAACTGTGCATTGAATCGCATTATGGTTCCGTCACGAGGGACCGATGGTCCGGGAGTACGAAGAAGCCTTGGCCTTCAATCACCACAATTTCTGCATCCGGAGTGACCTTGCCCAGAGCTTGTGCTTCACCGGAAGGCCAGACAACGATGACGTTGTTGATTTCTCCCCTGGTCCCAAGCCCGAACATCAGGGAGCGTTCGTTGCTACAGGCGTATCCATGGCCTGCCTTGAGATCGCCGGACAGCGTAGTGCCATCGAGTTCTACGGAAACGATTGCTCCGACAGCATCTCTAGAAACTTTAGTTCCAACAAGTTTCACCGTCAAAAAGTGTGATTCCCGGCAATCTGTTTCGTTTTGCAGGAGAGCTGTCGGCGTGTCGACGTGAGAGACGCATAGATCCGGGCGTCCATCGCGATTCCAGTCTGCTACGGCAACTGATCGCCCGAAGTGCTTTTCTTTAAGGTAGTCGCAGGTCTGTGCAGGATCGACCAGCTGGAACTCGCCTCCTCTGTTGCGGAAGAAATGGGCCTGCATTTTCCCCGAAGTATCAGGAGCAAAATCCTGCAAGTGTCCATTTGCCACGAACAGATCAGGAAGCCCGTCAAGATCTGCATCCAGGAACTGCGCCCCCCAGCCTTCTGACGCCATGCCTTCGACGGCAAGGCCGCTATGAGCCATCGCATCCTGAAAGAATGCGTTGCCAATCCCCACAAACAGATTATTCGGCTCCTGATAGAAATTCGTAACGAAGATGTCATTCCATCTGTCGAGGTTAATGTCAGCCATGGCGAGCCCCATTGACGACTGTGGTTTGCCATCTCTTCCCAATGCGACTCCGCTCAGAATAGCTTCTTCCTTGAATCGTATTTCTGCTCCTGTCGAAGAATTCAAGAATAGAAAATTCGGTTCTGTGTCGTTGGCAACAACGACATCGAGTAGTCTGTCCTGATTGACGTCGGAAGCAATCAAAGCCATTCCCTTTCCATTTGGGATGGCAATTCCCGATGCCATTGTTACATCCTCAAAGTGGCCTTCATCAAGATTTCTATAGAGGCAATCCATAGCCGCCGGGAACAGTTGTGGAAGGCACTGAGTTGGAAATCCATTCTCTGCACATTGTCGAGTCCAGAGGTCCTCCCCCTCGAGATAGTTCACAACGAACAGATCAGGCCTTGAATCCCCGTTGAAATCTGCGGCTGCCGAACTGATTGACCAGCAGTCCCCTCCCGTTCCTGTCGCCTTTGTACGATCTGAATAAGTCCCGTCTCCATTGTTCTCATAAAGCCGGTTGACTCCAATATTCGAAATGTAAAGATCAGCAAAGCCATCGTTGTTGAAATCTGCCACCGTAGCACCCTGACCGTACCCACTGCCTGACACGTCCGCAAGGAGTCCAACTTCTTTGAACGTATCGTCTCCAAGATTCCTGAAGAGGCGATTCCTGTAATCGGTCGTTCTCGCTGAAGTGGGCCAGAGGTTGCCCTGCGTGAGGTAAATGTCCTGCCAGCCATTTCCGTCGTAGTCCAGTATTCCGATGCCCGCACCGCTGAATTCAAACATGTATGCACCTGTCCCGGCAGCATCTGCCCCGTTGAAAAAGGTATGCTCAATACCTGCCGATGCGGCGACCTCTCTGAACTTTACGATCGAGTGAGACCTTTCTCCGAAGATGTGAACCGGAGTGTGCTTTTCCTTTATAGCCACCCGCGCGTCACCCGGCAGTGGGAACCGCTCAGCAATGTCCACGGTCAGTTTCAGCCTCATCGCAAGTGGCAGCACTGGCCCTTTTGCTCGTGAATTCAGTTGCAGAAGCTTGTCCCCATACCACTTCTGCCGGGGCTTCCAGTTGACTGCGATCCGACAAAGGGCGGCTGCTTCCTCGGTCATTTCCAGCGACTCAAGGGTCCTGATGAATTCCTGAGCAATCGTGAATTCTCGAGTTGCCAGAAGGTCCCTTGACAATGCGGTCAGTCTTGCAACGTTTGATGCTCTCTGCGAAACATTCTCTGCATCAACGACGTAACCACTCCTCCTGAGACACTGGCCAAGTCGCATGACGGCCACCGCATCAGTTGGAGCGCCTTTAACAGCCTCCCAAAAACATCGTGTCGCTGCGCTGTCCATTCCCCTCTGGGCAGCAAGTTCTCCTCTGGCAAACCAAACCATGGGCTGATCCACCGCAATCTTCGGCAGATTGAGTTCCCAAACGGCAAGTGAGGGATAGTCTTCGAGCCTTACCAGAGCCACTCCAAGCCAGGCGTGAGCGTCAATCAGGTCTGGGGCCGCAGAGATAGCCTTTTGGAGCAGGTCTACGGCAATTCGGGGCTGTTCCTTTTTCAAGGCCTGCCGCGCAAGTCCCAGATTCGCAATGGGATTTGTGTCGTTGAGAAACTTGGTCGATTCCAAAGAAGACAGATCCGGCTCACCAGCCCAGAACATTGAAGGTAATGCCAGGAGCAGGATGTCTCTCAACTCTGCCTTGTCATCGGCGACAAGTCGACGCAACAAAGCCGCCGCTGCCTGATTGCGGCCTGAAAAACGATACAGCGTAACGAGTTCACGGACGGCCTCTTCCGGGGGGGCAGCGGATTCAAGCGATTTCAGAAACCATTCTTCCGCATCTTCGAATTGTTTTTGAATTCGGAAGCTCAACCCGCACTCAAAAAGCTGATCCCCAAGTCCGCTGAGCTCTTTCTCATCGAGATTTACCAGAAGGCTTCGAGCCTCAGCAAATCTGGTAAACCGGGCATTTGCTGTCGCGACGATGAGGATGGCGCGAACATTCTCCGGAGAGAATTCCCGAACTTGGTTGGCTAACTGCAAAGCGGCTTCGTAGCGCCCCAAACCATAGGCGGTCCACGCCTCATCCAGCATTACCTCTGACTGTCGCTGGCGCGATTCGCCTTCGCCAAGCATCATCACAGAGATCACCATCGCGAAAATCAGGCAACCAGCAATCGCGAACAAGGACGAAGACAGCCTGCAATGTGATCTCATAGACACACTCAGATTCGCTGTTTCGGGGCAGCCCCGCCCAGCGTTGGAAGGAATTTAAAAAGTTCTCAGGTTTGCGAATTATTTTTATAACAATCACTTGCGAAATCCGGACATCCGGTCGATCATCCGCAAAAGCTCACAGTGGCTGTCCGTATACACTTCTTGAGATTGATGGCATTTTTTTTAGCGAAGTTTCCTGTTTTTTACTCTACTTCAGGGAGAAATTTAAGTGCAAATGCGAATGAAAAGGGCTGGGTTCACCCTTATAGAACTCCTCGTCGTTATCGCGATTATTGCAATTTTAATTGCATTGTTACTGCCTGCTGTCCAGCAGGCCAGAGAGGCTGCTCGGCGAACGCAGTGTAAAAACAATCTTAAACAAATTGGGATTGCTATGCACAACTACCACGATACGTATGGCCAGTTTCCGTTAAACGTATGGCATTCTCCCTGGAGCAATCCGCCCAACGAGACTGGTGGTGTGAATGATTGGACTAATGGATCAAAGGGTAGCTGGATGGTCCGCCTCCTGCCTTTTGTTGAACAGGCCCCAGCGTTCAGTGCAATGAATTTTAACGTTGATGGTCCGGGCGTGGGACTCGAATTTCAAACGCAGCCAAACGGGCAACTCTGGACTCAGATGGTGGTTCCAGGCTTCGTTTGTCCTTCCGAGGCGACACCGAATCGGAATCCCTTCACAAACGTTGCAAAGAACAACTATGCGATCAATATGGGTAATTCATTCATGAATACTCAAGGGGATTGTGGTGTTAACAATCGAGGCAACAGCTTCGGCCTCGGCGTCACTCATCATGGTGATGGGGATCGATCGAATCATGCTTCAGGCATTGCTCTTCGAGGTCCTTGGGCCGCGACAATCGCTCAGATCACGGACGGCACGTCAAATACTTACATGGTTGGAGAGATTGTTCCGCCGTGCAACGACCACCACCGAAACGGTTGGCTCCACTTCAATGCCCCATGGGTAACAACCACGGCTCCAATCAACTTTCCGAACTTCTGCGAGGGGCGTAGGGCTCCAAACACAACGGCTCTGGCGGCACAGTATGGAATTCCTGCAGGTTGCTTCGACTGGAATGACCATGGTTTCTCTCATGGTTTCAAGTCTCAGCACACCGGTGGAGTTCAAGCTGTTCTTTGCGACGGGGCAGTTCGTTTTATTAGCGACAATATCGACTACCTGACTCATCAGAGGTTGGGGGATCGTCGTGACGGGGAGGTTGTCGGCGAATTCTGATTTGATCAACTGCTCGGAAGAGGCGACTCCTAAGTAGCGAGGTTCCGAGTTGTATGACGGCTTCATCGATGGTTGATGGAGCCGTTTTTTTACGTGTTTTTTAATTTGTGTCACCGGTGAGGTCTACTAAATGTCCAAAGTTACTTCACGGCCTCGATATGGTCGTTGGTTTGCGTGTTCTCCTCTGGTTTTGGGTCTACTTTTCCTGTCGGGATGTGGAACGGGCGATCCACAGGTTCAGAAAACAGTTCCGATTTCCGGCACTTTGATGATGGAGGGCAATCCTCTGGCGAACGTCTCCGTTTCATTTTATGGCCCCGGTGCGGTTATTCCTGGGAGTGCCATTACAGATGAAAACGGGAAGTTTGCTCTTTCGGCCGTTCCCGGCGAGAACACAGTGACGGTGCATGCAGGCAAATCGGATGCACCTACTGTCATGGATCCGGCGAGTATGACGGCTGGTGCAACGGGAGCGTCAACAAAAGCATCCGTCAGCGGTGGAGAACCTACTGCTGATATTCCGCGGGCTTACTCGGTTGCATCAAACTCTCCGCTCAAGCACCTTGTAAGCGCTGAGGGTGACTCCAATGTTCAATTGGAAATCAAATAGTTCGGAAGCGATTGAGGTCGGTCGTTGCACTGAGTGAGCTTTTTGTCTTAGTTCCCTGGGCATGGGTCACGCCGGTGTCACAAATCCCGAAGAATTCACGACGACCCTCGTGTTGGCCAAAAAAATGGTTGACAGCGGGGGTTGTTTGTTTGTTGTTGGCCGCTTTCACTTGGCGGCGATCTTTAGAGATTCAGTATCACCTGCATCAAGGCAAGGTGTTTCTTGAATCCAGACGGATAGAAAGGGCTGTGGGGCATTTTGATACTGCCGTCACGCTTGACAGTGCGAACGGTGAGGCAAGGTTCTACCTGGCGAGAGCTTATCGACTGAGTGGCAACATAAACGCTATGGCATTGAATCTCAGAGAGTCTGCAGCACTTGGCTTCTCTGAAAAACGAGTGAAAGCAGAAGATTGTTTTGCCATGGCCCAAAGTGGCCAGTTCCTGCCAGTTCAGCGGCAGATCGAATCCCTCTTCCTGGATCCCGGCGAGGATGGCAGGGAATTATGCGAAGCTGTCTCGATTGGTTATCTGCAGACGTTTCAGATTCCTCAGGCATTAGCGGTCATTCAGGCATGGAAGCGCGACTATCCCGAGGATTCGCGGCCGTGGCTTGTTGAGGGTATGTACTATCTTGAGGGGGCACTTTGGGCTCGGGCACTGGCAGAATTCGAGGAGGGCTTGAAGATCAGCCCGGGGGCGATAGATCTGCTTCTGCAACTTGGACGCGTGCGACTGGAGCTGAATCAGCTGCCCGAAGCTGTCGCCGCATTTGAGTGCTGTCTTCGCGAAGCCCCGCACAATGTCGAGGCTCTTTCGGGATTAGCAACTGCAAAGTTCAAAATGGGATTCGTTGATGACGCGGGAAATACTGCGGCAGCCGCTTTAGCTTTCGACTCACGGCATTTCGATTCGCTTTGCCTTTTGGGGCAGATTCATCTGGCAAAAAATGAGCCAGAAAAGGCGTTGTCGTTGCTGGAAGCGGCCTACGGGATTAAGCCGTTTGACCCAGCGGCGCGTTATCACTATGCGATGGCCTTGCGTCGCACCAGTGATCTCATCAAGGCTGACGAGATTCTTCGTGCAAGTGAAGAACAGCATCAGGCGCAGTCGAAACTCAGAGACTTGTTCTCCCAACTATCGTCGGATCCCCAGAACGCGGAAGTGAGGCTTGAAATTGGAAGAATACTCGTGGAGCATGGCGACCCGGCCGAAGGGATAGCGGTTCTAAGGAGCGTTTTTCTTTTCGATCCGAGTAATTCGGAAGCTATCCAACTGATTGCGTCCGCAACGTCAGGTAGCAAAGACGAGCCGATCAAGGCGAATGTAACCGTTCCCGAGCCAGAAAATAGCCAGTCACTTCCCTGAGTTTTATAAATCGATTCTCGTGCCAGGCTTGTCACGGTTATTAACCTGCGTCACCTCGCTTTCGAAGATTGCCAAACACTGGTCACGACTGTGATGCGGCGGTAGTCGTGTTGCATCCATTCGTTTTTTTCAAGGAACGTCATGATTCCAAACCACGGGCGTGATCGGGGTTGTTGGCAATGATTCCTGCTGACAAACGTTACTGCACTCTTTCCGTAATTTTATTCGCGATGCTGATGCTCGGCGGGACTTGTTGGTATTGGCTGGGGGCACATCCGTCAATAGAGTCGCTCCTTAAACAAGCCCGGACGCAGATGCTGCGCGGCAATCTGCTGGTGGCTCAGGACGCCGTGACACAGGTCATTCGTCTGGATGAGGGCAATGCTGCAGCTCATTTCCTCGCTGCAGAGATTGCGATCCTTGAAAAGAGACATGCCGAGGCGTTGGCATCGCTTGAAAAGTCTGCCGTTGATCCACAGAGGGCATATCAATCCTATTTGAAGTCCGGCAAACTGCAGTTGGAGCAACTCAAAAACTTGACTGAGGCAGAACGATGTCTGCGGTTAGCCTGCAAGCAGAACATGGATGATATCGAAGCCCATGAACATCTTCTGAAGATCTACGCGGTCGTTGGGCTTGAAAAGGAGCTTGTGCTGACGACTATTCACCTGATTCGAGCAGAACGATTTACTAACTTTCACCTCTTTCTGCTCTCACAGTCAAAGTCGCGAGTCTTCTCTCCTGACTTGCTTCCTGACAGAGAGCAGATCCGTATGGACGATTATCTCGCCCGCCTGGGATATGCGCGGATTGATTTTCTGAACGGCAGGTTTGAGTCAGCGAAAACATCTGCACAAAAGCTTATTTCCGATTCACCGGACTTCGTCCCTGCGTGGCTGCTGTTGGGAGAGATTCTGCTGTCGACAGAGATCGGGCAAATGCCGGACTGGTATCAAGAATGTCCTGGCGAGGCGAAGGAGTACAGTCAATACTGGAAGATCACCGGTCTGTGGCAGGCGGGACTCCGAAACAATGCAACTGCGGTACGTGCCTTCAGCGAATCAATCCTGCGAGATGGAACGGATGCCGTCTCCCTGAATCAGTTGGCACAATGCCTTGAGCAACTTGATGCTGCAGTCAGTTCCACATTGAGGATTAAATCGCAGCAGTTGGATAAATATCGCCAGCTCGTCGAACGTGTCAGTAGCCTCGGTGAAGAGTCGCAGCTGCTGGAGACAGCAGGAACTGCTGAAGAAATTGGTTTGATGTGGGAGGCTTACGGCTGGTTCAGGCTCTGTTCATCCCAGTACCCGAACTGTCGTCTGGCTGGAGAAGCGGCGTTTCGTCTGGAGAGCAAGTTTGATGACTTTGGAAATTACCGCCTGCACCCACCCGGGACCTCAGTCTTGACGTTTGATTATTCCTCCTTTCCACTTCCGGCATCAGGCAGTTTTCGTGGATCGTCATCCGACGAGAGCTTTGGAGCAAACCCACAAGGAGTTGTCTCGTTCAGAGACGATACGAAGTCTTTGGGACTCCAGTTTCAGTACATTAATGGTACGCCGCGCGGGCAAGAGGGTTTTCAGCGAATGCATGAGTTTACGGGAGGGGGCACAGCGGTTCTGGACATCGATCAGGATGACTGGCCCGATTTATGGTTCGCCCAGGGCGGGGATGGAGACAGTTTTCGCAGTCGGTGCTCAGATCAACTGTTCAGAAACAGACGCGGATTACTGTTCAGTAACGTGACTGAAGAATCACGTGTGGAAGAACTTCGGTTTAGTCAGGGTGTGGCCTCAGGAGATCTCGATCATGATGGTTTTCCGGATATCTTTGTAGCGAATATCGGGCTCAATAGCCTGCATATGAATAATGGCGACGGAACCTTTACTGAGAGGAGTGACGTCAACGCAATGGAGCAGGATTCGTGGTCTACAAGCTGTGCCATTGCTGATCTCAACCTTGATGGTCATGTCGATATTTACGTTGTAAACTATCTTGCCGGTGAAGATGTTTTCAGTCGTGTCTGCAATGACACGTCAGGACAAAAGCAGACGTGCCGACCTGACCAATTTGACGCAGCGCAGGACCAGTTTCTGGGAGCCGTCGGCGATGGTGACTTCCGGGATCAGACCCTACCAAACGGCTTCGTCGCTCCGAACGGCAGGGGACTGGGAATTATCGTTGCGGATTTTGAGCATCGTAACCGGCTGGATGTGTTTGTGGCGAACGATGGGTGTCCCAACCACTTCTTTGCGTCGCCGGATTCTCACCCTGGTTTTTTTTCAGAACACGCAAATGCAAGAGGGCTCGCGATTAATGGGGCCGGACGGGCAACAGCCTGCATGGGGGTCGCGTTCGGTGACGTTAACGGCGACGTTCTCGGGGACCTTTTCATAACGAACTTTGAAAATGAAACCAATACGCTATATCTGCAGACATCGCACCATTCCTATCACGATGTGACTCACGCATTTTCGCTGACTGATCCAGGCCGATCGACACTTGGATTCGGAACCGTACTTTCAGATGTTGACAACGATGGCTGGCAGGACTTGTTTATGGTCAACGGCCATGTAAACGATCAGAGACATTCCGGCAGTTTATTTCAGATGCCCCCCCTGTTTTTCATGAACTCGGACGGACAGAGATTTTGCCATGTCGATAACAGTACGATCGGCCCCTGGTTTCAGGCCCAGCATTTGGGGCGGAGCGTAGCGGTCATCGACTGGAACAGAGACGGGCTGACAGACTTTGCGGTCAGCAATCTCCTTGAGGATGCGGTCATTCTGACGAACACCTCTCGGCAACGGGGTCGGTATTCAACATTGAAGCTTATCGGAGACGATTCGCCCCGCATTCCGGTAGGATGTCGCACCACCGTTGCAATTGAGAACAGAGTCGTCAGCCGGCAAGTCACTGCAGGTGATGGGTATATGGCTTCCCACCAGAAATGCCTGTTCTTTGGGTTGGGTCCCAGCAGCCGCAAAAGTGTGGCCCTCACGATAGCATGGCCGAAAGGAAAAACACAAACCCTCCAAATGCCGGTTTCCGGTCGGATGGCAGTGGTGGAGGGGCGCGATCACTTATACGTTCTTCCGGAAAGTGAATGATGCGTCCATTAACTTCAATGCAGAGTCCGCTGAAGACCATTCTGAAAGATTCTGATACGGATGTTACGAAAAGTTACTCCGTGTTGAGAGTTTTCATGAGAACCGTTACCGGACAACTCATGAGCCTGGTGATCGTCTCTTTTATGACTTCATCTGTGGGATGTCGTTCCGAACATAGAGAGGGCAGTCAGCTTTCGGAATCGAACCAACGATTTCTGGCGGCACAGGCCTCCCTGTCTGAAGGAGCCATCTATGACGCGGAGCGGCAGTATCATCTGGCTTTGGCTGCAGATTTCGACAACGTAAAGGCACGGGTCGGTCTGATGGAACTGCTGCGAGTTCAGGGACGCAATCGCCAGATTCGTGAGCATTTGAATGTACTGGTGCATCAAGGCCAATGTCCATCTGCAGCTTTGTTTGCGGTCGCCTGGCCCGAGAAACACTGGATTGATTCATCGGATGCTGCCATGATCAGAGTGTTGCTTTCTGATCCTGTGGAAAGACGCTGGAGATCACTATTTTTTCACAGCTCAGGTAACTCGAACCACAGTGACACACACATCCTGACAGAGGTCGTTGAACAAGGATTGCTCAATGGAGTCATCGACAGTGCCTATCATGGCTTCCTTGGTGTTGCCTTGGTAAACTCCGGCCTATGGGACTTGATCCCTCGCTGGAATTCACAGCTACCGGAATCCGCCGATAGTGACACTGATCCGAATGTCTGGTATGTCAAAGGATTATGGTGCCTCCAGAAGAAAGACTCTGCAGGAGCTCTTCGTTGTTTTGCGGAGTCCATCTCTGGCGACTCAGATCATGCTGGTGCGCTCTATCAGCTCATGCTCCTGCTTCCTAAGACAGAGTTCCTGGAATTGGCCGGGACGCTATCATTTCGTCATCAGCAGGTCGTTAAACTTAAGGCTCTGGTGGTGGATAGTGAGAGCGAAGGGATATTCCCTTCGGTGGACCGAATAGAGAAAATCAGTAAGCATCTGGAATCTATGGGACGTCTCACTGAGGCCATTGGATGGCAACAGCTGGTGCGGAAAAACGGTCAGAACTCTGATTCCGCAGCAAATCGAATTGCAACGCTCAACGCGGAAATCAGGAAGGGATCATCTTTTGTCTCTCTTCACGAGAATTTAGACCCATTGAGACGCATTCCGGTCCCCGTGATTTCCCTGCTGGATGGGAAAGGCGAGACTGTGGACCTGCGGAAAATAATTCCAGGGATAAGCTTTCGCGACGATGCGTCTGAAGTCGGGCTACACTTTCAGTTTGCAGGTTACCGTAGTGCTGCGGCTCCCCGAATGTATGAAATCAGCGCCGGCGGAGTGGCGGCCGTCGACATCGATTCGGATGATTGGCCCGATCTTTGGTTTTCACAGGGTATTACGCCGGGATACAGTTCTGATGAACGTGAGGCGACAGACGTTCTTTATCGCAACATCAGAGGAAAGTCGTTCGAGAGAGTTGATCAGATTGCGGGGCTTGATGATTCCGACTACGGCCAGGGAGTCGCTGTTGGTGACGTCAATGGAGACGGATTCAGTGACGTTTACGTCTGCAATATTGGTCGAGATAAGTTATTCCTGAGCAACGGTGACGGCACTTTTTCCGCCTGTGTCGATCTGCATTCTGCGCATCAAGCCGGGTGGTCGATGTCCGCGGCAATGTGCGACCTGAATGGTGATACCTTCCCTGAAATCTATGTTGTCCATTATCTGAATGGTGATGCAAT
>JBDNHX010000088.1:0-12741 GCA_041688565.1 Planctomycetaceae bacterium
ACTAATTTGTGCTCAGCCCTTCCGGCGCATTGAACAGCCGGGACTCCTGACCCTTCATGGCCCGCGGAGTGAAGAACGTGTTATCGAACGGGGTGCTTTGCGCGGAAGCGCGCTGCAGGCGAGGATTTTCGACCACAGCCTGATGATTCTGCACGGCAAACCAATCCGGATAACTGTCCAGCCAGTTGCCCTGAGCATCACAAATCACACGAAGGTTGTAATAGACGGCCGCGTCCCTGGGTTCATAGAAGCATTTCGACCAAAGGTGGTCGGGGACGTTGTTCTGTTTCGGCCAGATCTCCTGAACCACGTAGACGCGGTCGATCGGCGGGTGAGCCGAATGGTCGAGCACGTTCTTAATATGTCGCGACAGCAGCGTGTTGTTGACGTCGTGATTTATCCGCGGCACATTTCCAGACGGCGTGACCGGTCCCCATGGCTCTTCTACAGCGTAAAAATTTCCGCTGGCGTCTTCGCCAATGATGCGGGTACGAACGTCCCAGGCCTGCCATCCGCAGAACATGTCCCAGACAAAAAAGTAGCCGACCGTCGTTCCTGCTGGCTTGAGTTTCAAAGCATGGCCAGTAATACCGCCGGCAAGACACAGCAGATAGCTGGCAATGAAAATTCCCGAAGCCCATCGACTTATTCGCATGTTTCACCATCCTTCCGTGGCAGGTGAATAAAACTCTCAGACTAACGCCCTGTCGCAGATCCGGCCGATGCGAGCCAACCTGAGCCTGCGGACTTTGCCCGTTTTCCAAAAATCGGTCAAGATCGAACCCACCCCGAATCGTATCCTCACCCAGCTCAACTGCCAATTTTCTCAACCAAAAAACGGCTCTGAACGCACACACCTGAACGCAGCCGCCGCACAAGTGCACCGCATCCTGCCGACGATTCAGAAAAAGCGCCCCCGGCCATCCAGACCGCTGCAGCCCCATTGTCCGCATGAAGCGTCTGGAGATGCAACGCGGCAAAAGTCGTGACTGTCCATTTCCGCGTGAAACACCGGAGACTCAAATGGCTTGCTGTTTTAGACTTCAACTCGGTTGGACACAAAACGAGAATCTTCCGACTTCTGTGAATTCAACAGACTAACAAGCCAGTCAATTTTACAGTGTGGCCTGCTCTTAATCTTCTGGCCCGATGGAAGTCTCACCCGTCCTGTCGACGGTCTCTTCTGATCAACCTTAATTGCTGATTCAATTTTCGGTCCGAAATGGAGGCGCCATCCCAATCCGCTGCACATCATAAAGTCCCGTCAACGGTGGATGGACCTTGCGTAACGCACTTAGGTACGATACTCACAGAGCTCATGTTCACTCTCATTGAGTTTTTCAGGTATCGGCTACAATGGAATTGTTCTTCGGTTTCCTGCTGCTGCTGCCCTTGTACTTGCAGGTAAGACGTCTGCAAAAAAAACAGGATGAGTCAGCGGCGCGATTCACCAGCCAAATGCACGCTATCTACGACGCCGTTAATCAGCAACGCCGTACTCTGGACCGAATCGCGGCTTCAGTGTCGCCACAACCGAGCGAAACGACAACCACTTCCGGATCCGACATTCCTCCGCAACGGCCATCTTCTGCGGCAAGCCCGATTGTTGGAACGGGGGGTGTTCAGGACAAGCCAGGAGATCAAAGCATCAGGGCCGACCGTCCTCTTGCAAACCCGGCTGCGACAACACGGCCACTCTCCATGGACGAAGCGGCCAGTCGGTCTGGTGCTGCCATACGCAAACTCGCTGAGGCCCATACAGCCGAGGCTCGCATTGCACTGCCCGCGCAGCCACAGAAGGCTCCGCATCAACCCAATCGGTTGGAGACAGCCGCAGAGGATGTTTTGCGAAAGATATGGAACTGGATCATTGTCGGGGAAGAACATATTCCGGAGGGCGTCTCCGTTGAGTTCGCCATTGCCAGTCAGTGGCTGCTTCGTGTCGGCATCATGCTCGTGGTCATCGGAGTCGGATTCTTCCTCAAGTATTCCATCGATAACGGACTGCTGTCACCATGGGCCCGCGTCGCGTTATCGGTGGCTGCGGGTCTGATGATGCTGATTGCCGGCACCAGAATTCTCGGTGGCACGTTTCATATCATGGGACAAGGTTTGTTGGGAGGTGGAATTGCATCGCTCTATTTCAGCGCGTTCTCGGCAGCCAACTTCTATCACCTGATTACAATGCCGATCGCGTTCGGGGCGATGATTCTTGTGACCGCACTGTCGGGATTCATCGCAGTCCGGTTCCATTCGAAACTGACAGCGGTCCTTGGAGTCATCGGCGGCTATGGGACGCCGGTCATGCTTTCTACGGGAGTCGTGAATTTCCCGGGACTTTATGGGTATATGCTGGTGCTCGGTGTGGGCGTGCTTGGCATCTGTGCATTGAAGAGATGGCCGCTGTTAAATTACCTGAGTTTCCTCGGCAACTTCATTCTCGTTAGCGGGTCTCTCCGCGACTATCAATCGAGCGAACATTTTTGGCAGGTCATGCCATTCCTTGTCGCCTTCTTCACTTTGTTCTCCACGATGGTGTTTGTTTACAACCTGTTTAACAGGGCGAAGTCGAATCTGCTCGACGTGCTGATGCTGTTCCTCAATGCCGGCGTTTTCTTTTACCTGAGCTACTGGTTGATCGAAAAATCGTACGGAGAAAAATGGGTGGCCGCTGTCACTCTGGGACTGGCGGCCTTCTACATCGCTCATGTCTGGTACTCCCTTGTTCGGCGAGTGCTGGATCGAGAACTCACGATCAGCTTCACGGCATTGTCGGCGTTCTTTCTGGCGGTGACCGTGCCACTCTTGTTGTCACAGGAGTGGATTACTGTGAGCTGGGCCGTCCAGGCTTACGTCATGTTATGGGTGGCTGGAAAGCTTAACAGCGAATTCCTGAGGCATGTTGCCTACTGTTTGTACCTCATCGTGCTGGGGCGTTTCATTTTTCTCGATTTGCCATCGCAGTATGGAAAAGCCTCTCTCGCAAATCTTCCGGTGTCAGAATATGTCTGGCAACTCGTGGAACGACTCGTGATGTTTGGCGTGCCGATCGGATCACTGGCACTGGGCTACCGCATACTCACAAAGCCCGGCTCGACAGGTTCTCTGGTTGTGAACAAAACAAGCGACATCAACGGATGGATCGAAGGACGCTTCGCTGCTAAGTCCGCCGTCTTCGTAGTCTTCGGCATGTTGTTTCTCTACATGCACCTCGAACTGAATCGAACACTCGGTGCTCTGTTTCCGCCACTCCGTTTGCCTTTGCTCACGCTGCTGTGGCTGAGTGTCTGTCTGCTGCTGCTACTGGAGTTTTCCCGAACTGCCAATCGGATCGTACTGGGATTTCTCGGCGTGTTTGTGACTGCGGTGTTGTGCAAAATGCTGTTCTTTGATCTCCCGGACTGGTCAGCAAACAGTCAGTTTTTTTACGATGGAACGTACACGTTTCACGCCGCTGGTTTCCGTCTGCTGGACTTTGGAGCCATCATCGCATTTTTTGCGTTCGCGACCCGGCTTCTGAGGAAACAAACCGATGCTGAACAGGAGATCTCAAGGAATGCCGGAGTACTGATGGGAGTGACAGGCGTCGGGATGCTGTTCCTGTACTTGACGCTTGAACTGAATTCCTTCCTGAAGCACTACGTCGAAAATCTCCGTTCCGGAGGCGTCTCAGTTCTTTGGACGCTGTTCGCTCTCGCGTTTTTGTTACGGGGGATCAACCGTGATATTCGACCAATGCGATACATGGGTCTGGCATTGTTTGTGATCGTCACGGGCAAAGTGTTCTTTGTTGATCTCACAAGACTGGACCAACTGTATCGCATCGTGGCATTTATTGTGCTCGGAGTGATGGTGCTGTGCGGATCGTTCTTGTACCTTCGCTCGCGCAGTACGTTCTCCACCAAAACCATTTCAACCGACGCTGATTTAACGCCCGAGCCAAATCAGCCCACTGCTGCCGCCGAAGGAGAATCGGAATGAAGTCAGCTCGATGGCTTTGTTTATGTCTGTTGGCAGGACTCAGTATTCCTGGTTCACTGAACGCTGAAGACACGGAATACTTCAAGTATTCTCGTCTTTTTGAGATCAAAGAAACGGATCAGGGGGAACTCTATAGTGTGCCGCTGGACAGCGATGTCTACGCTGCAACTCGCAACGGATTCCCAGACGTGCGTATCCTGGACGGCGAACAGCGTCTGGTTCCATTTCAGATCCGACCCATTGCAGGAACCCGCGCTCGACTAGTTCGAAAAACCTGGACAGCTGCGAATCCCGCACCCAAGCCGCTGGACAACAATGGCATGGAAATTCGGATCACGCTGGGAAAAGATGATCCGGCGCCAGGCGGATTGCGATTTATCACTCCACTGACAAACTTTGAGCAGCAAGTTCAAGTTTTTGCGATCAAGGACGGTGCTGAACATCCACTGGTCGATGATGCTCTGATTTTTGATTACTCACAGTTCATGGATGTTCGGCGCACAGAGGTTGCTCTTCCAGAAAGCGACACACGAGAATTTCGCATTATGGTCAACATGCTGACGCCCGAACAGGAATCCGAACTCCTTGAATTGTCGAGGTCACTCAAAGGCGGCACGGAGGAAGGTCGCACGGAGAAAACCACGATTCTGCGTCGACCATTTCGAATCGATCGGATCGAATTTTGGACCGAACACTCTGAAGAGATTCCAGACGCCAATATCGTCCAGCCATGGGCGGTGTCTGACCTCAAAGTAACACAGGACGCAAAGATCAAAGAGACTCACGTTGAATTCAAGAGTCGGCGAGAACCGCTTATGAGTTTGAAAATCGTTTCCAGCGGCCGCAATTTCAGTCGTCGCGCTGAGGTTCAGATTCAGGCAGGCTTGAAATGGGAAACCATTGCTGAGGCGACGATCTCAAAGTTCCAGCTGGGGGATATCCGGGAGGAACATGTAACAATTGACGTGCCGGAAACCAGACACGACCGTTTTCGACTCGTCATCAGCAATGGCGACAGCCCGGAGATTCCCGTCGATGCCATTGAAGCAGTTGGGACTCAATATCAACTCCTGTTCCTGCGGCAACCCGGACAGTCTGTGCATATGGTCTACGGTTCGAAATCGGCTGGAGTTCCGCAGCAGGACACAGCCGCTCTATCGTACGCCCTCGCACAGAAGGTGAATCCAACGCTCACCACACTGGGAGTTCAGTCGGAGAATAGTCCTGCGATCACGAGGAGCATCGATATGAAGAGCCTGCTGAACAATCCGGTAGTTTTAGGAGCAGGCGTTCTTGTGCTGGTGCTCGCGCTCGGCTGGGGGCTCTACAATGCCAGCCGACGCATTGATCAGATGCCTCGCGTAGATGGCGATTGACCTCTGGAGCGAAAAGAGGTCCAGTCACTTTCTGCAATCGTGCTTTAAGTTGGTTGTGGTTGCCAGACGCAGGAATCGGGCTTGTGGTCAGCCCTGCTACTGAACCCGTCCCACACCACCCGACGTGCGGGTCCGCACCGGGCGGTTCATTTCCTTGCAGTGAGCTTCTGCCAGATTGTGAATAGAATCACAAGTCCCCGTCCCGGGAGGCTGTTCTTTGAATCGGGCCTGTGCCGCAGACCCCGGTGAGCGACTGTGCTTCGTACATGGCCAAGCTCGAAGACATCACCAGTCTTCAGTGAACTGGGATTTGATCCAGCCTGCCACTGACAGAATCCACAAATTCGCCAAAAACGCAGTCAATAGATGCTCGCGTGTGAAATGCTTGCCCCTTTCGCTGAGGATCTCTTTAACGGTCAAATCGTGTTTCCAGCCGACCATTCATTCACGGATCGTTTTCGCTGGAACTCGATGAGTTGTCAGACTGAACCTTGCCAGACGATCGGCCCACTCTTCAAGAATCGGCAAGTTCAGTCGCCTGGACTTGAGTAGCTCGTGCGTGTCAGAAAATTCGAATGACATTGGAAAAGTCAGTCGAGAAGTAAAAAAGGCTCCGCGAAGATGAGGAGGTAAACCGTAGAGTTGATTGAAAACGTCAGCAAAACAGAAAAACTTCGCTCAATCTTCGAGGAGCCACGAAGGCGAAAATCATACTCAACACAGCTTCGTCTGGACAGTCCGCCGATCGATCAGGTCGAACTCAATTTTGATTGCCGCGACGCGATCATCCCCGTCCTGCGATCACTGCAGCATGTGTATTCCAAACCGGACTTGACCGAAAAACTCATGCAGCTCATTGGCCGTGACATCAACGGCAAGTCGTCGGCGAAGCGAGGTCGCGAAGGCATGGACTACTGGCATATTCTCGTGCTCGCCGGCGTTCGCCTCGGATGCAATTACACGTACGATCAGGTGCATGATCTCTCCGAAAACCACATCAAACTGCGAGCCATCATGGGCCTCGGATCGTGGGACGAACAGACGAAATAAAGTGGCGAACGATACGCGACAATGTGTGTCGATTGCAGCCGCAGACGATCGATGAGATTAGTCGATTTGTTGTCGGCCTGGGACATGAGATCGATCCGGAAGCCATCAAAAAACTACGAGCCAATTCGTTCGTCATGGAGACAAATATCCATTATTCGACTGAGAGTTCGCTCATTCGCGACGGGTTGCGGAAGATCCTGGAGATGTTTTCTGAACTTGCAGTCGGCGACAGAATTCTCGACTGGCGGCAGCATCAGTATCTGTGGAAACGAGTGAAGCAACTTGCGCGGGAGATCGACCGCATCGCCGGGAAAAAGGGACCGAATTATGTGGGCCGCATGAAGGAGCCATACCGCGAACTCCTGCAAAAAGCCGCGATGATTATGCAGCGAGCCCGCGAGTTGTGTGCGACTCTGCTTCTTCCCAACGCGACCGCTGCTGACGTCTTCGGCCCCAACACGCTGCCGGCTTTCATCGCCCGCACGGAGCGCGTCATCCGCACGGCCACACGCAGAATCGTCGACGGTGAAACGGAGCCGAACAGCGACAAACTGTTCAGTATGTTTGAACCTCATACGCAACTTTACGAACGCGGTAAAGCGGGTGAGCCGATTCAATTTGGACGCCAGGTTCAGGTGTTCGAAGACATGGCCGGTTTCATCGTGCATCAGGTTGTGATGAAACGCGACCAGTGTGATTCGGGTGTCGCGATCGAAGCAACGAAGGCTGTTCAGCGGCTGTTCGACAACAAGGTCGAGCGTGTTTCATTTGATCGTGGCTTCCATTCGCCGGAGAACCACGAAGAGCTTTCAAAAATTGTTCCCGATCTGTGTCTTCCGAAGCCCGGCGCCAGACAGTCTGTCGTGCAACTTTCCAACGCCGACGAAGAATTTCTGGAAGCTCAGCAGGCTCCGAAAAGCGAGGCCGCCGCCACAAGACGCCAAGCCGCCTGAGGCGGCCGCGAGCACCTCCAAAACGAGAAATGCCGCCGTCGGCATCAAGGAACGTACGCGCCGAGCTTGCAAAAATCGCGTAAAAACGACCTCCAAGGATACGCGGACGTCCGCTACCCAGACCTAGGCTGTAATCTTCAATTGGCGCAGGGTGTGTCCGTAGCTTTCGATAACCCCGTGAAGCCATTTTACAGACACGCAGTAACTACGATTTCGAGGGTCTCCAGCGGGACACCCTTCCAATTGCGTGTGATCTGGCAAAACAGTCGGTGCTCAATTTTGTTCCATTTGCTGGTTCCGGGTGGAAAGTGGCAGACTTCAATAATCCTCTCCAACTCATCAGCCAGCCTCTGAAGTTCGGTCAGCCACAACCGTGTTCGAGGACTGTTGCTGCCGCCGCTGTCCGCCGTGATCAACAATCGCCGCGGTGCGGCGTACCGCTGGCAGCCGAGTTGATACCACCAGCGGCGGATCGCGGCAATCACAAATTCCGCCGTGTCATGACTGATTCCGATCGAGACTCCGGCTTCGTTGTATTCGAGATCATACACACCGTATGGTACGGCCTTGCCCAGCGTCTTGTCCGGGAAATCATGCGTCTTTACTTTGACCGGGTCGCCTTTTCGGCGATACGTTTTTCCGAGATTCTTCAGCTTTCCCAAGGGTTCCTTCTTCTTCGTGTCGACAGAAATCGCCGGCTCACCGCATCTCTGCCGGGCCTTGACCCGGCGTGCGATGTGTTCAAACTGTTCGTTGCGGTCAGGATGTTGCGTTCCTTCCAGCGTCTCGCGATTCGACTGCAGACTGTAACCCCGCGATTTCAACAGGTCTCCGACCTTCGTGCTGCCGATTGTGAAGCCCTGAGATTTCAATTCCCGTGCCAGACCACGCGTGCTCTTGCAAGTCCATCGCAGCGGCGACATGGGATCACCCCGCGTGACTGGCTCGACCAGTGCTTCCAGTGCCTGAATCAAATCGGGTTGCGTGTCTTCACGCGACCGACGGCCACCTCCCGGCTTTCTTTGGCGCCTCAAATCGAGCGATTCAGGGTCGTGCAGTTCCCGAATACCATTTCGAATAGTTCGATCAGAGATACCCGTGGCACTTGCCACCGCAGACACGCCGCCCCAACCAAGCGACCGCGCTTCCGCAGCCGCCCATCTGCGTCGTCCTCGCTCGTCAAGGTCCGAGACAATGGCAACATACTTCTCACGAATCCATTCGATAACTTTTGCATCCGGCATTCCCGGAAAATCGCAGATTACTATCTTTTCAGCAATATCATTTTCGGTAGCTTATTGTCGTGCGGCTCCTTAAGCAGGTTCGGTGGGAAGCAATTCAAAGCACAGCGTAATCACAACGGCAGTCAGCATCGGATAATTGGGTTCGCCTCGCCGAGGATCGGTAAAACTCTCAGACGTTGAGGAAATCACCTTCGCCGCATTTCGATGCCGGTTGCTTCAGCGAGTGATGGCCTTCGCTTTAGCGGAATCAGTCTGTCATGAAAATTAACCGGATGCAGACTTTCCCCTGACAGAGTCGCTGAATTGGGTCTGTAAATCGGGCGTGCGATTCGTTATAACCTGCGGCGATAGAGACTGACTCGTAATGTCGGACTTGCCTGTAACGCTGGCGTATCGGAGATTTGTATTCGTCCAGAAACAACCCATCTGACGTTGACTCCATTTGAAGAACACATGTTCTTTGATGATGTCCCCGAATATCCCATGACCGGATTCTTTCGGCTAAGATTTTCGGGATGCCTGCAGGCAGAGGCACTCGACGCTGCGATCCAGACGACGGTCAGCCGACATCCGCTGGTTCGTTCCCGGATTGTGCGGAATGCGCAGAATGAACTCTGCTGGGAACTCACAGGCGGTCCGGCCATTCCCCTGGCAGCGTGGTCAGCCGACAGGCAGGCCGAATTTCCCGCAGGCGACTCTGTTGATCTTACGCAATCCATCGGAACGCGTATTTGGCTCGTGACACAAAAAGGGGCACACGATCTGGTTGTGCAGATCCATCATGCCTGCACGGATGCGCTTGGAATGTGCCATTTGATCGACGATCTGCTGGTGTCCTATGCACAACTTTTGGGCGACGTGCTGAGCCACACCGAATTGCGGCCGCTGAACAATGATCAGTTATGGGCTCGAAATAGTTTTGGTCTCACGTGGCGCAGGCTGCTGCAACTGCTTCCCAAACACGTTCTGGGTCTGGGAATCGTGGGCCGGTTTTTCCTCAGACGCGCGGTGCCCTTGCGTCTGCATGCTTCGGATCAATCGATCGTAGCATCGGCCACATTTCCTGCTGTGTGTGTGTTTGAATTCAATCGACTTGAAACGGAAAGGCTCCTTTCCGGGGCGAAGGACAAACAGGTCACCGTCAACGACCTGATCGCTCGCGACCTGTTCCTTGCCATCGATCTGTGGCGCAGGCAATCCGGAGTGGGAACGCCGAGCGACTGGATTCGTTTGTTTGTGCCAATCAATGAACGAACACCGGACGACAGGACATTGTCGGCGGCGAACGTGATGAGCGCCGTTTTTCTGGAGAGAACACCGCGGCAGATGACCAACGCGGAGACGCTGCTGCGATCAATTCAGTCTGAAATGCGAACCGTTAAACGAGCTCGCCTGGGCTTGCTGTTAATCGCCACTCACTGGTTTCTCCGGCGGGTCCCCCGCCTGCGGAATCTGGTGATCAGAAGGGCCGGGTGTCTCGCGTCATGTGTGTTCTCAAACCTCGGCATTGTACTCAGTCAAACGCCTCTGCCGCGGCAGGACGGACAGATTTGCATCGGCGATGTGAGGCTGGAAGGCGTTGAGTTCTTCGCACCTCTTCGTCCGCTCACTCATGTGACGATTTGCATTGTGACATATGCCGAACGCCTGTCCGTCGATTTGCAATTTGATCCGCGAGCCATTTCCCGGCCTCAGGCTGAGCAACTTTTGGCGTGTGTTGTGGAGCGGATTCGTGAGTCAATGCGAAGTGATGAAGCTGCGGAAGGTGCAACTGAAAAATTCCCCCTTAGACGGGCAATAATACAGTCGGGGCGCACTTCATGATGCTGAGATTGTCGCCGAGCTATTTGTGCTGCCATCGATCTTTCTTTTCCAGCACCGATGACGGGCCAGCTCCATCCAGCCACGCACGGGCCGCTGCATCATCACGCAGCCAGGCGTCCAGGAACGCCGTGAAGATTGCAAGGATCGCTCGGTGGTGATTGGCGTTCCGCTTCGATTTGGTGGCTGGTAGTTGGTGATCACTGAACGCTTCGTGTTCGCCACCTTCGAACACCAGTTCGTATTTTCCGCCTTCAGGCAAAGCTGGATAAACGGCCAGCCGCGATTCCACTGTTGGGTCGCCGACGGCCGCTGTATCTTTTGTGCCCGTCATCAGCAGCCATGGGATCGTCACGCCGCCGAACAATTGTTTGGGGTCTCCACCGTTTTTGGGGCTGTTCTGCCTCATGGCAATCGCGGCTTTAATTCGCTTGTCGGTAAACGCCGCGCCGCCGCGAGATGTGCGTTGGCCGCTGACGCCCTGAGTCGTTACCGCTCCAAACGAATGTCCGGACATGCCGATCCGTTTCAGGTCCATCCGTCCCATCAGAGGCGAATCGCTGGACTGGTTCCACCGTTCGAGCTGGTCAATGACTGCAGGAACATCCTTCAGCCGGAGCATCGTATTCTGAAGACTTGCCGCCTGCTTCAATTTGGACATTCGCTGCAGCACTGGAACGTCTTTCCAGACGGCTTCGTCGCTGCCTGCATGTTGCAGGAAGACGACGACATAACCGCGCGCAGAATAGTGCTCGCCGAGATACGGATTCCCTTCCCGCGAACCTCCGAGTCCATGACTGAAAAGCACTACCGGAGCCGACGATTAAAATAGCCGCAAGAATGAGCTGCGTGATACACCCGCATTCCCCACGCGAGATCATGGTGAGCCCGTGATTTTAGACCAGCTCAAGGCGCCCGTGAGTGAGCTGCAGGGAGCACAACCCGCTCGTTCTCGTTTGAAGCTTGTCCGGGAAGTTTGCTTTGCCGCAGGAAGACATCAGTTCAAATGAAATCATAGCTTCTTCATAAACAATGACTGAAGGTCGCTCCGCGAACTGAACGGGTGATTGTGAACCAGCGTGGTGGCTGCGACCTCAAACCGTTTCGTTCACTGAATGGAAGTTCACTGAATGGAGGCAGAAACGTTGGCCAGTGAGCAGACTCTGACAAAGGTTCTCCGGAAAATTTTGTTGGGCGCTACTCCCCGAACTCCGCTCCCACTTTGCAGCCTGCGACAGCTCTTCACAAGTCTATCGAATACCAGGCACGCGAATTGCGAACCGCGTTTTGCAATGCTTCTGATTCGTCTTTCCTGAATTCTCGTTGAGAACTCACGGAGCGATTTAACACCAACGAAACGCCGGCTCCGGGCGAAATGCGTACGTAAAAAGAATTCTGACCGTAATGCAGGATCAAAGTTCCCGGTGCGGAGTGCAGTTCTGCCGGAAGGCGATAACCTGGAGACGGTTTCGGACTCATCAAAACTTTTGAAGGAGTATTTTTCAATGTGCAGCAAATTTTCATCGGCTGTGATGATCGCGGTTTTACTCAGCAAGACCTCGTTCTTTCAGTAGCCCCCCGCTCCTCTGGGGACTGAAAATCAGACCCCCAAACAATCAGTCTCGCAGTGGTCTGAACAACGCGGCCGACCCGCAGGCGCCTGCCGGTCGCGGCAACAGCACGCAGTCATCCGGCGGTAGAGACTCATTTCCGTATTTTCAGTATCGCACTGGCTCGAAGGTTTTCCTTCGAGCCGATGTTGTTACCTCCGCCTGCAACTTGCTGGCATCATCACCATAACTGGTCCACAGCATAACTGGTCAAAGTCGTTCGACGGCGACAGCCCGCATCATAATCTCTTTCTGACGAAAGCGTTTCTCGAGCTGGCGGCGGTACGCCTTCCACCATTCTTTATCCAGCTCCTGAGTCATCACTTCAAAAATCACAATCTCGTCGCTGCAGAGTGCTCCCGAATCGTCGTGCCAGAGCCCGCTTGCTGGCGAACGCAGAAAGGCGGTGACCCCACCGAAGCGGCTGACCAACTCCTCCCGGACACGATCAAATTCGTGGGCAGCAAAGGGCTCGCCACTGTTATCCATCCGCGGCAAAAGGATATCGACAAGATGCATAAAACAAGCTTCGCCATCAGGAAACAAAGAATGCAGACTGAATCGATCAGCCGCTGAAAACCACGCTGGTACGTTAGTTGCTGTTTAAGCCATTGCAGTCTTGAAGGGAATGCGTTTCCCAATCAAAGCTCCACGGCTTCAATTTAAAGCTTCTAATCTCAATTGTCTTACGAAAGGCTTCGTTTAT
>JBDNHX010000089.1:0-15396 GCA_041688565.1 Planctomycetaceae bacterium
AAAACTGCCTGTTGATCAATGGGTGAGGTGGATTCATCCAGACTGGAAAGCCGCCGGCTGGGATTTCATCGACGATTAGAACTGTACGACGGACTGGAAGTCCGTCGTACCACCAAGAACCAAGAACCAAGAACCAAGAACAAATTACAAATGACAAATGACATGAAACGCATCGTCACCCTGCTAGCCCCCCTTTTGTGCGCGTTCACCACCACCGCCGCCGCCTTCGCAACCGCCGGCTCATCGACGTGCATGGCTCGGTCGTGAAGGAGATTTTTGCATGAACAACAGGCCCCGAATCAGCGCAGTCATTGCCACTTTTGCCTTGTTTGCTTCGACCTCATTGCAGGCGGAGGAACTGCCGGACCTGGAGCAGGTCGTGCAGCCGTTCCTGAAGAAGCACTGCGTGGAGTGTCATGGCGCGGATGTGCAGAAGGGTGACTTCCGCGTGGACAATCTCTCGTCGAAGGTGGGGACCGAAAACACACCGCAATGGCTGGAGATCATGGAGCGCATCAACTCTGGAGAGATGCCACCGGAGGATGCGAAGGTGCGTCCCACGGCAGACGAAAGCGGCCAGATCGTCGAGTGGATCGCCGCGCGAATGAAGGAAGGCGAATCGGCTCGCATGGCCGCACGCGGTCGCGTGAGTTACAACCGCCTCACGCGTGACGAGTATGTGAACACGGTGCGTGATCTGATCGGCGTGCATTACGACGCCAAAGACCCCGGCGCGCTGCTGGATGACCCGGAGTGGCACGGCTTTGAACGCATTGGCTCCGTACTGACACTCTCTCCGTCGGACATCGAGAAGTATCTCACGGCAGCCGAGACCATTCTCACGGAAGCGTATCCCGATCCGCTGCCGCAGAACGCGAAACCAGCGCCCCCGTTCGGCGGCTCGAAGCCAGCGATCTCCGAAGAACAGATCAACGAGCGACATCGTGAGCGGCTGCGCGAGTTAGGGCTGCTCGACAAGGTGCGGTTCGAGATGTGGCCGGGGGATATTTTCCGATACTCGAATTTGCGGGAGCCACTGCCGGAGGCGGGCATCTATGAGATCAGCTACACGCTCAGCGGCCTGAAGCCGAAGAATGGCCGGGCGCCGCGCCTTAAGGTCTATGAGGCGCGGCTCGATCGCGTGTTGTTTGAACAGGACATCGTCGCGCCCGAGAACCAGCCGGTCACCGTGACTTTCCGCGCGCATTTGCCGAAGGCGCATCCGAACATCGAGGTCTATAACGATGTGCCCGGTCCTCCGAATACACCGCGCTCGGGGCGCCATGGCGAGGTGCCGTTCATCAGCACGAAAATCGGCCGCATTCCCTGGCAGATGAAGCTCACCGATGAAGCGGGCAATGCGCGCTATCCCTTCCTCATTATGGACTCGGTCTCGTGGAAGGGACCGATCATTGAGGAGCACGAGCAGCAACGCCGCAACGACTACATGCCGCGCGACGAGGGGAACCTCGAACAGGCCCGTGCCGGACTGGCCACCCTGGCGAAGCGTGCATTTCGTCGTCCCGTCACCGACGAAGAGATTAGCCAGTACATGCGCATCGTGCAGAGCGAACTCGATGCGAAGGAGACCTTCCGCAATGCCGTGAAAGCCGGAATGCTCGTTATCCTGAACTCGAAGAGCTTCCTGTTCATCGCCGAGGGGGATGAGAACGCGTCACGCCAAACGCTCGATGACTGGGAGATCGCGTCGCGTTTGTCCTACCTGCTCTGGAACACAATGCCGGATACCGAGTTGTTCTCGCTCGCCGAGCAAGGCAAACTCCATGACAAGGCCGTGCTCGCACAACAGGTCGCACGCCTCCTGGCTGATGCACGTTCGCAGCGTTTCACGGACTCCTTTGCCACGCAATGGCTGCGTCTGAGAAAGGTCGGCATGTTCCAGCCCGACAAGAAGCTCTACCCCGACTACGACAGGGCGCTGGAGAACAGCATGGTCGGGGAGACGAAAGCATTTTTCCGCGAAGTGCTCAGCAGCGGACTGACACTGCGTGAGTTCCTGCACTCGGACTGGAGCATGCTGAATCCGCAGCTCGCACAGTTCTACGGTCTACCCGATGCGACGCTCAGCGGTGTCGACCTCCAGCGTGTCTCCTTGCCCGCCGACAGCCATCGCGGCGGACTGCTCACGCAGGCGTCGATCCTCTCGCTCACCAGCGATGGCGTGCGGCATCGCCCCGTGCATCGCGGCGTGTGGGTCATGGAGGCCATCTTCGGCAAATCGCCGCCGCCACCGCCTGCGAACGTGAATCCTATTCCGACGAACCCGACCGGCCCGAAAGCCACGCTGCGCCAGAAGCTTGAAGCGCACATTCACGATGCGAACTGCGCTGTCTGCCACGCGAAGATCGATCCCCTCGGCGTGGCTTTCGAGAACTATGATGCCATCGGCCGCTGGCGCACTGAAGAAGTCACTGACGGCATCGGCGAGAACCCGAAAGTCACCGCGGCCGGCTCACTGCCAGACGGCCGCAGCTATCAGACCGCCAATGACTTCAAGAAGCTCCTCCTGACGGACATCGACGCCTTCAATCAGACCTTCGTTGAGAAGCTCGCCACTTACGCCCTGCGCCGCAGCATGTCCTTCGACGACCGCGATGACCTGAAAGCCATCGCCGCCGCAAGCACGTCCAAAGACTACCGGATGACAGACATCATCACCGCACTCGTGACCTCCGATCTTTTCCAGAAACGATGAAGAACCAGAAACAAAGAACTAATGAGCAACCTGAACATGAATCGCTGGCAACTTGGCCGCCGCGAGGTCCTGCGCGGGCTCGGTGCCACCATCGCCCTGCCACTCCTCAACGCCATGCTGCCTGCCAATACGCGTGCTGCTGAGGCGACCGCCAAGCCGAAACGCAGCGTGTTTCTTTACATCCCGAACGGTGTCAACACGCTGACGTGGCAGATCGAAAAGGCGGGCGCGGAGTATGAATTCACTAAACCGCTCAAATCGCTGGAGAAGCATCGTGCGGACATCACGCCGATCAGCGGCCTGCATCATCCGATGGTGCTGGGCAAGCATCACAACTGCGAAAAGGTCTGGCTCACGGGCGCGAACGTCCCCGGCGATGGGGGTGCCTTCCGCAACACGGTGTCCGCCGATCAGCTCATGGCTGAGGTGCAGGGAAGTGCGACGCGTTTCTCCTCGCTGGAGATGGCCATCGAGGGCACGTCGCTGGCGTGGTCGAAGGACGGCATCCAGATTCCGGCGGAGCGCAACACACAGCAGATTTTCAATGCGCTTTTCGGTGTCGAGAGAGACAGCAAGGAGACTATTCGTCGCCGTCTCAGCCGCCGCGGCAGCATCCTCGATCTCGTGGCCGATGACGCGAAACGCGTGAACAACAAGCTGGGCAGCGAGGATCGCAGTAAGCTCGACGAGTACCTGACCGCAGTGCGACAGGTCGAAGAACGCACCCGCCGCGCTGACGAATGGTTGAACGTGCCCAAGCCCGATGTGCCTGCGAGTGAAGCCGCTCGTCTTCAGCGCAAGCTCAGCATGGCCGAGGCCGGTGCGTATTACCGCCTGTTCTATGACCTGATGATCATGGCGTTGCGCACCGATTCCACGCGCGTCATCACCTGCGGCATCGGCAGCGAAGGCAACACCAGCGGCATTCCCGAGATCGGTATCCTGCAGACACGCCATGGTCTCTCGCATCACAACGGCGACCCCGAACAGCTTCGGCGTCTCACCGAGACCGACACTTTCCTCGTCGGCCAGCTCAGCTACTTCCTCGACCAGCTCAAGGAGCACAAGGAAGGCGACACCTCCTTGCTCGATACCACGCAAGTTCTCTGGGGCAGCGGCATGGCTTATGGGCACAGCCACGGCAACGCCAACTTGCCTACCATCCTCGCTGGCGGCAAAGCGCTCGGCTACAAGCACGGCGCACATGTCGATTTCAATCTGCCCAGGATCGGCCAATACAACGTCGCTGATGCCACCGCCCACTATCAGATCTGTTCCCGCCCCATCGATAGTGAAGCCCGCGTCAGCAACTTGCTGCTCACCATGCTGCAACGCGCAGACGTAAAGGTGGACAAGTTTCAGGACAGCGTGGGCGTGATCTCTCAGATTCTGACCTGAAACTGTACGACGGACTTCGTACGACGGACTTCCAGTCCGTCGAAGACAATAAATTCCCAACGATCGACGGACTGGGAAGTCCGTCGTACGGAGATTTTCAACAGGCTACCAACTCGACTGCTAGCACCGCTCATTCATCACCGGACTCCCTATGCGACATATCATTGGACTTTTCCTCTCTGGCCTGTTCATTTCTTCCGCTCTGCTCCAAGCCGCGCCACCTAAGTTTCGTGCCGATGCCGACGGCCCGGTCGTGGCGAACGAGAAGCGCAAGGATCCCAAAGACAGAAAGCCTGAGGACAAACCGGAGTGGTTCCAGCTGGTCGAAGGTCAATTCCCGTCGGAGGGTTCCGCACACGCGGTCACGGGTGAACTCGTCCAGGTCGATCACCTGGAGCGACGATTCCAGATTCGCGTGGATCGCAATGACAGCCAGGATCGCGGCCTTGTGGACTTGCCGCTGGATGCGACAATGCTGCCGTATGGCTCGATCTGGTATCAGGGCGCGCCCGCTGCGTTGCAGGACATCCCGCTCGGCACGCACCTGCACGGCTTGTTTTACCTGAGTGATGCCGACGACAACACGCCACTGCCGGACACCGCTTACAACCGCAAGACCCCCGAGTGGGAGTTTCGTCGTTGCTTCCGCATTGAGGATGATTTCTCGTTCCACGCACGGCAGAAGCAGCTCTGGAAGATCGACACCGTCGATCTCGAAGCGCAGAAGCTCACCGCCACACTGCAGGACGACGGCCAACCGAGCGGACAGCCGAAGCTCTTTGACCTGCTCACCAGCACGCGTGTGTTCATGGACAACACCATCGCGGATCTCAAAGCCATCCAGCCGGGACAGACCGTCCTCTTTAACCTCACCTGGGTCACGCTTTATGGTCCAGGACGCATCACCGATGTGTGGCTCGACGAACCGGCTCGCGCGCTGGTCACCTCGAATCAACTTGAACGGCATCGCAACCACATTCGCGAGCGCGGCCTGCCCGGCTGGGTGAACGCCGTCGATGATGAGAAACAAATCGTCACGATCACGTTCTTCGGCGGGATTGATCCCACGCTGTTTGACGAGTTGAAAGGCATTAACGAGGAGCCGCAAGGCTGGCCGTTCACTTATCCAGAAGATGATCCGAAAGCTCCGAAGGGCGGCATCGCCGTCGCGCGAGAATCGCTCATGACGTACGACCCTGTCAACGACCGGAAGGGCGGCAACATTCTTCACATCGGCAAGACGCCCTTCGAACCTGGCAGCAGCGGTGTGCAGATCCAGGTAAAGTGCGGCATGCTGCTGGAAGGCTACCGCCCGCGCCGCATCGTGCGATTTTATCCGGCCACATGGAAAGTGAATGCGCTACCGATGGAAGAACAGTTCCAGGGACGCGAGTAACGAAGCCCGTCATTGACGCCAACAAGTTTTCAAACCACCATCAGAACCTAAACCATGAAACCTTACCTCATCCTGCTGGCCTCCCTCGCCCTCGCTTTCACCGCCTTGGCCCTCGACCCGCATGTCGAAGCCGTCATCCGCATCGTCGAAGGTGCGAAGGGCAAGATCGAAAAGACCGAGGACGGCCAGAGCCTCAAGCTCGTCGATCTCGCGGTGCCGGGTGCGGGACCGCACGACCATCGCACAGATGATCCGTATGACGCCGCCTTTTTCGAGCATCTCGGGCACATCTCGTCACTGGAGTCGCTCAACGTTATCTCCACCAGGTTCAACGACGAATGGATGCCGCACATCGCGACTGCCCGAACTGCAACTGCCGGCCCTGCATGTCGTCGGTTATTACGACTTCTTTTCACGCAAGTCGGTCGACAACTTTGTGATTCTGCAGCAGCAGGCTCGCGATCCGCTGACCCGTCAACAACTGCGACTCGTTTTGGGGCTCTGGGATCACGGCACCATCGGGAAATCGAAGGTGGCCGAAGTCGACTTTGGACGGGAGGCCGAACTCGACACGTTCGCCATCCAACTGGACTGGTTCGATCGGCATCTCAAGCAAGATGCAGCAGCGATTGCGAAGCCGTTCTCCGCCGTGCGTTACTTCTCGATGGGAGACAACATTTGGCGCAACGCCGAGAGCTGGCCGCCCGAGGGATTTCAACCGACAGCGTTCTTTCTCCATTCGGACGGCAAGGCGAACAGTCGCCAAGGTACGGGTCGACTCACTCGTGAAGCACCGACCGGCGCAGAACCAAGCGATCCGTTCCGGGCCGATCCACTCAAGCCAGTGCCTGCCTGCCCCGTCACCGACGCTCGGCCGATCAAGGCGGCTGTCTGGGGACCAGTCGATCAAGCGGCGCTCGAAGACCGCGACGATGTCCTCGTCTACAGCACGGGCCCGCTCGCCGAACCTCTGACGTTCGCGGGAACCATCACGGCCAAGCTCTCTGTCAGCACCGACACACCCGACGCCGACTGGGCGGTGAAGATCGTCGACGTCCGGCCCGATGGAGTCGCCATCAACCTCGCCACCGGCATCCTGCGCGGCCGCTATCGCAATTCATTGCTCAAACCGGAACTGATGCAGCCCGGCGAGGTCTACGATATCTCCGTCGATCTCGGTCCGTGCGCCGCCATGATCGCGAAAGGGCATCAGCTGCGAGTCGACATCTGCGGCTCACTCTTCCCACTTTACGACCGCAACCCGAACACACGCGAAGGGATTTTCGGCAGCCAAACCGCTGTGGCAACCGAGCAAGTGCATGACCGCCTCGGCTCGCTTTCACAAATCGTGCTGCCGCTGAAATAAAAGGGAAAGGCGATGCATTGTCTCATGATGGCCGCCTGCAGGGTTCCATCGACCGAATTTCCGGTGGAACCGCTGGACGCGAACGCCAAGCCCGATCGGAAAAAGCAGGCAATTCCTGCGTCTACGAAGGTTGAAAGGCGAAAGAAAGTGTTTTTCTGGCTGAGCCGATAAATCTGGCGCCGCTAAGGTGGATGGAGGTGCAAAACCTGCGTTGCAGGCAGGATTGCACCATTAGGAACCGCTTCTCCAGCCGGTGCAACAGTTGCCATTTTTCTTCCAGACGGCAAGAAAAACGAGCGTGAGCTGGTCCCAGACGTGTTTTTGCCTTGCAGATTGATAGAGTGCTGAGCAGCAAAATCAGCATCCTGCCGCCTTTGGCCTGATGTGTTGATAGCGGTTAATAAAAAAACTCTGGAGTTCACCATGAAGAATTTTGGCTTTCTGTCGCTGTTTGTGGCATTGACGTTCGTTCAGGTTGGCTGTGGCGAAACCACCGAAGCACCAACTCCAGTTGCACCAACAGAAATTGCTGCTCCTGCTGATATGGCTGCTCCTGCTGATATGGCTGCTCCTGCTGAAACTCCAGCAGAGACACCGGCTGAATTTCCAGCTGAAACTCCAGCTCCAGCTGATGAAGCCGCTCCAGCTGAAACTCCAGCTCCGTAGTTTGCTGCTGCACAATAGATCCACAAAAGAGCCTTCGTTTTTACGAAGGCTCTTTTGCTTTGTGCCGTGCCTTAGAACGCCTAACAAAACTGGGACTGGCTCCCGTATCTTGCGGAACATGCTCAGAAACATGACGCAGGGAGGGTGCCTGTCCCACTTTTGTTAGTGCCACTTAAACGTTTCGACACCAGACCGCGAAAATGGCGTCCTCCCGGAAGCCACAGTGCCTGTAGAACAATGTCGCCGGTTGATTAGTCTGATCGGCGAACGCCGTGATTCGAAGTTCGCCGCTTTGGCAGTGCCCCACGGTCGGCCGCTGCCGCTGCTGATTTTCAATATCGATCACTTGTGCCAGCAGTCGTGATGCGAGCCCTCGCTGCCGGAGCTCCGGTCGAACGCCGATGTACTGAAGCTGAATCACCGGATTTGGATCAGCCCCGGAACCTGACTCCACCGTCCAGACCGCTAGACCTGCCGGGGCCGAGTCAACGTGCCCGACCAGAATCGCGGCCTTTTGATCGCTCCAGGTTTTGATCATAGTCTGAGCGGACGCAGCCGGCATGCGGCTGAGATCTTCTGATTCTGCGAGAATCGCGCGGACGAGTTCGCCCAGGAACCGATATTTTTCGCCGCCTCTGCTAATCACTTCTGCGGACTCGTGCTGATACGCAGGGGAAGATTCGCCGGAAAGACGCGGCACGACCGAGCATGTGGATTTGAGACGGCTTGACGATGTCTTCCACTGAATGATGCACGCCGGGTTTAAAAATCCGCAGCGTGTCAGGGACTCATTCATCCAGGTCCATTCCGAGGGCCCGTGGTCATTTGCCGCAGGCAGCACAGAACGAATCGTCCGAAGGTGAAGCCGACGGGCCTCAACGTGAACGGCCTTCAGCATTTCCTCAAGCATCAGCGATTGCGTGCTGGTCGGCATGCAGTTCACGAACGTCGGTTGCGTAATCGCCAGCGTCCCGTCTGGTTCAATCCTAAAACCCAGAGCCGCCAGGACTTCATCGCCGACAGTTAACAGGACGGCGGGAAGGGGCCAACAATGCGAAGCTGTGTGGTCCGAATGGGAATCCTGACCGGCCGCAGACGCCGGGGCTGTGGATAGTTCGTGAGTCGGATGAGTGACAATTCGACACGACCATCGGGCAGGCAGTGTCACGAACCCAGTTCCCGTTTCAGGGCTTCCAGTTCGGCTTCGACTTCCCGCGCTCTTTCTTTTGAAGTGGCGGAGGCAGACAGCAGAGCGGCTTCAGATGGCAGCGGAATCTCTGGTGTCTGGCCGGTGATATCTTCCAGCTTCCGCATTGCTTCTGCCTGCCTGGCTTCGAGAGCCTTCTGAATTCTGAGCATATGC
Source organism: Planctomycetaceae bacterium (assembly GCA_041688565.1). Lineage (GTDB taxonomy): Bacteria > Planctomycetota > Planctomycetia > Planctomycetales > Planctomycetaceae > SXXK01. The sequence goes on from JBDNHX010000089.1 coordinate 8,906, forward strand.
TGCCATGTGGAATTGGCGGCCTCCAGTTCAGGACGCAGACCAGCTACAAGATCTTCCACTTCCACTTTTCGACGCAGGGAATCGCGGGCTCCATCCTCGTCGCCTTCGGCGAGAAACTGTCTGGCCTTCGATTTCCATTCTTTGATCTGCGACTCATATTCGGAGATTTCCTGCCGAAGACGCTCGCCGTTGCCTGCCGATGTTTTGACGTTTCGACGGCAGGCAGCCAGGCCTTCGTTCATTTCATCAATGATTTCCCGAAGCGTCTGGATCGGGTCGGATGAGGTCTCCAGAATGTGGGTGATGTTGCAGGTGATGATGTCAGTGAGTCGGCTGAAGTGAGGCATAGCGGGAAGTTCTTTGAATTTGCGTTGACGAACATGGCCTGAAGCAGCACACCCACCTGATCGACGTTGGAATGGGTGGAACGAAAATACCCAGGAGTCGGATGAAGGGACTTCAGAAAAAACTTTCTTCCGAGAAACCTCGGCAGGTCAGCAGATGCCGCAACTTTTCTTTGGCCAGCCGCAGGCGGCTTTTGGCGGTCGGAAGAGATGTTTCCATTGCGTCGGCAACCTCTGACAATGTGAGTGAATTGTAATGGTGCAGGAGAAAAGTCTGACGCTGTTCTTCAGGCAGCTGAAGAAGCAGTTCATGTACCGCTTCTGCCACTTCTCGTTCAATGGCTCGATGATCGGGCGAAACCAGATCATCAGGCATCTGCTGCATCAGATCGAGTTCTTCACCATTCCGGTCGTTCGTTCGACCGCGAGCCCGACACATCAGCACATCATTTATGGTGCGGCGTGAATGGTCAATCAGGAGATTCCTGGCGATACGGAACAGGAAGCCTTTAAACAGGCCTTTGGGCAGATAATCCCAGCTGTTTCGATAGAGCCGCAGAAGGGTTTCCTGCACAAAATCTTCGGCCAGGTGTTCGTCCCGCGTATTCTTCAGAAAAAATCCAAACAGCGGTCCCTGCCAGACGCTCACCAGTTCATCAAATGCACAGCAGTCACCTGCCTGCAGCCGAATCATCCGCTCGTCATCTATAGAATAGGTCGGAGTCATGAAGGATGCGGCCAGGCCAGGCTCTGTGGGTGAAGAACATCGACGCAATCAGCAGGGTCCAGGATCGCCATTATGGCCTGGGGGCATTGCGAATGCAGTAGAGCCGCTTATCCGATCGAATAAGCAGCCGGTCACCGGCAATCGCCGGTGTAGACAGGCAGATGTCATCCGCGGAAAGTTCGTTCGTCTGCAGCAGTTCGAACTCGTCCCCGTCGCGCACAACAGCACAAACGCCGTCTTCGTTGAGACAGAAAATTTTGCCTTCGTAGCCCCATGGAGAAGCAGTCACCGCGACACCACGTTCCAGCCGCTTTCGATCATAATGCTGCTCACCTGTTTTTGCATCAAAACTGCTCAACAGACCGCGATCATAAAGCACATACAGGCGACCGTTCTGTACAAGAGTGCTGGGGTTGTACGGAGCGATGAACATGCTGGACCACTGGATGAACTCGCTGGCGGTCTCTCCCTCGGGCAGCGAAATGTCGCCGGTCGCGCCCGGTCGGATTGCGTAGAGCGCCTTCACAGGATCAAGGATGTATCCGGAACTGACATAAATCAGTCCGTCCGCCACATAGGGCATGGCAATGGTGATACTGGACATCCCCTTCAATGACCACAGCAGGTTGCCGTCCGTATCATAGCTTCGCACAGCGCCAGTGCCGGCGGTAACGATCTCCGTCCGCATATCGTGAACCCATACGAACGGGGTTGACCAGTTGCTCTTTTCGTCTCGATCGATCTGCCAGATCAGTTTGCCGGTGAGCTTGTCCAGAGCGATCAGGCTGGACTGTTCGTCATTGTCAAACTGATAGTAAAGACGATCCTGATGAAGAACGGGCGATGACGCTGTGCCCCAGCCCAGACGAGTCGAACGAGGCGTGATGTCATGCTTCCAGATCTGATTGCCTTCGAAGTCAAAGCAGAAGAGTCCAACGTTTCCAAAACAGACATACAGCTGCTGACCATCGGTCGTTGGTGTTTCGGACGCGTAGCTATTTTTCAGATGGATTGGCGTCGGCGGCGCGGCTTTGTGAATTGTTTTTTCCCAGCGAGTTTTTCCGGTGGTCAGTTCAAGGCACATCACTTTCCATTCGTGAACAGCCGCCGGCGGCTGTGGCCGATCACCTCCAAAATACAGACCCTTCCTGATCGGCTCCGTTTCGCCCGAACTCACAACGGTGCTGAGAAAAACTTTGTCTCCCCAGACCACCGGCGATCCCCAGCCGCGACCCGACACTTCGGCTTTCCACTCAACGTTTTCAGTCGCCGACCAGCGGTCCGGCAAACCTGTATTCGAGGAGACGCCTGTGGAGTCCGCACCACGAAACTGAGGCCAGTTGGCGTCGTTTGGTTCTGCGGCCACAGCCGGTGCCGGCAGGTTCAGGGCAAGCGTCCAAATGAACAACAGCGAAGTCAGGATGATCGGCATGGGGGCCTCAGGAAGCGTAGCGTCCGGCCACCTCCAGATTTGAATCAGAAGGAGTTGGCTCTCGCGATGTATTGTTGCGATTCAGTTTCTTGCGCCAATCAGGATTCCTTGCGCCTCCATCGAAATCCGAAACTGTCGGCCATTCGGCTGGTTGTTAATGTAGATCCTTTCTGCCGGAAAGGCTTTTCGTCGAAAGGCGAACCCTGGGTGCAATTTGTTCGGTATTGCAGGCTGGCCTGAGTCATCACATGCACACAAGTCGCGGCAAGCCGCGAAGTCCTGCCCGGCAGGCAGGACCTACAGAAATCCGAAATTGTCCGCTCCTCAAAGCCAGTTGGCCGTTCGGCTGGTTGTTCCTTGGGAATCGTGCTACATCTCCAGCGGTTCCCGGAAGATTTGGAATGCATCAGAAGTGCGGGAACTCAGTCTGGCATAAGATTAAAAATGACTCGAAAGCGACCCCTTGACCCATTGAACGGCATCACACTCGCAATGATGCTGGAGCAGCTTGTCGCCCATCTGGGGTGGGAAGCAATGGGCGAAGAAATTCCTATCCGCTGCTTTACTCACGACCCGGGGATCTCGTCGAGCCTGAAGTTTCTTCGCAAAACGCCCTGGGCACGAACGAAAGTGGAATGGCTTTACAGAAATCATCGACGGCACATGCCGCCACTGCCACTGCCTGGGGCCGTCGAGGAGAATTCTCAGGCAGATCAGCAACCGGAAGTCTGACGCGGAGAATTTTCGTCGCATCGCCGTGCTGTGCGACGGACATCCTTCTTCGTCGTACCTTTCGACGGGATGGAGGTCCGTCGTACGGTAAAAACTTGTCTGCCGTTCGCCCTAGTCGGCGATCGGCATTCGAATGCGATTGCCACGCAGAGAAGTCAGGCTGGCGATCGCGGTGTCGGCCGCGCGCAGACGGCCTTCGGTTGTGCGATGGGTCATAATCACCAGGCGAGCCACTCCTGATTCATCAGCGACATCTTCGGTTTCGTCCTGCCGTACGCTGCTGATGCTGATTTCATTGCGTCCAAGTATATCGGCGATATCAGCCAGAACATGAGGTCGATCGGCGACGGTGAAACGCAGGTAGTAGCGGCGGCTGAGTTCTTCCTGAGGCTGCAATGGAATCGGTTCACGAGACTGCATGCGATGCAGCGCCTGGAATGTGATGGCCGCTCGGCCTGTTGCGTAGTCAATCACATCGGCCATCACGGCAGAAGCCGTTGGCATCTGCCCGGCACCTGCACCGGAAAAACGCATCAGACCAACCGCATCTCCTTCGATACACACAATGTTGTCGGCTCCGTTTGTCATCGCAATTGGCCGATCATTCTTCACCAGAGTCGGCTGGACGGAAATCTCAAGTCGGCCTTTGGAAAGGCGTGAGATGGCGAGGAGCTTCACACGGTAGCCAAGCTCCGACGCAACCAGCAGATCGAGCAGTTCGATATGCTGAATTCCCTGCCGCACAATGTCTCGGAGCGGTACGGTCGTTCCATACGCCAGTTCCGTCAGGATGGACAGCTTCTGAGCGGCATCGGTGCCATCCACATCCATCGCCGGATCGGCCTCAGCGTATCCTCGTGCCTGAGCTTCCGTCAGGACATCTTCATACGTCTGCCGGCGGTCAAGCATTCGAGTCAGAATGAAATTGCTGGTCCCGTTCAGAATCGCCTCAATGGACACAATACGATTGGCTGTCAGCGCTGTCGTGACTGCCGAGATAATCGGAATGCCGCCGGCCACAGCCGCTTCAAAACAGATCGTGCGATTGAGTTTCTGCGCCAGCGCAAACAATTCGCTGCCGTGCGCGTAGAGCAGGGCTTTGTTTGCCGTGATCACATCCTTGCCCGCCTGAACCAGACTGGTGACGTCTGTTCTTGCCGGATTGATTCCGCCAACCACATGGATCACAGCATGAATTTCGGGATCGTTGATCACCGTGCGAATGTCGTCTGAAATTGGAATGTTGCCAAGCTCGACAGTGCGGCGTTTATCCACGTCGCGGACAACGACGCGGCGGAGACAGATCGCCCGGCCGGTGCGCTGCGTCAGCAGCCCTGCGGATGATTGCAAAATTTTCACAACCCCACCGCCAACGGTGCCACAGCCAACAAGGGCAATATTAAGATCAGGGCTGTCGGGCATGGCTCGTCCTTGTCTGATTTTCAGCAGCCGTCATGGAATTCGTTAACGGTAGCGGTGATTTGCGGTTCAAGTTCTGCGATCGATTGCCTGGACAGCACAAACCGCCCAGAGCGGCACTTTTCACTGAACACGTCGTCGGCGGGCTCGGTGAAAGCTGAAGAAAAAACGATTGTAACAAGTTATCAGTACTGCCTTTCGATCGGAAAATCGCTGCGATTGCATCAGTCCCGGGGCCCGCTTCGGACGACATTCGCCCAGCTGGCCGCTCAGTCGCCGAAAAAGTCGACCGAAGAATGAGAGTGATTAAAACCTTTTGCCAACCGGCAGTTGAGCGAAGTGGTCGGGCTCTTATACTGTGGACCATTCGGCTGCCGTTGAAGACGAAAGCCTGCTAGATTTATGCTTACAATCATGAAAACTGACTCTCATAACAGCCTGATGACCGCTCAGATTCAGATCGGCGCCGTGAGCTATCTGAACTCGCGTCCACTTATCGAGGGGCTCGAAGGACTGCTTCCGGCAGCTAATCTGGTGCTCGACTATCCCAGTCGCCTTGCGGATGCTCTTGCCGACGGCCAGCTGGATGTGGCGCTGATTCCGTCCGTCGAGTATTTTCGTCGTCCGGGTTACGAAGTGATTTCTGACGCTTGCGTGGCAGCGCGGGGCGAAGTGCTGAGCGTGAAGCTTTATTGCCGGGTGCATCCGGGCGCTATCCGTACGCTTGCTCTGGATGAAGGGTCACGGACCAGTGCCGCTTTGACAAAAGTGATCCTTGCGGAACGCTACGGAGTGATTCCGCAGACCGAGCCGCTTCGGATGAATGCGACCACTATCGACAGTCGTGCGGACGCGGTCCTGCTGATTGGTGATCGGGCAATGCACACTCCGACGGAGTCGTTTGTTGAAGTCATTGATCTCGGACAGTTCTGGTACAATTGGACCGGTCTGCCGTTTGTCTTCGCGATGTGGGTAGCTCGACGGGAAGCAAACACCGACGGCGTGGAAGAAGCGCTTTCGCAGGCTCGCGATCTGGGCCTGCTTCATGTGGCCGAGATTGCTCGTGAAGAAGCGCCTCGCCTTGGCATCACTGAGAGCCTGGCACTGAATTATTTGACCAAGAATCTGCATTACCATTTGACGTCGGCAGAGCGCAGCGGACTAAAACTGTTCTGCGAACTGGCGGCCCAGCATAATCTGGTGAAACCTAATGTCGACATCGTCTTCCGGGATCTCGTCTCTGCTTGACAAAGCCGTTGCTGGCGAACGTCTCACGCCTGAAGAAGGCGTTGCCCTGTTGAAGTCCAACGACCTCGCAGCCATTGGTGCTGCCGCAAATGCAGTGACGATGCGGCTGCATCCCGAGCCGTTTCGTACTTACAACATTGACCGCAACATCAATTACACAAACGCGTGTACGGCAGTGTGCGATTTCTGCGCGTTCTATCGGCCGCCCGATCACCCGGAAGTTTATGTGCTTCCCATGGACGTGCTGCTGAAGAAGATTGAGGAGACCGTCGCGTTGGGCGGCGATCAAATTCTGCTGCAGGGCGGATTGCATCCAAAACTGCCACTGGAATGGTACGAAGACATGTTGCGCACGCTGCGGCAGCATTATCCTCAGGTCAACATTCACGGCTTCAGCCCGCCGGAAATCCATCACTTTACGAAGATCAGCAAGCTGCCGCTGAAGACAGTTCTCGAACGACTTCAGGCCGCGGGACTTGGCAGTCTGCCTGGCGGAGGTGGTGAGATTCTCGTTGACCGAGTCCGCAAGGAGATCACTCGCGGCAAGGTGCTCACTGATGACTGGCTCAACGTGATGCGCGTCTGGCAT
>JBDNHX010000520.1:0-9216 GCA_041688565.1 Planctomycetaceae bacterium
CATCACCCGGTCATCGATCGCCCATCACCCGGTCATCGATCGCCCATCACCCGGTCATCGATCGCCCATCATAGTCACGTGGCTGTTGTAATTCGTATGGGTTCTTTTAATGCCCGAGCAAATCCCTGCGATTGGTCAGCTGAAATCCAGCCGATCAGACTTCGCACAGCTTTTTAAATCGTTCCCAGGCGTCCGACCAGCCGTCGCTGTTCTTCGGATGGAACTCGGTGATCGATTCTGAACGTCGCACCACTTCGCGAATTTCATGCAATGATGAAATATCGCCTGCCGACATCGCCTGCACCAGCACGTTTCCGAGTGCTGTCGCTTCGACCGGACCTGCAATCACAGGCACGCCGCACGCATCGGCAGCAAACTGATTCAGCAGTGCGTTCTGAGCACCGCCCCCCACGACGTGCACGACCTGGACTTTGACTCCGGTCAGCTCTTCGAGCCATCCCAGCACCATGCGATATTTCAAAGCCAGGCTTTCCAGCGCACACCGCACGAACTCGCCTTCGTTTTCCGGCACAGGCTGGCCGGTACGACGACATTCGGTGGCGATTGCTTCCGTCATGTCGGCAGGACGCAGGAACTCGGGGCGGTCCGGGTCGACCAATGAACGGAATGGAGTCGCTCCGGCAGCTTTCCGGGTAAGTTCCGCGTAGTCAACTTTCAAACCGCGTTCTTCAAAGGCGACTTTGCAGCGCTGGACCAGCCACAGGCCCATGATGTTTTTCAGCAGGCGATAGGTGCCATCAATCCCGCCTTCGTTCGTCACGTTTCTGTGCAATGCTTTTTCGGTCAGAATGGCGTTGCGAACTTCAACTCCCATCAGCGACCACGTGCCGCTGCTGATGTAGGCCCAGTCCGGATTGCCGGTATGCGATGTGGGAACAGCGGCAACGGCGGAACCCGTATCATGCGTCGCCGGTGCGATGACTTTGACATTGTTAAGACCGGTGTATTCACTGACTTCGCGTCGCAAGCCGCCAAGCTGAGTCCCCGGAGTGACGATTTCTGGGAACATCTCGGTCGGGATCTCTAACTTTCGCAAAAGATCGTCGGCCCAGCCGCGCGTCGTGGCATTGAGCATCTGAGTCGTCGTTGCATTGGTGAATTCGACCACGCGACTTCCGCACAGACACCAGTTAAAGAAATCGGGAATCATCAGGAATCGCGTCGCCTGAGCGATCAGCTCGGGATCTCGTTCGCACATCGCCAGCAGCTGATACAACGAATTGATCTGCATAAACTGCAGACCTGTCTGATTGAAGATTTCTGCCCGAGGAACTCGCTGAAGCGCCTTCGCCAGCATTCCATCGGTACGTGAGTCGCGATAGTTCCATGCCTGCCCGAGCATTTCATCGTTCCGGTTCATCAGAACGAAGTCGACTCCCCAGGTATCAACGCCAATGGAAGTGATCGATGAGCCATAACGGGAGGCGGCTTCGCGGAGACCGTTCTGGATTTCCGACCACAGACCAATCACATTCCAGCGAAGTGTTCCGCCAAGCCGAACAGGGCCGTTGCTGAAGCGATGAATTTCGTGCAGAGAAACGTATTCGCCATCAAATCGGCCCGCCATGACTCGGCCGCTTTCTGCGCCGAGGTCAACTGCCAGGTAAGTTTTGTCTGCCATGGATTCTGTCTGCCTGCTCGAAGTTCTGCCCGCATTCGGGCCGCCAGGGGGCACGGTGATTTTTCGACGCATTCGTGGATCGCGGATGATAGCCGACCTGAGCCAATGGCAAAGCGACAGCGAAACGTCGGAATTCAGTCCGGGCGAACTTGCTCCGGGCGACTGTTTCAACCCATAAAGACCGCACCGACGCCCTTGTTCCGAGGCTCCAGCCTCGGAACACACTGCCATGGAGGCTCCCGCCTCCATTTAGAACCCGGGAGGCTGGAGCCTTCGGGGCAGTGCGTTCCAGGGCTCCAGCCCTGGAACGAGAAGTGGTGGCACGCTGGGCATCTTCACCAGTGGCTTTCCATGTAAACGCTGAATCTTCTGTGATCTCCAATGCGATCGACGACTGGCCGCTTTTCGCCAGCCATGATCCCACCAGATCCGCAGGAGTGATAGGCAAGAACAAAATGCGACGGAGCATCCGTCGCATGAGCGTTACAGAACTGCTCGAGCTTCCGAAGCTGGGGCGTGTAATTTTCTGCATCACTTTAAAGCATAGTTGTTGATCACAACCGGCTGGGAATAGTCGTAGGGAATGGTCGAGGAGACCGCAATAGTCGGCACTGCAACGGTGTTATAATAAGGATCACGTACACATAATTGTTGGACAGGTTGCTGGTGTAAACGCCAAGCCCCCAGCCGGCACAAGGTCACCGATCTGTCGCACAGATTCCAGTTCCACCTAAGTCTGTGCGCCGGGATACGCTTCGAAGAACGATTTGGCCAAAGCGGCGATTGCCTGATGGCACTGTCGAGTTGTAGGTTAGGTCGTGAGCACTTCCTGCGTAATTCCCTTTGCAGCTCGTTTCTTGTTTTTTCCATGACTGGATACCATCGCCTCTGGTATCGTGTAATCATTCGTAACGCGGTATCGACGGGTCAACAGCCTTCGGCAGCAAGCCTCTGGTAGAGATGGACGCAGAAACCGCAACGGAAACGATAGTCCCCCGCGTCGCGTTCCTCACGACGCTCGGAGAATCAAAGAAAATGCTGTCGTCTGACGAATGTCCGATGCTCACAGGTGTGGATGCGGGTTCCGGGTAGAAGGAACACGCCTGATTCCGAAAAGAAGGCGGGCAGACGTCCTTCCGGTCGCTGAACAGATTCCTATCATTTGATCTTTGCAGACATGGATCTCACGATTCCCAGCGATTAATGTCCGTCTCAAGGTCATCCTTGTCTCCTATCGCAGTCCCATATCGCCATTCTTAGCCTCACGCGTTCTGGTCCATATCCCGACTGCGTCAGCCGATCAAACAGCCCCTTCGGCACAGCTTCTGTTCTCATCTCAGCAAAGGCAAATGACACATGATCCCAATCGATTTGACAGGCAAAGTGGCCGTGATTACTGGAGGCGGTCAAGGTCTTGGGAAAGCAACCGCTCAGATGCTGCATCAGGCCGGGGCCAGTGTCGTCATCAACTTTCTTGATGACGTCGACGGCACCGGACGCGGACTTGCCGACGAAACCGTTGACGAGTTTGGCGAACGCGCTCTGGCCGTCGATGCCGATGTCCGATCACGAGACGATCTGCAGCGTATGTTCGCTCGCGTGCATTCCACATTTGGGAATGTCGACATGCTGATTAATAACGCGGCGATTCTGCGAGACCGCACCGTGAAGAATATGGCAGATTCGGATTGGGATGCCGTCATTGAAACCAACCTTTCTTCTGTCTTCAAGGTAAGTCAGACAGCTCTGCCTTTTCTGAACGACGGCGCTCGCATCGTCAACATGGCGTCCATTTCCGGAGTCATGGGGTTCTTTGGTCAGGCCAACTATGCATCGGCCAAAGCCGGCGTCATTGCTCTGACAAAGGTCCTGAGCAAAGAACTGGCCAGTCGACGGATCAACGTGAATGCCGTGGCACCCGGCGTTGTGCTGACTGAAATGGGCAAATCGATTCCCGAGCAGGCGCGCCAGCACATGCTGGCGCAGATTCCCTTGCGACGATTCGGTGAACCAACGGAAATCGCCAGCACGATCCTCTTTCTGTGCAGCGATCTGTCATCGTACATGACCGGTCAGACGCTGCACGTGAACGGCGGATGGTGGGCATGACGTCGCCTCTGAAATCAAAACTGTGCTCAGCGGATGAAGCCGTCAGAAGCATTGCCAGTGGATCAACCGTTGCGTGCGGTGGATTTGTCGGCGCGGGTCATCCCGAAGCATTGACAGCGGCTCTCGAACGTCGCTTTCTGGCCGACGGTCAACCCACATCGCTGACTCTTGTGTACGCAGCCGGGCAAGGCGACGGGAAGACGCGTGGTCTGAATCACCTGGCCCATTCCGGACTTCTCAAACGAGTGATCGGCGGACACTGGGGGCTGGCTCCGCGACTGGGGCAGATGGCTCTGGCGGGTGAGATGGAGGCGTACAACTTTCCGCAGGGCGTGATCTGCCAGCTGCTGCGAGATATCGCCGCCGGGCGTCCGGGCTGCGTCACTCACGTGGGGCTTGGGACGTTTATCGATCCCGTTCAAGGAGGAGGCCGCTTGAATAGTCGCACGACGGAAGAGCTGGTCGAACGTGTTCAGCTGCGTGATCGCACCTGGCTGCTGTATCACTCCTTTCCCGTCCATGTGGGTCTGATTCGAGCCACCGCGGCTGATCCGTTTGGCAATCTGATGCTGGATGAAGAAGCAGTCATCGGGGATGTGCTGCCGATCGCTCAGGCCGCTCATAACAGTCACGGAATCGTGATCGCTCAGGTGAAGCGGATTCTGGAAGAACCGATTCCGCCGCAACATGTTCGAGTCCCCGGTTGTCTTGTGTCACATATTGTTGTCGCTGACGAGGCAGACCACTGGCAGACTTTTGGTGAACCGTTCAACGCTCGCTATTGTCAGGCCGCCGATACGCACCGCACCTGTCTGTCCGATCTGCTGCCGCCCATGCCGATGGATGCCCGCCGAATTATTGCCGCCCGAGCCTGTGACGAATTGCCGCCGCAGGCCATTGCTAATCTGGGCATCGGCCTGCCAGAAGGAATTGCACGGATTGCCGCTGAACGATCTCTTCTTGCCGAGATTACTCTGACTCTGGAAAGCGGCCCGATCGGCGGAATTCCTGCCGGTGGACTCAGCTTCGGAGCTTCCCTGCATCCCGAAGCCATCATTGACCAGCCGTCGCAGTTTGATTTCTACGATGGCGGTGGTCTCGATTTCGCGGCACTCGGTGCGGCTCAGGTCGACCAATCCGGCAACGTCAACGTGTCCCGCTTCGGAACCCGATTCGCCGGTGTCGGTGGTTTCGTCAACATCTCTCAAAACGCTCGACGTCTGGTTTTTTGCGGCACTCTGACAACCGATGGCCTGGAACTGGCAGTCGAAAACGGTTGCCTGCGAATCGTACGCGAAGGACGAGTGGTCAAGTTTGTAAAGCAGGTCGAGCAGGTTTCTTTTTCCGGCCAGATTGCCCGCGAAAGCCAGCGGGACGTTCTGTTTGTGACCGAACGGGCCGTGTTTCGACTTCAGCCCGAGGGCCTTGAACTCATTGAGGCCGCTCCGGGGATCGATATCCAGAAGGACATCGTAGACCAGATGGAATTCGTGCCTCTGATCAGGCAGGTCGCTCCGATGAAACTCTGATCTGTCCCGGAACCAACGCCCGCCGTTATTCGCGAGTGACGACTTCATCCAGGTTAAGCAGTACGTTGGCCGTGACCGTCCAGGCCGCCAGTTCCAGAGGATCCAGACTGCCGTCAGCTGGCAACTCGCCGACAGCAAGCAGTTGCTGCGCAGACTCCGGCGATGCCACAAAGGAAGCTCGATCTTCTTCCAGCCCCGCCAGCAGAACATGCAGCTCTGTTGGCGATGGCGAGCGGCCAGTGACGAGGCGGAAACCAAATGTCATCCGCTGCTCGGACGATGGCCCGCCTTCTTTCATCAGCCTTGCGGCCAGACCTTTTGCGGCTTCCACGTAGGTCACTTCGTTCAGCAAAGCCAGCGCCTGCAGCGGCGTATTCGTCCGTGATCGTTTGATGGTGCAGACTTCCCGATTGGACGCATCAAACAGCAGCAATGTCGGAGGAGCAGCCGTACGTTTCCAAATCGTATACATCGTGCGGCGGTAAAGACCGTCACCTTTATCATGCCGATAACCTCGCAGATCTCCGTACTTGCTCGTTTCGTCCCAGACTCCTTCCGGCATGTAGGGTCGAACGCTGGGGCCTCCAATTTTATTGACCAGCAGACCACTCAGAGCGAGAGCCTGGTCGCGAATCAGCTCGGCCGAAAGGCGAAAGCGAGGCCCGCGGGACAGCAGTCGATTTTCCGGATCACGCTGCAATGAATCACTGCCAACCTTTGAAGTCTGGCGGTAGGCTGAACTCATCAGGATCAGCTTCTGCATTGCCTTCATGTCCCAGGCCCTGGCCGGTACACCATTCACCGTTGGCAGAACTGTGGGCTGAATAAATTCTACCGCCAGCCAGTCGAGCAGTTCCGGATGACTGGGGAACTCGGCCTGAGACCCAAAGTTCTCACTGGTCTTGACCAGACCAGTCCCAAAGAATCGTTCCCACTCGCGATTCACCCACACACGCGCCGTGAGCGGATTGCGGTCGCTGACAACCCACTGCGCGAACCCCAGGCGATCATTGGGGACCCCTTCCGGCAACGCTGGCAGAAACGCGGGAACAGCCCGCTCCACTTTTTCCGTTGGCCGATCGTATTCGCCACGAGCCAGAATGAAGGCGTCGCGCTTGGCGGTCTCCTGCATGACCATCGTCGTGGGCAGGTTGGTTTCAAAACCCGCCAGCTTTGCCTGAGCGTCTTTCAAAGCGGTTTCGGCCGCGCGAACCGGGTTCTCTGTCTGCTCCAGAAAGTACTTCCGAAGCTGTTCGTTCTGCTGCGGGCTGCGCTTTTCAATTGTCGGTTCCAGAATGCTCTGAATGTCCAGTGGGAGACCGCCGTCCCCCAATCCAACCTGATCCGCGTCAACATCCGAGACCAGAATTCGAAATCGCCCGACGTTGTGATCGCCAAACTGAGAATCATGGGTGATGCGAATGATGAGCACCGTGTCCGCCGAAATCGGTTCTGGCGCGGCGGGTGTAAAGAACGCCCGGCGAGTCACTCGTTTCTCGGGATCGTTTCCATCGATCGCCCAGCCACCAGCAGCCTGTGCGCGCTGGCTGCCGGGCAGAACAGCCAGCTGAATCCTGCTGGCCGTGTAATTCGGCTGCTCATAGTCGGCCTGAGCTTTTGCAAGGACGATCGCTTTGGAGTCTATGCCGTTCGTCTGCAACTCGGCCGAAACACCTGTCAGGACAAAGTTGCCATTGGAGCCGCGGCCAAGACTTTGAGCCGGCAAAGATGCATCCGAAAGTGTCTCGAGCAGAATCCCCGACAACCGACCAGCGGCCAGCGGGATTTCGATTCGATATTCATCGTTCGCCGGATTCGGCCCCGTTGCCAGCCACGAACCATCATCCTGCCGAACCATTTCAGCTCCGCCGACCGACTTGACCAGACGTGGCTCTATCAGCTCCCACACATTCTTCGTCTTCCTCTGCACGACGTGAGCTTCCCATGCGGCCAACAGCTCCGGAAGTTTCTGGCTGGCTTCGTCACGCTTTTGAGTCGCCGTGGTAATCGCCTGCAGCAGTGCATCTTTTTCTGTTTGCAATTCGGGAGTCATGAGCGTCAGCACGGGTGGCGTATTTTCCGATCGGCCACCGCGCGGGGCCAGCACTCCGGATTCTTCCACCGAGTTGAAGTAAGCAAACAGCTGATAGAACTCGCGCTGCGAAATCGGATCGTACTTATGATCGTGACAACGACAACAGTTCAGCGTTAAGCCCAGCCACGTCAGGCCCGTTGTTTCGACACGATCGATGACAGTCTCCACAAACCATTCCTGCTCAATCCGACCGCCTTCTCCATTCAATCGATGATTGCGATTAAAGCCTGTTGCAATAATCTGCTCCCGCGTCGCATCGGGCAGCAGATCGCCGGCAAGTTGTTCCACGGTAAACTGGTCAAACGGCATGTTCGAATTGTAAGCGCCGATGACCCAGTCGCGCCACGCCCACATCTCACGACTCGTGTCGGTCTGATAGCCATTGCTGTCCGCGTAGCGAGCATAATCCAGCCACGAAATCGTCATTCGTTCTCCGTAATGCGGTGACGCCAGCAGACGGTCGACGAGCCTTTCGTAAGCATGGCTGTCGGAATCATTTACGAAAGCATCCACCTCATTCGGGGTCGGTGGCAGGCCTGTCAGATCGAGCGAAACGCGGCGAATCAGCGTGGCTCGATCGGCTTCCGGACACTGGCTAAGTTTTTCTTTCTGCAGACGAGCGATAATGAAATGGTCAATCGGCGTCTCAAGACGAACCTGAGCAGTTGGCTCAAGGGACGGCACAACCGGCCGAGCCAAGTTTTCAAAAGCCCAATGGCCCTGATACTTCGCACCTTCCGAAATCCAGCGACGCAGGATTTCGATCTGGTCGGCTGTCAGAATCTTTCCCGAGTCCGTCGGGGGCATCTTCAGATCGGCGTCTGAACTGTTAATGCGAGTCAACAGTTCGCTTCGAGCGGGATCATCGGGCACGATCGCAATGGCCCCCGATTCCAACGGCTTTAACGCACCCCCACGCTGATCCAGTCGCAACCCGGCAGATCGATGGGCATCATCCGGCCCATGACACTGGAAACAGTTCTGCGAAAGGATCGGCTTCACATCCCAATTAAAGTCCAGTTCCTCAGCCTGCAGGAAACAAGTCACATCTGAGACAGAAACAACGACACAGGCAAGCAGACAAATCATTCGCATAGCGGGAACTCAGCGTCATCAGTGAAGAGATCATGGGGCCTCAGGCCGTCGACGGATGCCAACAGTCTACGGCCTGAAATTCTCCAGGTCTACGCACTGCCCCACCTCGCACTCCTCGCAGACTCAAACGCTCCCGAGTTCATCTCGGGGGTTCATACCGACTTTGCACTCAACTCTGTCGATCACTCTCTGTCTCCTACAATCCATCTGTTTTTGCCTGCCACCTTTTCTACCACGATACAGACGTCGCATAAAACCAAGCCCACTCTGCAAACGAAAAAGACCGGTTGAGATTTCAACCGGTCTTCGCTTTGATTTACTCAAAGATCAGGAAAGCCTAACGCACTCGAGGAGCAGCAATCTCGACAGTTTCCCTGCCAGTCGTCTTGTCTTCTGCTTCACGAACTCGCCCTTCAGCCGTCGCCATCAGCACCTGAGCGGTCGCGATATTCGTCGGGTTGAAGTAGTAATTCACGCCACCCCCGATGGCTCGATGATTCTTGGCCGCCAACTGCTGCCAGCTCATGTTGTCCGTGCGAGTCCAGATGGCAGCCTGAGCGGAATGCTGATCGATTCGGCCCGTTCCGACCATACGGATCAGTTCTGACAGAATAGGATCCTGAGTGTACTCTTCCACGGGAACGATTTTGTATTCAACGCGAGGATTCGGATCGGCTTTGCCATGATTCAGGCAGGCAGAAACGTAGGGAACTTTGACAGCCTTCTCAGGTGGGATCGAAAAGAAG
>JBDNHX010000521.1:0-4723 GCA_041688565.1 Planctomycetaceae bacterium
CGCTCTGGATGCATGAAGTGGGCCTGCCGTTCGACTTCAGTGACGTGGTGGCTCAGCATGCAGAATTCTTCAAAGCGGCAAAACGCAGACAGGCGCTGCAGAAGCTGATTTCGGTCGACGAAACGAAGACTCGCCTGCGGCAGAAGTTGATGGCCGTCTGTGTGGGCTTGGAAGCAAAGCTGGAAGCGATCCTTGAGGCACTGCTGAGCGAGCTGGCGGAAGAACGTGAGGACAAATACAAGCTGCTGGAGAAATGTGACCTCACAGCGACACTGTGGGAGCAGGCTCGGCGTGTTTACGGCTACCGTTCGGAATCCGCAGGTGTCCTGGATTTCGCCATCGAGCTGTTCAAATCCTGCTTTGCGATGGGAATGGGCGAAGCGGCCAGGCTGAACACTGAGGCTTTGGTCTTCCTGAAGCGATGGAAAGACAGCAGGACGCATGAGGATGCGTTCGAGAAGCTGTCTGATCGATGTGCAGAGATCCTGGGAGTGCAGCATTCCCTGCAGTCCACGGACTTGCGGAACCTGGCGGAGATTGACTATTTCCGGCTGGTGGATCAGAAGACCCTGAGCGACATGGTTCGTCTGGTTGGCGAGCGACTGATTTCCTCCGGGGAAAGCACCAGGCTCATTCGCCAGCGTCGCATCGGACACTGGTACCGCAACTTTAAGCATGAATATGAAGCGGTGGAAGTGGCCGGGCGTCTGATTGAGCTGATCACGGATGTCTGCAATCTGCAAATGCAGTCGCCGGAAGAAGGATTCAGCCGGTACACCGAGAGCTGGTACATGGTGGATCAGCTGTACCGTCAGTTATGCTTTAACCTGAAGAGGTCGACTCACAATTCGTTGTTGCAGCCGCTGACAGAGAAAGTCGAACAGCTGTATTCCAACCGGTTTCTGCTGCCGCTGGGAGATCGCTGGCAGGCTGTGGTGGATCAGCAGGATTCGTGGTCGACTGGCGGCCTGCTGCCTCAGAGAGCGTTCTACGAGCAGTTTGTGTTGCCGTTTCTGGCTCAGGGAAAGAAGGTCTGTGTCATTATCTCTGACGGCCTGCGGTATGAGATCGCGCACGAGCTGGCGTCGCTTGTTCGCCAGGAAGATCGGTACTCCGCCGAAGTCAAAGCCATAGTGACAGGGTTGCCCAGTTACACACAGCTGGGCATGGCCGCGCTTTTGCCCAACAGCGAATTGAAGATTGGAGATATTTCCCGAGGGGATGTGCTGGTTGACGGCAAGCCGTCCAGCGGGCTGGAGAATCGCCGCAGAATCCTGGTGTCGGCTGTGACTGCCGCGGAAAATAATTGGAAGGCCGACGCAAAGTCCGCTTCAGACGTATTGGAGATGCATAAGGATGCGGTCCGGGAGCTGTTTCGTGACAACAACGTGATTTACATTTATCAGGACATTATTGACAGCACAGCTCATTCGACAAAGTCCGAAGACCGTGCCTTCGAAGCTGTCCAGGAAACTCTGGATGAGCTGATCAAGCTGATTAAAAAACTGACTTCAGCCAATGCAAGCAATCTTCTGGTCACTTCAGACCACGGGTTTATCTTTCAGAACGGGGTCGAGGAAAGTGATTTCGTCAGCCCGGAAGCGAATGAAGCAGAATCCCTGTACCGCGACCGTCGATTTCTGCTCGGGTTGAACATGGCGAAACGCGACGGGCTGAAGCATTACCGCGCCGACCAGGTGGGTTTGGCAGGTTCTGCGGAAATGCTGATCCCCAAGTCCATCAATCGCTTAAGACTGAGCGGGTCCTGTTTTCGGTACGTCCACGGTGGAGCCTCGCTGCAGGAAGTTGTTGTCCCGGTGGTCAGTATCAACAAGAGCCGCCAGAGTGATGTAGCTCAGGTGGATGTGGAGCTGATTCGAGGATCCGTGAGCACAATTTCCACGGGGCAACTGGCAATTCAGCTTTATCAGCTGCAACCGGTTGACGAGAAGCTGAAGGCTCGGACAATCCGCGTTGGGATTTATGCTCAGAATGGGGAGTTGATCAGCGATCAGCAGGAGATTCCGTTCGACCTGACGTCGGACAATCCACGTGATCGTGAAATCAAGACACAGCTTGTGCTGTCCAGTGCCGCTGATGCGTTCAACAATCAGCAGGTTATCCTTAAACTGGAAGTTCGGGTTCCGAACACAGCACAGTTCCAGGGATACAAGTCGCAGCAGTACACACTGCGACGATCCTTCACCTCGGATTTTGATTTCGAATGATGCCCGATGAAGCAAAGACAACAATGAGTCCTCTGGACGAGAAACTGACAAGCGTTGCTCAGCACCTGGTGGTTCGGAAAGATCTGATCCGCAAGGTCAAAGGCAACGCCATAGTTCCCAGCTACGTGCTGGAGTATCTGTTGTCTCAGTACTGCACAGTGTCGGACGAAGCGCAGATCGCCGCGGGTATCGAACGTGTTCTCAATATTTTGAAAGAGCACTACGTCCATCGCAGCGAATCAGGGTTGATTCGATCGATGATTCGCGAGAAGCGAAAACCGCATAAGGTGATTGACCGAATCAGTGTCAGTCTGAACGACAAGAACGACGTTTATGAGGCGACGTTTTCGAATCTGGGGATCAGCAAGGTCGTCGTTCCTTCCGAGACCGTGAAGCTGCATCAGAAGCTACTGACCGGTGGCGTGTGGTGTCTGGCAGATATTTCGTATGAACATGCAGAAGGCCGGGACACACCATGGACGCTGGAAGCTCTCAAGCCCATTCAGAAGTCAACGTTCAACTTTGACGAGTACGTCGAAGCTCGCAAGCAGTTTAGCACTGACGAGTGGATCGACGTGCTGATGCAGAGTATCGGCCTGAACCCGGAAGCGTTCAGTCGACGCAAGAAATTCATTCAGCTGACACGGCTGATTGCGTTTTGCGAACGTAACTACAACCTGATGGAATTGGGTTCCAAGGGAACCGGTAAATCTCATGTGTTTTCGGAACTGTCGCCACACGGCATGCTGATTTCCGGGGGTGAGATCACGGTCCCGAAGTTGTTCGTGGAAAATCGGCGGCCTTACAACCTGGGACTGGTCGGCCACTGGAGCTGCGTGGCGTTTGATGAGTTTGCCGGAAAGGGCAAACGCGTTGACAAGGCTCTGGTTGACATCATGAAGAACTACATGGCCAACAAGACGTTTTCACGCGGCGTGGAAACTCTGGGGGCCGAAGCGTCGATGGTGTTCATCGGGAATACAAAGCACACGGTCGCGCACATGCTGAAACACGCGGACCTGTTTGATGAACTTCCGACGCAGTATCACGACTCCGCATTCCTGGACCGTTTGCACTGCTACATCCCAGGCTGGGAAGTTGACATCGTTCGTTCGGAGTTGTTTACAAATGGGTTTGGGTTCGTGGTTGACTACCTGGCCGAGATTCTGAAGAAGCAGCGTGACGACGATTATTCGCAACTGTTTGCACCGCACTTCAAGCTTTCTGATGACTTGTCGACTCGCGACAGAGAGGCCATCAATAAGACGTTTTCTGGAATGCTGAAGCTGGTGTATCCTCATCGGGAAGCCAACGCTGAAGAGATGGAAGAGCTGCTGGTCTGGGCGATGGAAGGTCGCAAGCGAGTCAAAGACCAGCTCATGCGACTGGATGAAACGTTCGAGCCTGTCACGTTTGCGTACACGAAGCTGTCAAACAACGAGGTGGTCCACGTTTCGACGCTGGAGGAGCAGCAGTATCCCAACATCTACTGGCCGGAACGCCTGCGCGGTGCAGCGGTTGTTGAGTCTGAGAGCAATCCTGAAGTGGTGAGTCGCCAAACGCCCAGCGTCGCATCCGTGGAAAAGCCAGAAGAATTGCGGGCGATTCGGAAAGTGATTCGAGAGAACCAGACCGGCATCGACTTCGATTCACTGTTTGGTCCGTATCTGAAAGGTGCGAAAGAACTGACGATCACAGACACGTACATTCGCAAGTTTCATCAGGCTCGCAATCTGATGGAATTGCTGGAGACGGTGGCCAGGCTGAAAATGGATTCTGAAGATGTTCACGTTCATCTCATCGCATCACCGGATGAAATTGGAACCGTGCATCAGGAAGAATACTTTTCGAAGATCCAGGAGAATGTCGGTCCCATTGGGATCATCTTCGATTGGGAATTTCGAAAAGACCTTCACGCCCGGCACATCATCACAGATCACGGCTGGGAAATCCTTCTCGACCGGGGCCTGGATGTCTTTCAGCCGTACGACATGAAAGACGTTTTCAGTCCGGCCAACCGGTTGCAGAAGTTCCGTACGTGCAGAAAGTTTGAAGTGACGTTTCGGAAGCGAGATTCATAGCCGTTCCGGCTCCCGGTTGAGGTTCTTCCTCAGTGTGAGTTGTCTCTCTGAAGTTACTTTTAGTGGATCACTATTCCCAAGGGCCATCGAGAAAGTTGCGATCATGAAAATTACGACCTCATTCGAGGAATCTGTCAATCTGTTGCATGGCGCTATGAGTCATGCAACTTTCGTTGAGGCGATCAGGGACCATTGGCAGCCTCGTCCTGAATACGAACAGGAAGTTTTGGCCTCGTCATGGTGCTGGCTATTCTGCTGGGGAATGACCGGAAACGGTTTGGAGATCGGCTTGTAAATCGGACCCACTTCGGCGCGGAAAACGGACCCACCTGGGAAACGATTTGACCACGGGGAGCTGCGTGGTATTTAGGCACTCGGTTGTTTGAGGCTCAGCAATTGGGCGCTGGCTGGAAA
>JBDNHX010000522.1:0-10038 GCA_041688565.1 Planctomycetaceae bacterium
CGATTCTTCCTGTTTCGCCGGGCGTTTGTGTCATCGTCATCCGTGCTGCTGCGAGTCTTCAAGCGAGTGGACACGTTCTTTGTCAATTTGAACCAGCAGACAACAGGCGGCGTTGTATTGATTCGCGATTACAATTCCCTGCCGCTGTTTGATCCCGTGGCGTGGCGGGAACGAGCCAAGAAGTCGCTGGGAAAAGCTCGCTATCTGTTTCGCGTGCTTGTCGTTTTGGAAGGACCGGTCCTGTTTATCTGCCTGACCGCAGCAACTGTGTCTCAGGCTTCCAGTTTTTCCGGTCTTCGATTTCTGTTGTCCCTGGTCTGGGGCATTGCCACCATGATTCTGGGTATGAAGGCATCCACCATTATTTCGTCCGAACGGACTCGGGAAACTCTGGAGGCGCTGCTGTCGACTCCGCTGACCTCCCGGGAGATCCTTGAGCAGAAAGTGGCCGGAATGGGGCGGCTGATGCTGGTCCTTTCGATTCCAATTCTCAGTGTGCATTTGACGTTGCTGCTGATGCATTTTGATCTGCTCATGGTCTTCAGTAATCCATTACAGGGGGCGATCCTTGACGTTCTGCTTTATAGTGGGCTAAGCGTCGCAACGACGTTTATTTTAATGCATCTGATCACGTGGCTGTCCGTGCTGATGGGTATGCGAGGAAAGTCGCAGCCACGTTCGGCGATGGCAGCACTGACCTTGATCGGCGCATGGATCGCGATCTCGCAGATTTTGTTCAGCCCGGGTAGTCTCCTCTATAACCATTTTGGTGCCGCCATAGCCGGCCTGGATCGACCGCTTTTGCAATGGAGAGATCAGGCCTCCATCGAAGAAAAAGCCCGCTACCACAGCAGACTGAGCAATTTTGCAACTCTTGCATTGGCGACTCGGCCGGACGGAAGTATTCAGGCCAATGAGTCTATTCTGGATGTTTCCGGGGGTGGACGTTCCAACGAACGGGAACTTTATTTTGGATTCACTCCTAACCGGGGCTCAGCGGCAGCCACCGCACTGTTGCTTGTCGGATGGCAGCTGCTGCTGACATTTTTGATTCGCAAATGGACGTTGTACCGAGCGCCTCATTTGTTGGGGCGACTCGACAATGCCATGATTTCGCCAATCAAAGTCCAAAATGGGGCCACGATGATCGCGGTTGCAACGGAGTCTGCAGGATGATGCCTTTCCTAAATCCAGATTTGCGCAGACACACGCCTGCGAAGAGAACGCTTCGCAAAGATTCGTTCGCTGCTCAGGCTGCTGTTGTTGTTGTCATGAAGCAGAACGCCATGCCTGATGGTGAAACCAGAATGGCGGCCGTGGGGCGCTTTCGAATGATCTTGTTGATCGTGATTGCACTGATGTTTGTCAGTCAGCCTGTTTCTGCTCAGCAGAATCAGCAGGTGCGAGTTGTCGAGGTGATCTGGGGATTTGACGGTCGAGTTGTCGCGGGGCAGTTTATGCCTTTGTCGATTCTGATTGATAACCTGAGTGATCAGCCGATTGAAGCCACGGCGCGGCTTAAGCGAGTGGCGGGGATGGTGAATGAAGTCGGCGGCCTTGCGGTTCAGCCTGTCTTTCTGGGGCCAAATTCGCGGCGTTGGGTACAGTTTTATCCCTACATTTCCGATCGTTCGGCCACGTGGTATTTCGATCTGCTGACGGAAGATCAGACGTTCACGTTCGACCCAATGGACCAGCCTCGTTCTTTACTGGAACAAAACAGGCTCGACAAGGAACCTGACAAAACACTGTCGGCCGTCATTCTCGATCCGCAGGGGATGGCCACACGTTTACCGACCACAATCAAGCATATGCCGGCCGAGATTTTTCCTCCGTATGGCACCGCCACACAGGGGCTGTATGCTTTGTTTCTGGACCATGTTCCCGACTGGGAGGCACCTCGGCAGGAAGCCTTATTGTCCTGGCTGAAATCCGGCGGCCATCTGCATCTGCTGCTGGATTCGAATAGTCAGACACTCAGATTTTCCGGACTGCTGGCACCGCTGAACGATCCCTTCCCCGAGTTCTCTGTGGGCAGTGGAACGGTAACACGGCATGATGTTCAGCGAGCTGGTCTGGTCTCGCAAATTGTAACTCCTGCGATTACCCCTCCGGAAGTGAAGGCAGCTCAGGCGGATGAAGCTGCGGAACTGGCACAGCAGGCACAGATGGCTCCGGGGTTTCGAAACGTCAACTCGTTTGAAGACGCCGAGATGTTTTCTTCGCTGAGGAAAATCACACAGCCGGAGCACTCCTGGATTTTGATTTTTCTGCTGTCGATGTGTTACGTCGGGCTGATTTTTCCGGGCTGCTGGCTGCTGTCAAAGCAACGCCGATTTCATTTTCTGGTGACGTATGGCGCGGTCGCCAGTCTGGCAGTCGTCTTCAGCCTGATCTTCCTGGTCATTGGTCGACGTGGATACGGGGAATCCACGTCACTGCACTCTCTTGCGGTTGCGAGAGCCGAAGGTGATACGCACTGGAACTCACTTCAGTACAGCACGCTGTTTGTGACCAGCGGAAATCAGTATGTGATCGAGGAAAAGGATCGGCAAACTTTGCTCGCATCCGGTTCTGCGGACGAACGCGTGGATGCGGCGATCACCTCCGGTAACCTCGCCAGCTTCGTGGCTCGCATTCCGCCTTTCAGCAGTCAGGCTGTGATGTCGCGCCGGCGACTGATGACGAAAAGCTGGGGCCTGGTGCTGACTGAGATTGCTCAGTCAGCCGATGAACTGACAAATATGACATGGACGTTCAACGAGAACTTCCCCACGGGAGACGACATCCAGTATTTTGCGGTGCATGGGAGCAAAGTCTACACGCTAAAGTCCGATGCCGGAAAAAAACAGTTGTCATATGCAAACCTGTTTACCAGTCTCGCAACATTCTGCCAACAGAAGGATGAGCAGGACTTTGGCGCCGTCTTTCTGCCGTTCGGCGGTCGACAATACTCGCAAGACGATCCAACGGAAACTCTCCAGGCAGAATGTTTTCGAAAAGCGTTGCCCCGACTTACGGCGCGCAGTCTGATCGATGATTTTGCGATCGATCCAGGTAAGTTTCGTCTGCCGGAAGGACGAATTCGTGTGATGGTTTACGCGCCGCTTCCGTCTGAGTGGGATATGTCTGTGTCGGCAGAAGTGCGACGCGGCGGACGGATCCTGTATGTAAAGGACATGACGCTGCAGACAGGCTTGAGTGATTCGCCTGAGCAATAATGCAACGCAGGTTGCGGAAGATGCGGTGATGCAGTGTCCATTCGCTGGCGAGCCCGGCGGAACAAACTTCGCTCGATGAACGGAGTGCGAACAGATCGTGCTGACACCGCATACGGCCGATCAGACACAGGAAGGCATCGATAGACGCCCAGGAGGACTGACCTCGCACAGCGCTCTGCGGGAGGTCTGTCGGTGGTCACTCTGGCGGTGGTCACTCTGACGATTATGAAGTCCGCATGTTATGGAGTCAGGATATGCTTGCCGTTTTCGAACTGTTTGTGGCAGGCATTGCAACTGTCCAGCATCGTCTTAAAGGCCGCAGTCGACGCGTCGAAGTCTTTCGCCTTGGCGGCGCCGTAAAGTTTGGCACCGTGCGATTTGGCCGCGGTCGCATGCTTCACCCAGTCTTCCGCATGGTCTTTGGGTGTTCGGCTGTAAAGCAGGTTGCAGCTTTCAGCCAGAATCAAGGAGTCGGACTTAATGGCTTTCCAGCCTTTGTTATCCGCGGGAGCTGCAGTCATGCTCTGCTTCAGACGCAGATAGGTTGGCTGAAAAACGTACTCCATAAATTCATGCATGCTGTCTTCGACCGGCACGTTGTCACCTTCAGCCGGAGACACCACAGGCGAATAGCCAGCTGAAGCGGAAGTGTTCACCGATACGGCGGTCACACCGCAAATACCAGCAAGAGCCAGACACAAATAACCGACAACTCGTTTCATACACATCACCTTGTTGAATGTTGAAGAAGCCACAGCTCCTCAGAGCCTCAGGCTTCAGTTTCTGGATTGGACTGTAAACTCCAGTTCGGCGACTGCAGTCTGAAGATTCAGCTGGTCGCGGAGACGAAGACGCATCAGATATTTTCCCTCCAGAGCCGGCAGTGTCAGCTCAAAACTCTGAAAATAATCGGTTCGTTCGACATCACACAGATCTTCAATTTGTGGAACACGAATCGTATCCACGACTTCGTCTTCGCCTTCGCGCAGGAATTCCAGTACCGCTGCAAATTCTGAACGGTACCTGCCGTCGGCCGTCAGCTCTGATCGAAAATTCTGCAGCTCCGTATAAACCAGAATTCTCTGTCCGGGCTCGAAATTGGCCGTCGGGAATTCGGCCACACTTCCAAAGCCGTCGATACGATCACACAAGATTATGCGAGGAATTGACAACTGCGCCAGCGGTTGCAGCTTTTTCGTCGCGTTTCGCAGATGCTGAAGAGACTCCGTCAACTGTTCGTGTCGGTCAGAATCCTCACCCGCCTGGCGAAAACGATTCATTGATAACATCAGTGACTGCCAGTATTCCTGCTCTTCTTCCGGCAACGATTCAATAATGCGAATCGATTCGGCCGAGCGACCGGCAATCATATGCAGAAGCCGCAGATCAGTCTGACGCCGACGCCATTCTGTTGGCTGAGCCGGCTTGCCGGAAGGCAGGCGAGGCCATTCCGCCAGCTGCTGCTCGAGTTCCGTGATCGCCGTCTGAACCGAAGTGCTGGTACCCTGTGTCGGCTGCGGCAGAAGAGGGACCGCAGCGGCCTCCGTCTCTGGTGTTTCCGGTGGCAGCGATTCTGGATTGTCGCGATCTGTCAGCAACCCAAATGGATCTGGCCAGCGTCGAATCTGTTTCTTGAGTTTGTCTGTGTTCTCATCGAGGCGAGGATTGTAGAGGCCTCGCAGGCGATCGAGCATCGTCGGGCCTTCAGGGGATGGAAGTTCAGCGGCCGGATCTGTAACAGCCGCCGAATCTGTAATCGTCGCATCCGGAGCCGGAACTTCACTGTTCGAACCAGTAACATCCGCCGGATCGGTTTTAGTCATGCTCTCCGAGGCGGACACGGGATCCGACTTCAAGGGGGCCTGAATTCCCAGAGCGCCCTCTGCGACGGGTTGCCCGGATAACGTGCTGGCATCGCCCAGCAATGGAGCTTTTCTCGACAATATTTCTGCCGTCTGCGTTTCGTCTGACTGAGGAACAGATTGCCACGCGTCGCGTTTTGTGGCGGCCGAGTTCTGATTTGCAGTGTTCGACGAAGCCCACGGATCGGTTGGGCTGCTTGTGGTCACATTCAGACTATGACCCGCAGTTGGACCCGCGTTTGGAGGATTCTGAATAGAACGGGTGTCGGTGATCGGCCGACCGAGACGCGCTTTGGGTTGTGCGAATGAATGTCCGGGCGCTGCAGCGCGCACGCTGGACGGCTTGCCGGAATTCCATCGACCTTGCGCGGAACGAGGGTTCGCCGGCAAAGAATTTTTTGCGGCGGAATTGCTCGGACTTAACCAGTCATCATTGAGTGGCGTGTCCTGAGACCGAAACGTGGATTCCGCGGACTGCCGTGTGAAGGCTGTCGGCAGATTGGCTGTCCACATGGAAGGCGAGGCACAACCGCAAAACAGACCGATGGCGCTCACGAGCATCCCGATGAAACGATGCGAAGCTCGTGTTGACAGGATTCGTGTGCAGAGTGATGGGCAATCACGCGGCATTGCGACCTGGGGCCTTCCTTGGACTCATTGCCTTTTGGGAAAAAATGGCGTCTCGCAAATCGAGACTCAGCCAGTCCGCACTCTATATTTTCCCCTCGTTTCAGCGACACGCCGGATTGGGCGACACGCCTGGTTGTGAGGAAACCCTCCTGAACGGATCCTCGCAAAACGGCGGAAACCGCCGATCGCTCTGCTGTTGCGGGTGGTCTGGTAATAATGAGAAGAGTGGGTCGAGTTGGCTTACGGACCGATCGGCAGCCATTGATTCGCATTCCCATTGTGTACTCAAGGACAGGTGTGTTGCCGGGTGGTGAAGGCTCGATCAGTCACTGCGGAACGCCAAAAAGCAGGAAAGCATAGACTTTTATGCGTGTGGAATGGGTTCCGGCGTTCTCAACGTTAAAAACGTCGAACGAATCAAACTCTGAGTCCCGGTACCAGGTTTCGGCATTCAATGCTTGACTCCTGCGGCTGAGAAAATACGCTGTACCATGTTCCAACCGTTCAGAATTGGCGGAATCCCCTTCCGTGCCACCAAAACACTCTGAACTCCTCAGTCCCTGGATTGACACGACGTTGATCAACACCTGCCTTCTGGAGTCACCCGCATGAAGATTGCCCGGTTGTCTGCTGTCTTGTTTTCGCTGGCGATGATTATGGCGGAAACTTCTGCGATGGCTGAAGTTGTGAAGCTGGAGATGACTCCGCTTCCGGAGGGAGATGCCGTCGCCATTCGTAGTCGAGACGCTCGTCAGCAGTTTATCGTCACGGCCATTCATTCAGACGGGCTGTCGACAGATGTGACTCGCGAAGTGGCCTGGACAATTTCCGATCCCTCCGTGCTGGCGATTGATTCCACAGGCATGGCCGTTCCGGCTGCCGACGGGGACATCACTATCACCGCGACGCTTGGCGACAAGACCGCGGCGGTGCATGTGCTCGTGAGTGGTTTCGCACATCCGCTGCCGATCAATTTTCGCAACCAGATCGTCCCGATTTTCACAAAGCTTGGCTGTAACGGCGGTGGCTGTCACGGCAAGTCGGGTGGTCAGAACGGCTTCAAGCTGTCGCTGCTCGGGTTTGTTGCAGAAGACGACTATGAGTTCCTTCGCAAGGAATCGCGCGGTCGCCGCATCTTTCCGGCCGTGCCGGGAGAAAGCCTGCTGATCAAGAAGGCGATCGGCCGAAGCCCACACGGTGGTGGCAAGCGAATGGAGAATGGCAGCTACGAATACAATCTGCTGGTTCAGTGGATTGAGCAGGGCATGCCTTATGGAGCCGAGACTGATGCTTATGTGACTGGCATCAAGTGCATTCCCGAGACACGCACGATGACCCGCAAGTCTCAGCAGCAGATTTCCGTGATTGCAACTTACAGCGACGGAAGATCCGAAGATGTGACTCGCATGGCGCTGTTTGAACCCAACGAAGCGGAGATGGCAGAATCCTCCACCACTGGTCTCGTCAGCACTTTGGAGCTGAGTGGTGAAGTCGCCATCATGGCTCGTTATCAGGGCCAGGTTGCCACGTTCCGTGCGACGATTCCTCTGGGAGCCGACACATCCGGAATGCCGGAGCCGATCAATCTTGTCGACACTGCGGTCTTCGGGAAACTGAAGCAGCTGGGGATTCCGGCCTCTGACCTGTGCGACGATGCCACATTCCTGCGTCGCGTCTCTTTGGATATCACTGGAGCGCTGCCAGCAGAAGAAGAAGTTCGGACGTTCCTTGCGGACACATCTTCTGACAAGCGCGATCGCATTATTGATCGACTGCTCGACACAACGGCTTACGCCGATCACTTTGCCAACAAGTGGAACTTCGTTCTGCGGAACAAAAAAGAAGGTGCTGAGGACGGGCCAGGAACAATGCTGTTCCATCAGTGGCTCTGGAGCAAGATGTACGACAACACTCCTTATAATGAATTTGTTCGTGAAATCATTACGGCCTCCGGTGATCCGCAAACCAACCCCGCTGTAGTATGGTATCGTGATGTGGACAGCACTGAAGAGCAGGTCGAAGACACGGCTCAGCTGTTCCTTGGCCTGCGAATTCAATGTGCTCGCTGCCATCATCATCCGTTTGAAAAATGGAGCCAGGATGATTACTACGGTATGGCGGCGTTCTACAACCGCGTTGGTAAAAAAGTTGTTCCCAATGCGTCGGGCGGAATGCGCGATCGACGTGTGTTCCATAATGAAGGCGTGGCAACCGCCAGCAATCCTCGAACAGGTAAGGCTCTGAAGCCAACCGGACTGGGAACACCGGCTTACGAAATTGCGGCCGACAGCGATCCGCGTGTGAAGCTGGCTGACTGGATGTCAGATCCAAAGAATCCGTTCTTCGCCAAGTCGCTTGTGAACCGCTATTGGAAGCATTTCTTCAGCCGCGGCATTGTGGAACCGGAAGACGATATGCGGGAAACCAATCCGCCAGCGAATCCGGAACTCCTGAATTCCCTGTCAGACCATTTCATTGCGTCTGGCTTCGATATGAAAGAGCTGATCCGCACGATCTGTCGATCGCGGACTTATCAGCTCAGTGCGCTTCCAAACGACTTCAACGCCAACGACAAGCAGAATTTCTCGCGATACTACCCTCGCCGTCTGAGCGCTGAAGTCCTGTACGATGCGTTCCATATCGTCACCGACACCTCAGAAAATTTCGGTGGGATGCCGGCCGGCACAAAGGCCATGCAGCTTGTAGATGCTTCCAACGCAACTTACTTCCTGCAGGTCTTTGGTCAGCCTAAAGGTGACACAGCCTGCGAATGCGAACGCAGCATGGATGCGAATCTGGCTCAGAGCCTGCACCTGCTGAACGGTCGAGAAATTCAGGAAAAGATTGGCCGCGAAGGCGCTCGTTCGGCTCGCCTTGCGACCGAAACCGCACGGCCAGACGATGAACGCATTCGTGAACTGTATCGCTGGGTATTTGCTCGTGAGCCCAACGCTGAAGAACTGGAAGTGGCACTTGCGTATCTAAAAAAGCATGCGGACAACGTGCGACGTGGTTATGAAGACGTTGTCTGGGCCCTGATCAACACGAAAGAGTTTCAGTTTAATCATTGATCACCGGGTAACGCTTTCGCTGCCTGCCTGATCCAGGAAGAGCAAATGCCGATGTGCGCTGCACTCGGCATTTGTTCGGGCTGGATGCAGCGATGCTGTGGATTTCATCCCTCCTCTATTTCTCACCTCCTTTACAATGCCTACCCAGGACCTGCCTTATGACTGGGATTCGATTTTTTTTGGCCGCGGCTTTTGTTGCTGCGACCGGTGCTCAGGCTTCCGCACAGCTGCCACAGACCCGCATCACTTCCGTGTTTCCGCCCGGCGGACAGCAGGGAACCAGCGTGGATCTGACGGTTGGGGGTGGCACTGACCTTGATGAACTGGACCAGATGTTCTTCAGTCATCCGGGCATCACGGCCATTCAGAAAGCGGACGCCAACGGGGCAACAGTAGCCAACACATTTACCGTGAGCGTTGCTCCGGATGTTGCTCCCGGTCTTTATGACGTCCGTGTTCGCGGTCTGTTCGGAGTCAGCAATCCTCGCATGTTCCGCGTGGATTCACTTCCGGAGGCTACGGAAGTTGAACCCAATAATGTGATCGCTCAGGCAACACCGGTCGCGATGGGGACAGTCGTCAATGCTCGTGCGAATGGCGGCACGGACGTGGACTTCTTCAAGGTGCCTCTTGCGGCCGGCCAGACGCTGGTTATTCGTTCAGAAGCCGCGCGGCTGGATTCTCCGATGCAGCCTCTTCTGCAGCTGTTCAACGCCGCCGGACGAAGGCTGGCGGAATCGCGACGAGTGTTCTCCCAGGAAGCCAGTTTGGTCTACACCGCTACGGAGGCGGAGGAGCTGGTTCTTCGAGTTCAGGATATCGTCTACAGCGGCGGCGATCAGTTTGTTTATCGGCTGGGATTTGACTCGCGCCCGATTGTCGACTGGATCAGCCCGGCGTTCGTGCTGGCTGATGGGCCAACCAACGTCACCGTGTTTGGGCGGCACCTGCCTGGTGGCCAGCCCACCGATCAAAAACTAGGCGGCCACACAGTTTTTCGACAGGACATGACGATTGCTCCGGCGGACGGGCGACAGTCAGTCGGTGCTGCGGCGACGGCGGCGTTTGCCGATTCTTTCTGGTGGAATGGTCTTGAGGGGAATCTTGTCCGAGTTGGTCGCAGCCCTCTAGCTGCGATCCTGGAAAATGCTGGGACTCCTGAGCAAACAGTGACGGTCCCTTTCGATGCCAGTGGATCATTCGCGGAGCGGTCCGATGAAGATGTGTTCCGTTTCGATGCGAAGAAAGGTGAAG
>JBDNHX010000523.1:0-7266 GCA_041688565.1 Planctomycetaceae bacterium
ACACTGGAAGTCCGCACCACGAACAGCACACAACGTCAGACGAGGCCGTGGTTTCGGGGGACTGAAAAACTTCTGCAGTGCGGAGGCTTAATGTCATGGGGGCAATACCAATTCAACCTGCATCGCCGGGAAGAAATACCGGATGATGTAGTAGACCGTTCCAATCCAGAAACCCAGCCAGATGGCTCGGATATACCACGGAATCTCATTGCCCCGGTAATAATGATAAGCGTGATCCTGTTCCGGCGTTGTGTTCTCCGGACCAGTGGAAGTCGTATCAGACATGTGAATCCAGCTCCCGTTCATTGTCGAGCATCGTGTATTTGGGGTGTTCGAGGTCATGGAACATGCCGTTCATGGCTGCCCACAGCAGCAGGCAAAGAAAGCCCAGGCTGGCGAGCAAATAGTTGACGACCGGCGTGATGGCAAATCCACCGTCCGAGGCGCCTTTCGTCAGTTCTATCAGTTCGCCAAACTTCATGATGAACCCGAGCATGCTGGGGATCAGAATGAGAACGCCGAAGACCAGCGTGATCGACCAGGCTTTAGATCGATTTTTGCGAGTTGATGATGTGACGGTCGTCAAGGTTCGCATTGGTGATTGAGTGCTCACTTCGATTCCTCCTTCGTTGATTCTGCCGCCAGTGGTTTTGACAGAGCAGACGGGACGTAGGCCTCGTAGTACGGATAGCTTTCCTGCCATGATCCCAGCCACTGGACATAGGTCATGATCGCGAGCCCCTTTTTGTTGGGCTTATCAGCTGAGCCATCAAAGAACCACGGATACTCGGGCATTGGAGATTCCTGGGACACGTTCTCCGGCCGAAAGAAGTGTACCGCATGCCAGTCGTTGGAGCGACGTCCGCCTTCTCGACAAAGGTCCGGACCGACTCGACGAGTTCCAAACAGCACCGGTCGCTGAAGTTCGTTCTGATATTCAGCCGACCGTGAAACCGGTCCCCAGCGTTCTTCTTCGTTCGACACCGGACGAATGAACTGGCTGTGGCAATGCCAGCAGCCTTCGCCGACATACACTTTGTGGCCGATACGCAGAGCATCTCCGCAGGCCTTGTTCCACCATTCGTCGTGCTCTGCTTCACCACCTGGCGGCTTGCCGAACGCAGCTTCAAATGATTCCGGATACCGACGTGCCAGATCTTCAAACTGATACCGCAGGTTTGGGTTAATCAGTTCGGCAACGGTCTTTTCCTGGAGGTGGCTGTACATCAACCACGGAACGACCGCATTCGAGACGAAGGCCAGCACGAAAAAACCGATGCCGGCGATGTAAAAAATACCCCATTTACTTTCAAACATGGTTCGCTACCAGAGTTATGCAGGATGGGCATCGTTGCCCGTCGATCAGGTTGGAAGAAGACTCTTTTGCGTCACGCCCATATTTGTCATGCCGCAGGGCGTTCATCGCCGACCACTTATGTCCCTGTTGAACAACGTTTCACTGCCACTCATCATCACGCTTTTGCAGCCGCCGACACAGACTTCGGTGCCATGCGGATCGTCATCCACAGATTTGTCATGAAGGCAATCAGACCGCCAAACATGACCAGGCCAGCCACAGTTCGCAGAGCCCAGAACGGGACGGAGAATTCCGTCGATGCGTCCCATGGTTCCAGTGCTGCCCACGACCAGCCCTGGAACAGGCCCAGCAGAATCAGGTCGGCCGCCATCACGGCCAGGCCCACAGTTGACAGCCAGTAGTGCCATTCGATCAGCGAACTGCTCGCCCAGTCCCGTTTCAGCAGGCGTGGGAACAGATACGTCATCGTGCCCATAATCCACATGGAGAACACGCCGAACATCACCATGTGAGCGTGTCCGACAACCCAGTCACTGAAGTGAATGATCTTCTGGAACGTCAGAGTCACCTGGAAAGAACACTGCAGACAGGTCAGGAAGTAGAACACCATGCCCGTGTAGAAATACCGCACCGGCAGATTGGTCCTCACGATGCTCCAGTTACCCCAGATCGAACCGAAGAAGTTGATGATCACAGTGGTCACTACCAGTTCCACTGCGATCGTGGAGACCACCGCACCGTACTGCAGAAACATTGGAATCGGCGTGTACAGGAAGTGATGGATGCCCTGCAGCGGATAAAAGAACGCCAGGCCCCAAAAACCGACCAGCGACAGCCCGTGGCTCCAGATGGGCTTCTTAATCAGAATCGGCACAAAGTAGTACATCAGTCCCCAGCCGAGCGGTGTGACGAACAGACCGACAAGGTCATGAATGAACAGACCACCGACGGCTCCGGCACTGGTTCCGGACACGAGATATTGGGGGACAAAGTTGCCCATCGCATAGGTGAGCGGTGTCCAGATGAAGGCCGCCATAAAGTACCATAGAGCCACGTAGATCGGCCCTTTCATGCGGGCGATGGGGGTCATGAAGTTCAGGGCAACCAGCATCACGCCCAGCTGTGCCACCGGGTCAATCCAAACTGGCGTTTCACCCCATTCCACCCCCTGAGCTTCACCCAGCAGAATACCCACGGCGGTTGCTCCCACCACGGCCTGCCAGGCGACGAAAATGAACCAGGATAACCGTCGGTCGAGCACCGGCTGCAGCGTCAGGCGAGGAATAGCCCAGTGCAGAGCGCCCAGAAATCCGTTGGCCAGAAATCCGTAGGCCACTGCATTGGTATGGACCATACGCCAGCGACCGGGAGAAAATATTTCAATCCCGGCCAGCGGGTTGTGTCGAATCAGCTGCAGCGAAACCAGAAGGCCTGCCAGCATGGATGTTGTGAGAAACGTCAGAGCGGCCACGAAGTACCACTTAACGATTTTCTCGTAACCAGCTCTTCATGAGTGTATGACTTGTGAGGTGTTGCGATCGTTGCCGTTGTCATCAGTTATGGCTCGGTTATGGCTTCGAAAGGAGGGCAATGATTAAACGTAGCAGGCAGACTCGATGTGCCGCAGCTATATAAAATAAGAACTCGTCGAGATCCGGGCGGACGGCGCGCGGAGTGTGCCTGCTGCTTTTTGAACGGTATGTGTTATTCGGTCGGTCGCTTGTAGGGGATGTAGGTTCCATACGGTGCCATGATCGCCATCGACCAGCCGAAGACCAGGTGAGTCGCGAGAGCAACCCACCATGGAAGATAGTTGTTGTCCGTGATCCAGTCGCCGCCAAACAGAGCCGGCTGCAGCCACGACAGAATCAGGTAATAGTTCACAAACCAGACGGCAGCTCCAAGGACAGTGCCCAGAATGAGCTTGGCCATCATTGGCTTGTGTTCGGCATAGCGTGAGATCACATAATGAAACAAACTTCCCAGAACCATGCCGGTGCCGATGTACAGGCAGCAGCCCAGAGCCAGAATCATTCCGTCATTGATTTCGAAAGCTGACTTTTCGACCTGGCTGCCCAGCGGAAGTGCTTTTTCCCCGAGCGGAAACGTCAGATAGACGCGAATGATTTCCAGAGGATACTTTCCGGCGACAACCGATCCGATCACGTTGAACAGCAGGCTGACCATCGCCGCAAAACCACCGAGGAAAAAACCGACGGTGATGTAGTAGCCGCTATAAAATTTCGCGGGTGTCCACGGACCCGGGATATCATTTGCTGCAAGTTCTGCTTCCAACGAAGCGACCTGCGTTTTCAGCGACTTGAGTGTGTGTTGCTTCTCGTGAAGTATCTTCTGATCGGCCATAAGAGAAACTCGCCTGCAAAGCGGTGGGATGTTTAATGGGACAAGCCGTGTGCTCGTCATAATTTGCAACAACGACTACGCACAGCTCGGAAACCCGCGCGAACTATTCTTCAGCCGGCTTCGCACTCGCGTCAGCGGCAACTGGTTCGGCATACGGTTTCATCAGCCCGGCAGGAATCTCTTTCCCTTCGCGACGTCGATTGGAAACACTCAGCACATAGCTGACCAGATTCCAGATCGTTTCCGGTTCACTCTCAAGAGCACTCTTAAAGCCGGGCATTGGACTGCCGTTAATCCCGTTCATGATGCGGCGATAAATGTCGATCGGTTCCTGCCCGCCGTGCAGCATGCCGGATGTCAGGTCGGCTGCTCGAGTTGCATGGCCCCATGAATCCTTGCCGATGTTATCCTTCGTGTGACCGCGGCCGTCGTCGCCATGGCACTTGCTGCATCCTTTGGAGAGAAACGCTTCGCGACCCAGAGCCACTCGTTCCTGAGTCAGCTCGGGTTCCGGTGTCAGCGGCTGAGTCAACGAGGCCTGAGCTTCCTTCCAGCGACCACCGACATCCGCCACAAGTTCGGGGATATATTCAGGATCCAGTTCTTCAGACGCCTCCGCTTCGTTCGCCAGCTGATATTCCATTTCGCCACGCTGTGACAGGACGAGAATATAATCCACGACCGCCTGAATTTCTTTCTTCGGCAGCAAGCGGAAATTCGGCATGGACGTCCCAACGACACCTCGATGCAGCGTCGCGATCAGATCTTCACGACGCGGCTTTCCACCGTAAGGCGTGGAAGTAAACTTGAAAATCCCGCGAGTATAATCGCGAGGACGCGGATACAGGCTGTTTGCCACAGGACCATTGCCGTCACCGTTGACACCATGACATTGTACACATCGCTTCATGTAAACCTGCTGGCCGAGTTTCAACTCCAGTTCGCGTTTGAAGTCGGGTTCCCCTTCGCTCAGCAGTTTTGGCTTCAGGTAAGTTCCGGAGTTCTCCCGAACAATGTTTTTAATCTCGCCGACGAGTTTCTCGCCCACGTTCTTTTCACCCTCTTCAGACTCGGCTTCCGCAAGCTTTTCCGGCAAAGCCCGAACTAGCGCACTAGCCTGCCATTCCACGGGTTCCGACCGACCGCAGCCGGTCACTGCTGTCAAAGCAAGCCCCAGACCAAGAGCCGTCACACTTCGAACCATTAAAGACATATTCCGCCACCGCAGGTTGCCCTCTGACTTCGCAGCGGGCTCGGCAGCGATCAAGGTGCTTTTCCTCAGCGCGCTGGACACAAGCGACAAAAGAGTGCGAGAGACAGGCATCTCATAAATCCGGGAAGGGAATCGAATCCTCAGCGTCACCGAAGCGGTGCAGCACACGGGCTACTGCAAAAGCACCGGGTGTGCCAAAGTTCGGCAATGGACATCCCGCGTCTCGATAATCCCGGAAACCGGACCGTCAGCGATTCACTTCGCCAAAACCAGTGCAGTCGCAGGGCGAGTTCGAGCAGTTTATGCGGCTCATCTTCGCCAAAGGTTCAGGTGGGCCTTTTGGTCCGGCTGCGAGTGATTCCCTATGCACACTTGTCTGCACATTGTCACACCGTGCAGACGCAGAAATGTGTGACGATTCGTCACATCGATGCGAATCGCGTCGTTGCTGATTGGCAAGCGACAAAAAAAAGGCCGGCGATGGGAGTCGCCGGCCTTCTGAGTTTTGTCGGACAACGGGCGTCACTGCCGTGGCAGGCAGGACTTCCGGAGCTTGCGGATTATTAAGCGGTCAGCTCGCCGCAGTCAGCAACGCCAACCTTCGCGCTTGTTCGGCCACTGTCGGATCCGACAGCTTCGATGGCTTTTACAACGTCCATCCCTTCGACGACCGAGCCGAAGACGACATGCTTACCGTCGAGCCATGCGGTTTTCACCGTGCATAGAAAGAACTGTGATCCGTTGGTGTTCGGACCGGCGTTGGCCATGCTGAGAACCCCGGGACCGGTGTGTTTCAGCTGGAAGTTCTCATCGGCAAACTTGGCTCCGTAAATGGACTTGCCACCGGTGCCGTTGTGATTCGTAAAATCACCGCCCTGACACATGAAGTTAGAGATCACGCGGTGAAACGCTGATCCCTTGAATCCGAATCCCTTTTCGCCGGTGCAAAGGGCGCGGAAGTTTTCCGCAGTCTTTGGCACCACATCGGCACGCAGTTCAATCACAATTCTGCCGGCAGGCTTATCACCGATCGTGATATCCATGAAACAACGTGGCAGTTTCTTTTCCTCTGCACCCACGACCAACCCCCTGATGCCCAAATGGCAACGGACAAAAAATAATCAATCCGCCCGATTTCTAATCGAGCGGCCTCTTTATTTGAAGTCGTGCGTCTGACGACATGCTCACCGGCGCTGGCCCAATGCCACTCACTTTGACAAAGTAGACGTCACTCTCTGAGTGACGAAGGCCGCAAAACGCGGCCCCTGGCATTCATCACTCGGAGAGTGATGGCTACTCTAATCGCAAATCGACTGCCATTGGGCGCTGGCCGGAAGCGGCACGATCTCTCACAGCAGCACAGTATGACGGATCAGAGCTTCTGAGGAAAGCGAACGGCTATTTGCCTCCTTCACAAAGGTGAATCGGGGCAAAGCTGCGGTCTTTGGGGAGCCCAATCCGGCCCGATGGCGGGAAAAGCGGTAACTGGTGCTTGATGGTATTCGAGCGGGCGGGTAAACGTCGCGTTTTACGAAAACAATTCCGAGAAATCATAGGTTTCTGCAAGTTCCATGTCTGTTCTTCTGCAATTAACTGACGGCGTCAAAAGTTACGGTGACCAGATGCTGCTCGACGGAGCCAGCGTCACGCTCTATGAAGATGTGAAATACGGCTTCATTGGACGCAACGGTGCCGGTAAATCCACACTGCTGCGAGTCCTTCTCGGCGATGAAGAACTGGACAGCGGCACGGTGATGCGGTCCCCGAATCTGCGTGTCGGCTATTTGCGACAGCATGATCCGTTTCAGCCGGGGGAGTCTGCGATGGACTTCCTGATGCGGGACAGCGGCGCGCCGGACTGGAAGTGCGGCGAAGTGGCTGCTGAGTTCGAATTGAAGGGCCAGTATCTGAACGGGCCGGTGCAGGGATTGTCGGGCGGATGGCAGACTCGCGTCAAACTGGCCGCGCTGCTGCTGCATGATCCGAATCTTTTGATGCTGGACGAACCAACAAACTTTCTCGACCTTCGCACCCAGATTCTTCTCGAACACTTCCTGCGACATTTCCCGGCGGCCTGCCTGATCGTCTCCCACGATCGCGAATTCCTGACGGCCACATGTTCGCACACGCTGGATCTGAACCGTGGCAAGCTGACGATGTATAACGGCAAGATTGCCGGATACATGCAGCAGGCCGAAGAAGAAAAGATGCGTGCGGAGCGCACAAATTCGGCCGTAATGGCCAAGCAGAAACAGCTTCAGACATTCATCGATAAAAACAAGGCACGTGCCACCGGAGCCAGCCAGGCGCGTTCAAAACAGAAGCAGCTCGACCGGTTGACTCTGCAGGAAATCGAAGTCGATCTGCCAAC
>JBDNHX010000010.1:0-32345 GCA_041688565.1 Planctomycetaceae bacterium
CTGTGGGAGCAGGTCTATCTGATCGGAAAAGGCGAAAACTACGGGTGGAGTGTTCAGGAAGGCAGCCATCCGTTTTATATTGAGCGACCGAAAGGGCCTCAACTGATTACTCCGCCCGCGGCCGAACATCATCATCAGGAATCCAGAAGCCTGACCGGGGGCGTCGTGTATCGCGGCTCGAAGCTGCCTGATCTGGTCGGCTGTTTTATCTATGGAGATTATTCCACCGGCAAGATCTGGGGCATTCGTCACGATGGAACGAAGGCCACGTTTCATCAGGAGCTGGCCGACACCACACTTCAGATTGCCGGCTTTGGAACGACGGCCGGCGGTGATCTGCTGGTGGTCGATCATGCGGGCGGATTTTATCGGATGGAACCAGCTCCGCCGCAGGAACCAACTGAGTTTCCTCGCAAACTGAGTGAGACCGGCCTATTCGCCTCTGTCCCCGATCATCAAATGCTGCCATCGGTGATTCCCTATTCTGTGAACGTGCAGTTTTGGTCTGATGGGGCTCATAAGGAGCGATGGCTGGCTGTGCCGGGCGAAGAAAAAATCGACTACACGACGACTCGCGGGTGGAACTTTCCAAACGGCTCCGTGCTTGTGAAAAGCTTCGCTCTGGAACGTGAGGCCGGTCGGCCGGAAACACGGCGCTGGATCGAAACGCGTTTGATGGTTCGCCAGCAGAATGAGTGGGTTGGTTATTCGTATCAATGGAACGATGAACAGACAGATGCCGAACTGATCGACTCGCCGGGAACGGACGTGGATTTTGAGATCGCTGATCCCGCGGCGGAGGGCGGCCTTCGCAAACAGACGTGGCATTATCCAAGCCGAGCCGAATGTATGGTTTGCCATTCACGTGCGGTGAACTACGTGCTGGGACTTTCAGAAAATCAGATGAACCGAGGTCATGATTATGGGTCGGAAAAAGTGAATCAGCTGCAGATGCTGTCGGAACTGGGCTTCTTCAAGGCGGCTCTGCCAAAACCGATCGAAGAGTTATCAAAACTTCCCGATCCATTTGACGCTTCCGTTGACCTTCAACAACGGGCGACTGCGTACCTGCATGCCAACTGCGCCAACTGTCACGTGGAAGCCGGTGGTGGCAACGCGCAGTTTTCAGTGGAAGTTGATGCGAAGCCGGAAGCGCAGCGATTAATCGACGCCCCTCCGGTACACACGAACTTTGGGATCTCGGATGCGCGTCTTGTGGCGCCTGGAGCTCCGGAACGCTCACTGCTGTTTCAGCGAATTCAGCGCCGCGGCCATGGGCAGATGCCGCCAATCGGAACTAACATCCCGGACGAGCCAGCCATCGAATTGATGCGTGAGTGGATTCTGCAGCTGCCATCAACGGCTGAAATCCCAGCGGCAGAAACGCCCAATTCTGAAGGGCCAAAAGAGAACGGGAACTGATCATAATTCGTTTAACGGCAAGCCGTAGGCGGTGGCAAAGTGTATGAAAACGTGCGCCTTCGGCTGACGGTTAAACGACAAAACTTACCACCGGTACTTACTTTCCCTTACTTGCGGATCAGGCAATTCCATGAAACAATTGCTAACTGGATTTTCACTGCTGCTGGTTCTGCTGACATGCGTCGTCTGCGATGCTGGCACCAGGACCTGGGATGGCAAATATGACACTTCGAAGATCGAAGTCACGGTCGTCTATTTTGTGCCTTCCGATCGAAAACCGCTGAAGGACTGGCGTGATCGAATTGACTATTTCTGCAAGCGCATCGAACAGTTTCATGCTCGCGAGTTTCAAGGCCAGTCGGAACTCCAGACCGTTGTGCATGTCGAACCGCTCATGTCTGCTTTCACGACTGCGAGTCTACGGCAGGGCGATGCGGATGCGATTTTTTTTCGCACCGTGCGGGAGTCTGAAAAGGTGCTGGCCTTCGCCGAGGGTGAACGAAAAGCGTTTCCAGTTTTGCTGGTTTTGAGCGACATCAACTGGCAGCCGCTGGATGATTTTTATCGCCTGAAGCCTGCTGACGGCGCGTTCGTTTTTGAAGGCAACGAAACTAATGGTCAACATTTTCCCGGGGCAACTGCGGGCGGTGCACGAGCGACGTATCTGGCCGATCGAGGCGTCGGCTGGGGTCTCGTGAGCGCCGACGGATGGCGCGTTCCTTATCGCGGTTCCGATTGTGTTGTGTATCACGAAGGCTGCGGACATACCGTTGGTTTACCTCACCCGGAACCCGGCGATAATTCGGTGATGAGCCTGGCCCAGTACGTGGGCTGGATCAGTGAATCGTTCGTGAATCAGGAACAAAAGGTTCGGCTGGGCTGGGAACCAAAGGCTGTGACGGAGGATAAGCAATCGGAACTGTTCTCCACGTTCACGGCCATCCCGGAACCCATAATGCCGCAACCCGGCGAGGCGGCCGGATTGAAACTCCAATGGCCGAACGATGCAAAAGTCGAATCGCTGCGAGTTCGATTTCAGACCGCTCTTGATGGCCCGTGGATGGAAGCCGTTCAATCGTGGAAAGGCGACGCTCCTGACATCGCCACGCTGGGAACGTTCGAACGCGAAACGCCGGTCAGCTATCGCGTCGATGCGGTTTTGAAAGACGGAGCAACGGCAGAGCTGTGGGGTTATCTGCAGGTGCGTCAGGACAAATCCCGAGCCCCGGAACCTGCCGTGCTGCCCCCTGATCTAATGACTACTGACAGTTCTCAAAGTTTACTGCTGACCGGGTCGCGTGATCTGACGGGGCAGGAAATTGATCTGCTGCAGCTCGTTGATCCTGCCACGGCCTGGAGCGAGGGTGAATGGACTAAGGAAGGCGGCAAGCTGCTCAGTCCAAATGCTCACGGGGCGCGCATTGAATTGCCGTATCTGCCTGAGGGCGATTATCGCGTCGTTGCGATTGTGGAACCGCTTGATGAACCCAACGGCCTGATCTTCGGCCAGCGCAGCGATGGTCAGCGTTTTGCCACTTTGTTCTCATTCTCCGAAGGCGGCCGGTTTCTCAGC
Source organism: Planctomycetaceae bacterium (assembly GCA_041688565.1). Taxonomy (GTDB): domain Bacteria; phylum Planctomycetota; class Planctomycetia; order Planctomycetales; family Planctomycetaceae; genus SXXK01. The sequence goes on from JBDNHX010000010.1 coordinate 2,996, forward strand.
GCGATCGAAAATATCGATGGACAGAATGTGGGCAATGAGACCACATTTACCGGCGCGCTGTTCCGCCGAAACCAATTGTCGCAGGTAACGATGACAGTGCGAAAAAAACAAATCACAATGTCGGTCGACGGGCATACGATTGTGAACTGGCAGGGTTCCGCCAGTCAGCTGTCTCTCTCCGATTACTGGAAGACGCCTAATGACAAGACCGTCTTTCTGGGGGCGTATGATTGCCGTTATCGATTTCACCGGCTGACAGTCGAACCATTGACGTCCGCAGATACTCACAAGGACAAGAATCGCCGGAAGTGAAATCGCAGTCAGGCGACTGGCAACAGTGATAAACTCGTCTGAAGTACCGCCAGTCACGTTGAATCGCCGGGCTGCAAACGTAGAATCGACAGTTTCACGACAAGTAAACTCCATGGCAACAACGGAACTCTGATGGAAGAAGCGATTCGCAAAGCGAAAGTCCTGATTGAAGCGCTCAGCTGGATTCAGCGATTTCGCGGCCGTTATGTCGTCGTCAAACTAGGCGGCAGTACTCTGGATGATGTCTCCGCCGTCAACAGTCTGCTTACCGATGTCGTCTTCATGGCCACTGTCGGAATGAAGCCGGTGATTGTGCATGGCGGAGGCAAAGCGATCAGCTCCGCAATGAACGCTGCTGGCATAGAAGCGCGCTTTGTCGCCGGACGACGCTACACCGACCGACAGACGCTGCAGATTGCCTCACGAGTTCTCGTGGAAGATATCTGTCAATCGGTCGTCGATCGCATCAATCGCAACGGAGCGCGTGCGACCGGATTGCATTACGGCACAGAGAACGTCCTGACCGCGGAAAAACTTACGCTCCAGGATGAGAACGGTAATCCCGTGGATCTTGGGCATGTGGGTCATGTGACGGAAGTGGACGTGGACACGCTGGTGCGAGTGTGTTCGACCGGAACAATTCCTGTCATTCCGAGTATCGCGTTAAGTCCAGTCGGACATCGCATGAATGTTAACGCCGACACCGCGGCTGCCGCGGTTGCGAAGGCGTTGTCTGCGGAGAAGCTGATTTTCCTCAGTGACATCCCCGGCATCCTGACGGACATCAAAGATCCAAAGTCACGTTTGTCGCACGTCACCGCCAGCCAGGTGCGTGCTTTGATTGCAGACGGCACAATTGCCGGCGGGATGGTGCCGAAGGTCGAGGCGGCTCTGGAGTCTCTCGACGCAGGAGTCCGCAAAGTGCATATCGTCGACGCATCAATGCTGCACTCCGTTCTGCTGGAAATTTATTCCGACACCGGCGTCGGTACCGAGATCGTTCCGTAAATATTTCGCCCCTCGGAAATCGTCCCCGCCCCCAACGCCCAACGGCAGTTGATTTGCGATTATAGTAGCCATCACTCTCCGAGTGATGAATGCCAACGGCCGCGTTTTGCGGCCTTCGTCACTCGAAGAGTGACGCCTACTTTGTCTAAATCGAGTGGCATTGGCTCGAACGCCCCCGAGTTCATCTCGGGGGTTCATATCGACTTTGCACCACTCCTGCGCCAGTTAAAAAGCGGCACAAAGCGGAACAGACACCCGCACTCACGTAGCGAAAGCCGCCAGGGCTTTCGACGCCTGTGTTTCATGTATAATCTGTGTAAGGCGCGAGCAATTCGAAACGCTGGGCGCGTTCCGTTACAAGTCAGGGACAGCGTTCTCGCAGGCTACTTTTCCCCCAGCTGTTTCCAGCCCCAGCGATAGAGATTTCGCGAATCGGTGTATCGCGATTCCGATGCCGCCGAACCCAGCACGACCACTATCAGTCGTTTGCCGTCACGTTCGCCCGTCGACACCAGACATGCACCGGCCTTGTCGGTGGTGCCCGTCTTGATCCCATCATAGCCTTCTGTGCCCAGCAGCTCGTTGGTGTTTTTCCAGAGCACATTCCTGGCATAGCCACCCGGCCCGTACACGACAGATCCTCGCTGGCGAGTCGACGAGTACGCTCGAAACAACTCACTCCCAATTGTCGCGCGAGCCAGGATGGCAAGATCGCTCACGCTGGACAGATGCGTTTTTTCGGTCAGCCCGTGCGGATTACTATAATGACTCTTCGGCATGCCAAGACGAACGACTTCGGCATTCATCGCACTGATAAACAGACCAAGCGGATCTGTGGCGGATGCATTTGCAGATGGGTCCGCAGACGGAGTCAGCCGAGCTCCGAAATGCTCGGCCAGCGCGACGCTCATGTCATTGCCCGATGGCAGCATCAGACCATACAGAGCTTCCCGCACCGGCACCGTTTCGCCAGCGCGAATGTCAGAGGTTGATCCTTGAGTCTCGTCGGCTCGAACGGACATCGTGAGCGTTTCGTCCAGAATCTCCGGGTTCTGTTCCGCGTGGCGCAGGACCAGCCAGGCCGTCATGATTTTTGTCGTGCTGGCGAAATCGCGAGGCGTCTCTGCGTCGTGGCCGCCGATGACGCAGCCATCCGCTGCGTCAACGACAATCCATGCATCGCTGGAGACGAACGGGGGGCCATCCAGAGGTTCCATCGGAAGTTTAGGCAGTGCTTCGGCATTGATAATATCTGGACTGGCGACCACAGCTTCTTCCATAATCGGGCCGACTTTGGTCCACAGTTCCGCATCCGCAATCCCGGTCACCGGCAGACCGCTGGCTTCCTGAAACCTTCTCACCGCGGCTTCAGTCGCCGGGCCAAAATCGCCGTCCACACCAAGCCCGGGGGAAGGCTCCGAGCGTGCATTGAGCGTTCTCTGCAGGTACTCAACGCGCGTTCCAAATGCGCCGATCTTTAGTTCCGGCGGCTCATCGGGACCTTTCCGCAGCCATTCCGGATTGAAGTGATCAAACGCGGCTCGCGCGATGCTGCCGATCAGCGAATACGCAGCATTGTCGTCCTTCCAGCTGCGATCTTTGTTTTCCGTGGTCAGCACGCAGATGGCGAAAGGACCCTGTGGACCCATGACGATTCCGGCATCGCATCGGCTTTCATTCACAGCGCCGGTCTTATGAGCCACCCTGGTCCCCGGCGGCAGTTGGCTCACGATCATCAGCTTGTCCTCGCAGGCAAACAAATGCTCCATCATCGCCTTGCAGGAGTCGGGCGAAGCGGCCGTCTCCTTTTGAATCTGCTGCAGCAGGTCAACGATTTCACGAGCCGTTGTGCTGCCCAGACCGTATATCTTGCTTCGTTCAGGAGCGATGCTTGTGTCGCCGCGATACACTTTCGAATTCAGCTTCGTTTCAGTAAACCCCATAGACTCCATTGTGGCGGCGGTCGTGGGCAGACCGATCTGATCGACCACGAGATTTGTTGCCGTGTTGTCGGAATAACGAATCATCAGCCGAATGGCATCTCGCACGGACAGCGTCAGTCCTGCAGAGAAATGCCCGGTAAGAATTCCCGAGCCTGGAACTTTGTCTTCGTCCTTCAGCGTGATGAGTTTCGCAAGATCAAGCTCTCCCTTGTCAGCCATTCGAGACGCGGCAACCATCACCGGCACTTTGATCAGGCTGGCCGTCGGCTGGATCTCGTTTTCACGCCAGACAAACTGTTCTCCCGTTTCCAGATGCCGTATGACGACGGCCACTTTTCCCTCATACGCATCAATCAGCGGCTGCACCGCCGTTGCAAGGTCGGCGCTTTGAGCGGTCTCGTTGAGCAGCGAAACTGCCGCCAGAAAAAGGCCGACCAGCAGCGCGGCAAAGCGACAACGAACCATGAATCACCTTTGTGTGTTTGTGTCGTGGCAGGTTCTGAAGGAAGTCGACTTGTGTCAGGCCGAGCACTAGTGCGGAGTTTTACCCATGATCCTCTCGATTGCCAGCGAGCTACAAAACTGCCGAGCATGGTGGTTCCAAAGTCGCTGTTCGTTCTGCAAACAACGACAAGTGGGGTTTCGTAGCCGAAGTCGTGAGACTTCGGAAGGCGGGGTTTCGTAGCCGAAGTCGTGAGCCTTCGGAATCGTTTCCTGGCGAATGCCCGAATTCTCACGAATCCGGCTACAAAAATCCTTAACGGCGTTGGGTGAGGGGCCTAATAACTGAATCCATTTTTTCGCACGTGAACAAACGGCTCAAAATGAGCCGGATCGCGATGAGCCACGGCATTGGTGAGCGTGACGAGGAAGATCATGTGGTCGCCGGATTCCATTTGTCCGGAGACGACGCCTTCCATGGACGACATGGCGGCTTTCAGCAGAGGCAGACCGGATGGACCGTCTAAACGGTCAACGCCCTCAAACGCGTCCGCATCCGGATCGAAACCTTTGCCGAAATGTTTGAATAAACTATTTTCGCCCTTCGCGATCTGATTGATCGTGACGAGCGATCCTGCCTGAAGCCAATCGACCAGATAACGCGACTTGTTCACCGCGACTGTCACCTGAGGCGGCTCAAAGGAGGCCTGCTGAATCCAGCTTGCCAGCAATCCGGTTTTGCGACCGTTGCCGTCGCCAGCCACCAGAATGAACACACCACTGGGAACTCGACCAAGAATCGGAGTTAGTTTTTCACGCAGAACTTCAGACACAATCAGCACTCCCACTCAATTCTGAATTTACCGGTTGCTCGAATCTTAACGCTCTCACAAGACTGCGACAGGCACTCAGCCCTTGACTTCGCACCATGCAAAATTGGCCAGTGGAATCACCCGACAATCTTTGATGGAACTTACCAGTCGCTGCAGCTCGGCTGAATCGGCCACCGGAATCATTCCGAATTCTTCCACGGTCTCTGCCGGCAGGCTGCTCAGTAGATAAATACGAGCCCGTCGCTGAGCCTGTATCAGCTGCGCGATTTCGGTGGAATCATGCGTCGGCTCACGACGCAGCGGCCTCAAAAGTTCTTCCGGATCCTGGCACCGTCGCAGCATGGTCGAGGCCGGTCCATCGGGAACTGCCAGATCTGCCACGACGATTATTCGACCACCCTGCTGCACGATCGAGGACGCCTGCTCAAGAGCCAGGCCCAGTTGTTTCCAACCGAAGGCTGCTCCTCCGGGAATTGAAACAACAACTCCTTCGAGCAGATCTTCTAAGTTGACTCGCCAGAGACTTTCTACCAGCTCCCGTCCGCGAGTCATCACGTCCTCCGGCAGTCCCGCAAGAATCGCGGCTGGCCAGCCGGACGAACCGGGAACGATCTGAACCGTAAACTGAGTCCCCAGCAACCAGCCCACTTCGTCAACGAACTCACGAAACGGCCGCTGCTGTTCGGGCGTCAGTTCCGGATGCCCCTGCGACGCGGATGACTGCAAAGTGGCGGCATCGGAAAACGCCGGAAAAAGAAGACTTGAGGTGCCTCGAAAACCCAACAGGCTGTCGAACGCAATCGTGCCGACAGTGATAATCAGGTCCGCATCGGACAGCAGGCGATTCAGATAGACTCGTTCGCCGCCCCCGGAACTGGCGATGTAACTGATCTGGCTGGAGTCCGCCGGATTATGCACATGGACAATGATCTGCTGCTGAACATGAAGCGGCAACTGATCTCGCAACCACTGCCATCCACCACCCGTGTGGTCCTCCGGAAACAGAAGCGTCAGCGTCACGCCACCGTCAGGAACGGTCTGCAATTGCTCCCAGACGGACGCAATAATTTCGGCCGCGAACACGGTTTCGGGATCGACCGTCAGAACAACTCGATCACCCGGCACGACGCAGCGGACCAGCTCCGGAAACCCGAGCGGATTTAAAAACGCCTGCTGACAGCATTCGGCAATAGAAACCGTCTGAGGCCGAATCGCGACCAGCGAACTGCTGATTGGCTGCGAAAGAGTGGCCGAAATGGAACTGCTGGTCAGCGTGAAATGAGAAGGTGAAGGTGTGCTCATGAGCCCGTTCAGGAAGTTTTGAATGTACGCGTCTGGTCTGTCATTCTATCTGACCCGACCAGTCAGTTCCCGGCAGAATGGCCGCGAATACATGATTCTATGATCCGGCGAGCCATTAATCACGTTGTTCGTGCGGCAAGTCGCCAGCGAGCTCAAGGAATCCTGACCGAAGCCCTCACGGAACAGAAAATCGATTGGGGAATCGGTCGCAGTAGTGGACTCAGCGGTAACTTGTGTAGACTTTGCTGAGTAAATGCTGGCCATCGGTCGAAAATGGCGTTTGTCCAGTCACAGAAAGCTGGGCCGTTTCTCTCTTCTTTACATCCTGTCCTGGAGTCTGGTAATGGGGTTGTTCGACAAGTTGCGGAACGAATTGATCGACATCATTGAGTGGGTGGATGATTCGCGGCACACCCTCGTCTGGCGGTTTCCGCGCTACCAGAATGAGATCAAAAACGGCGCTCAGCTGATTGTTCGTCCGGGCCAGAAAGCGATTTTTGTCCATCGCGGCCAGGTTGCCGACATTTTCGAACCGGGCAACTATGAGCTGAAGACTGACAACCTGCCGGTTTTCAGCACGATTGCCGGCTGGAAGTATGGCTTCAACAGTCCGTTTCGAGCCGAAGTTTATTTCGTCAGCACGAAGCAACTGACTGATCTGAAGTGGGGAACGCCTAACCCCGTGATGATGCGCGATCCGGAATTCGGGCCGATTCGCATTCGAGCCTTCGGGACGTATGCGGTGAAAGCCGTTGATCCTAAAGCTCTGCTGACAGAGTTGGTTGGTACCGATCAGGAATTCGGAGCCGAAGCGATTACGGAACTGCTGCGATCGATCATCGTCAGCACGGTTTCTGAAGTGCTGGCCAAAGCAAATGTTGCAGCTCTGGATCTGGCGACCAAGTATTCAGAATTCGGAGAAGTCCTGCGCAAAGCCGTTCAGGAAAAGATTGACGACGAATACGGTCTGGAACTGCCTCAGCTTGTGATCGTCAATATCTCACTGCCCGAAGCAGTTGAGAAAGCGCTCGATACCCGCACCAGCATCGGTGTCATCGGCGACCTTGGAAAATTTCAGCAGTATCAGATGGGTCAGGCACTCACCGCCGACAACTCAGCCGGTGACGGCGCGGGCGCTGGCCTGGGCCTTGGAATCGGAGTCGCCATGGCGGGGCGCATGATGCAGCCCGGCACATTTCCTGGCGTATCAGCGGGCGGCGTTGCTCCTCCTGCACCGCCGGCCGTGTGGCATGTTGCAGTGAACGGACAGACTCAGGGCCCATACGGACCTGACCAGATTGCCTCTGCCATCGCCGCTGGCCAGATCACTCCCACAACACTGGTCTGGACCGCCGGAATGGCCGGCTGGGTTGAGGCCAGCCAGGTGCCTCAACTGGCAGCTGCGTTCGGCCCACCAGCTCCTCCGCCAATTCCAGGCTAATGCGGCCCCCATTGTCGGATTGAGGCGCGGAGCAAAGGTGAGTGTTGATTTAATCACAACCTGAGCCGCGAGGCGCTAGCCGCGGGTGTCTTCGTTGTGTTTTTAAGGCTCTCACCCGCAGCTAGCGCTTTGCGGCTCACTAAATCAACACCCCGAAAGCGGACGTTGGGTCCTTGCTCCCGGAACGCGAGCGGGCCGTTGATTTAAGACTCACCCGAAGCGTCAACTTTTAAGTCTTATCCGCATTCAACGGGTCAATTTTTCAATGCCCCACGAATTTGATGACCAGGACATTTCCCTGAATATTCCGGCGACGGATCCGAACGGGCCGCTGGATATCCATCGCCGGGATGTTCGAACGGGTGAAGTCGGGCGCACGTTTGATTCGGGCGAAGGGCGCGTCTTTCCGTGTGAGTCCTGTGGGGCCGATCTGGAATTCAACATCGGTGAGCAGTCTCTTAAGTGTCCGTTCTGTGGCCACGTCAAGCAGATTGAAAAGAACGCCGACCAGGAACTGTCGGAGCAGGATTTCCATGCCATGCTGGAAAAGATCCGGCAGTGGCGCGAAGACGCAAGACAGCGAACGGTCGATCGGGATCCGGCGGTTGCAGCTGCTGAGAATACTCATCGTGAGCTGCATTGCGATTCGTGCGGCGGCAACGTGGAATTCTATGGGACTCTGACCAGCACACTTTGTCCGTACTGTGCAGCGCCGGTGCAGTTGGAGAACGCTCACAAATCGGCCGAAGATCGAATCCCCGTCGATGGCGTTCTGCCGTTTCAGATCGACAAGAATAATGCTCGCCGTAATCTGCAGTTGTGGATCAGCTCACGCTGGTTTGCTCCCACGCGGTTTACCAAAAGCGGTGCAGATGGGCGATTCAACGGAATTTATCTGTCGTATTATACGTTCGATTCCATGACGTTCACGGCGTACACGGGGCAGCGAGGCGAACATTATTACGTCACTGTCGGTGATGGGAAAAATCGACGAACGGAACGCCGAACTCGCTGGTATCCGGCCAGCGGCAGCTTCCAGCGATTTTTCGATGACGTGCTGGTTCTGGCGAACACCGGCCTGCGACGTGACTTCATGCTGGCATTGGAACCCTGGCCGCTGTTGAAGGTCATTCCTTTCAATCAGCAGATGCTGGCCGGTCTGATGGCGAGAACTTACGACATTGAACTTGATGCTTGTTTTAAAGAGGGGCGCGAGCGGATAGATTCAGCGATCCTGGCAGAAGTTCATCAGCGAATCGGCGGGGATACTCAAAGCGTAAGCAGCGTCAACAGTCGTTACGAAGCCATCACTTACAAGCATCTGCTTCTTCCTGTCTGGCTGCTGGCTTACAAATTTCACAACAAAACCTATCAGGTTTTTATTAACGCGGCCACTGGCGAAGTTCAGGGCGAGCGACCGTACAGCGCCTGGAAAATCGCCTTTGCCGTAGTCATGGGCCTGATTGCAGCAGGCCTGATTTACGCGGCGACTCAATCAAGGTAAATCGCGGGCCAGGTAAATCACGGGACTTGGGGACGCAGTCGAATTGAGACTGCCGAAGAATAAGGGACATCGGAATCAATGAGTGAACCTGAATCAAAGCCAACTGTTGAATCTCGACTTGAGAAAATCGAATCTGTCCTCGCTCATCTGCAGCACGACATCGACAGCCTGAATGCTTCACTGATGAATCACTTCCGTCGGCTGCATGAATACGAATCTCGCTTTGGACGTATTGAAGGCGAACTGCAGATGCTGAACGATCCCACCGAACGCCCCGATCCCAGTTCCGAACGGCCGCCGCATTACTGATGCTGTGCAGCGCTGGATTTCAAATGCCCGGTATCCATCAGCCGACCAAATAAAAAACGTACAGTCGACGGCCTCCGCTGCCAGCCAACGCGTTCGAACGGATTGAACAATGACAACGACTTATCATACGCTGCGATGGCAGGGCGATGCTCGCGGAACACTCAGTCTGATCGATCAGACTTTGCTTCCGGAGCAGGTAAAAGAGATTTCCTGCCGTTCTGTGGAACAGGTCTGGGAAGCCATCAAGTCCCTGCGAGTTCGTGGGGCTCCGGCGATTGGCGTCGCAGCAGCTTATGGGGTCGTACTGGGAAGTCAGACGCATCGCAATGAGCCTCTGCCGCGATTTTTGAATCGAGTCGCCGGGGTCTCCGATTATCTGGCGACCAGCCGACCGACCGCCGTCAATTTATTCTGGGCGCTGGATCGAATGAGCCGCCTGGCCAAAGAAATCGGGGCTGCAGAAGGCACAACGTCGGTCGCCCTGCACGACCGTCTGCTTACTGAAGCCTGTGAGATTGATCGGGAAGACAAAGCCATGTGCACGGCCATCGGTCAGCATGGCAGCCAACTGTTGTCATCCGGAATGTCTGTGCTGACGCATTGCAATGCCGGTGGTCTGGCAACGGCCGGTGATGGCACGGCTTTGTCATTGATGTTTGCGGCCGCGGCTGACGGCAAACAGATCCATGTGTTTGCCGATGAAACGCGGCCACTTCTGCAGGGGGCTCGACTGACGGCATGGGAACTTCAACGCCGCAATATCCCGGTGACTCTGATCTGTGACAACATGGCCGCGCAGGTGATGAAAGAAGGCCGAGTCCAGATGGTCATCACGGGGGCAGACCGCATCGCAGCAAACGGTGACTCGGCAAACAAAATTGGAACCTATGGTGTCGCCATTCTGGCTAAATATCATGGCATCCCGTTTTGCATTGCAGCGCCGTCCAGTACGTTCGACATGAACATTACGGATGGCAGTCTGATTCCCATCGAACAACGAAGCCCGGAAGAGATCACTCACGGCTTCGGACGTCAGACAGCCCCCGCCGGGATTGACGTCTACAATCCGGCATTTGATGTCACACCGGCCAGCCTGATCACCGCCATTGTGACCGAACGCGGGATTATCAATTCGCCATCCACCGAATCAATTCGCAGTCACCTCAGCCAGGCCTGACCCCGGCGGCCCAATGGCACTCGATTGGTCTTTGGCCCGTCAGCGGCAAGTCGCTTGCCGCTGTTCTTTTGCAGGCGATCAACCCGCGGCTTTGGGGTTGTTAATTTAGTGAGCCGCAAAGCGCTAGCTGCGGGTGTGTGTCTTTACAACAGAACGAAAACACCCGCGGCTAGCGCCCCGCGGCTCAGGCTGTGAAGATCAGAAGTTCACCCGTGCCGTTTTTTTGCAGTTCGGCAAAACTGAGGCCTGTGCATGAACAGCGGCAGCGTTCGCCGGAGAGCACCTGTGAGAACAGGCGTCGGAATCGTCTTTCTGCCGGTCATCCGCTGTTCACCTGGAAATTGCCACGACATACTCCGCCCCCAAAAGTCCGATATCCTAACCACAACGATTCCGGAGGGTAGACCGGTCCGTTTAACAACAAGCCCGCGGGCTTAAAGGAATTCGAAATGTCTGTAACGCCCAGATACCGCTGCATTCCACTGTTTGGTCCTCCAGGAGTGGGAAAAGGAACGCAGGGAGGAATTCTGGCCAACATTCCTGGTTTTTTTCATCTGTCCGTAGGAGATGTGTTCCGGTCGATTGATATTGGATCGCCCAACGGTCGGGAGGTCTATAAACACATTTCCCGAGGCGAACTGGTTCCGGACGATCTGACGATCCGCATCTGGCGGAAGACTGTGGAAGCGTACGTTTCGTTGTCGTGGTTCAAACCTCGCGAAGACCTTTTGATCCTGGACGGCATGCCGCGCAACGTCAACCAGGTGACACTGATTCAGGAGTACCTTGAGATCCATCGAGTGATCTATCTGAAGTGCTCGGACGAGGAGGATATGATTCATCGAATTCGGCGCCGGGCGATTCGCGAGAACCGAACGGACGACGCCAATGAAGACATCATTCGTCGCCGCTTCGATGTGTATCGCGAAGTCACTGCGCCCGTCCTTCAGCAGTATGATCCGGCCCTCATTCATGAAGTGGATGCTAATGGATCACCGGCTGAAGTTCTGCGTTCGATTTTGGATTGCCTGATCCCTCTTCAGAACGAACTTTTCGACGCCAATCGAACGGATGAAGAATCAGAATAGTCCCTGCCGGCTAAACAGATCGCTGCGGGTTCGAAGACTTTCGAGACAATCGCTTGCGAGAACGCTGCAGGGACCGTATGGTGGTGTCGCACTTTGTGCAGAACCTCTGCCAGAACCGTCTGCAGCAAAACAAGTTGACCCTACAGATAACCCAAATGGGAACCTGGACTGTCCCCGGCTGACTGTCACGCCGACTATGTCTCGGATCACATGACCCGGGCTTCGGGTGCCCACCTTTTTTCTGATCAATGGGCGTCAACAGCGTTTGCTCAGCACGACTGGGAGAGGTTTCTTCACGCGCCGATCCCCGGTTTCCGCATTCTGACGCGACGCGGTTTTCAAATCTTGCGATGGCCCTACAATTCTGAGTCTGCAGGCCTTGAGTCCTCTGGACTGCCAGTGAGTTCACGGGTTGCTTCGCCGGGCCACATCAAATACGTTGAACATCAAACACGTTAAAACTGTGAAAGTTGTCAGACATGAAATGGACTGTTTACGCCTTCATTGCTGGAGCCGCATTGTCGTGGGGAATTTATGTCCCGCTGGTTCATGACGCGACGTCCAAACTCGGCAGCAATCTGCGAGCCTTCCTGATGGTGGGGGTTGCCTATTTTCTGGTCGCCGTTCTGATCCCCAGCATCTTCATTTTCTGGAAGGGTGACCCGACCGTTAAAAATCCGGCTGCTCTGAACTGGGCTCCGACGAGTCTGACATGGGGCCTGCTGGCCGGAATTTCCGGAGCCGCCGGGGCTTTGTGTGTCATCTTTGCCGTCAAGGAAGCTGGAGCTGCAGGGCCGCTGATTGTGGCACCGCTGGTTTTCGCGGGAGCCCCGATTATCAATACTTTGGCGTCGCTGACGATCTTTTCGCACGGCAAGAAGTTTGAAGCCCCGGGTGCAGTATTTTATTTGGGTCTGGTTCTGGCAGCGTCAGGAATGGCCATGGTGATGCTCAACAAGCCTAAGGCCGCCAGCGACGCAAAACCGCCATCATCCGTCGCTCCGGCCAACACCGCAGCCGCCAATCATTAGAGACCCGGAGTAATTTCCAGCATTTTGTGCCGGAGTTGAACAGGAAACGGCAGTTTCAGGCCGGCAGGAAAGCGTAATCTTCCTGCTCCTACAAACTTCCTCGATCAACCAGGGTGAAGACTCTGGAAAAGTCTGGAACGTCTCGCTACACTTCGCCCAACCGCAGAGAAGCGTTTCGTTACCGAACTCTTTTCTGCAGCCTGTGTCACGACTCAGCCGACATTAACCTCGGCCGTCAAAACACTTCGGGGCGTAGCTCAGCTTGGCTAGAGCGCCGCGTTTGGGACGCGGAAGTCGCACGTTCAAATCGTGTCGCCCCGACTTTTTATCGAAAAACTGAACGTCGCAAGGCCTATCTGAACAGGGGTTTGCGGCGTTTTTTCGTCGGTGGAGTTCAGGGGTAACTCCGTGGGCAGTTTTTGAGAATGAAAATAACCAGATTCCCCTTGGCAGACCAGTAGGTAATTCGATTCGTTCGGTCATCTACGCTCTTCTTGTCTCCACCTTTACGCCGCTTCTTCCAAACGACCGCTCCAGTAGTGCCCCGGTCTACATGAATGCTGCCTCTGGCTTTCTCCTTTGCCTCATGCGTTACGAGTGAGCCACGCCTTTATGGCAGCCGAAGAGCACGAACAAGGCGATGCGCCCGAAAGGCGGCAGGACGGTTCCTGACAACAGCGAGACGCCCTCCGCCGCCGGCTGATCTTTGTCGTTCGGATAGCGATTGACGAGTAACGAGACATGAAGAACGTGCAAAACCACGACGAACGAATTGCCAAACTGACATTCGCTTCGGTATCTCCACACTACCTTGCCAAGGTTGAAAAGAAAGGCCGCACTAAAGAGGAATTACATCAGGTAATCACATGGTTGACAGGGTAAAGCGAAAGCAAGCTGCAAATACTCCTTGAAAAGAAAGTTGCGTTTGAACAGTTCTTTAAGGAGGCAACAATGAATCAAAATGCACACCTTATAACAGCATGAAATCCGGTTCACCGATAAATGAAGTGCGCGGCATGGAATCCAGGGAATGATTCGGTGAAGACGAACTGAGTCCAGATCGGCACGTCAACAACTTTGGAAGCGTCTATGGAAAACAGATCTGAACCGCGAATGGACGCGAATAAACGCGAATATAGTCAAAAACAAAAGCCGGGAAAACCAGATATTCTCGTACCCTCTCTGTAGAGCCCGGAACGTTTACGTATTTAATCGCCTGGCTATCGGACGGCAATCTCCAGCGTGTCCGACCCTTCCTTCAATCGAACTACGGATTGCTGGAACGTGGGTGGTCCGAACAGGCCTCGGGCGTTATTTGAGAAACCGTACGGCTCGATGGGAATCCCGATGCTGTTCTTTGAAATCATCTTGTTTCCATCCAGATCCTGAAACACGGCGATCGCGATCGGATGGTCGATCGGCAGCGACAGAGAAAGCTCGATGTTTTCACCCTCAGCTTCAATCGTGATTGTGTTTGTGCTCTGGTCAGATTTCGGGAACCCGGCGGGGGATTCGAAGACAGCGATCAGCAGATTGCTACGCTGAGGTTTCAATCCCGTCACTCGGACCACCGTGTCCGTGCGGAGTACATCGGTGGACGCGGTGTCGGCGGCTGTCGCAGTCGGTGGCTCGGCAGGGATTTCGCTCAGCACGTTTTTCTTTGCGAGCGGCTGCTGGCTGGTTGCATCGACTGCCGGGGTGGCCGGACTGAGCGCCAAAGGAATTTCGGCAGTGCCTGAATCTTTTGATCGCAAATTCTGTGGGCTCGAATTCCGGGTGTCCGAATCCTGAGGACCGCTCCAGAAGAGATACGAACCGGCGCAGAGGATCACAATCAGCAGCACGAATTCTCGCACGAAGTTTTTCATGGTCTTGCTCTTTCACGTCCCGCAGGGTCAACGACTTCAGAATGACCCTTTTTTCCACCGCCCGGAAAGAAGAAGTGTCAGAAGGCCCAGCAACAGAGAACTTCCCAGAAGTACCGTCACTTCCGTCTGAAGACTGCTCAGCGGTGACTGAAACCAAAAGACTTTCTGATACCCATCCAGCGCCCAGGCGTTGAAAGTCCATCGGCCAATATCTTTCATGCGGTCACTCATGGCGAAGCGAGGAATCATGCTGCCTCCGACGGCCGACATGCTGAGTATCATCACCACAGACACAGCGTTCAGCTGGGCTCGCGATTTACAGATCGTTGCCAGCAGCATCGCAAAACTGGCGGTCGCGGCGGCCGTGCTGAAGGTCATGACGCAGAATCCCGGCAGGTGTTTCAGCAGTTGAATTCGGAAAACAATTTCAGCCCAGAAAAACATGACAGAAATCTGCAGACAGCCCAGCAGGAGGATTCCGAGCCACTTCCCGCCAACGATCTGAAACAGGCTGGCTCTGCTGACCAGAATGCGATCCAGTGTCCCGGACTCCGCTTCTTCCAATAATGCGGCTGCGTTGCCCGTTGCGGAAAATAGCAGGAACAAAACCGCGATCCCTGCAGCATACATCGCTATCCGCGGATTTTCCTGGCTCGCAGCCTGCGGATTTTCAACGACAATTTTTACCGCTTCGTTGCTGAAAGGAATGGATTTTTCTTTGCTGGCAACTCCTTCAAACTGAGCAGACTCAGCGCTTTTTTCAGGAGGAATTGCCCAGCGCTGAGGAACAAGCGGACGGTCATTGATCGAGTGGACTCCGTTTGGGTCCGTCTGAATCCAGTCACTTCCCTGATTTGCACGATAGAGATCTAAAGGAGTTGCGACTTTACCAAATCCTGATTCTCTGGAAGGCTGTTCTGGGTCCTCTGTCCATGTCGAATATCCCCCAATTCCCGAATCGGCAAGTTCTCCCGACCGGTCGTGAGTTGATTGCTTGCCCATCAATTCAGATGCCACGATGGATGCTTGCTTTTGAGCGAAATAGCTACGAACAATCGAAGTCACCATCGCGATGGCCATTGGGTTCTGGCCATCGGTGACCAGGGTCATCTGGACGCTTTCGGTTGTCGCTGGACTGGTGAGTTCGGAAGGCAGTTTCACAATCACATCAAACTTGCCGGACCTTTGCGCGTCCGTAATCAACGCGGACATTTTGGTTTCGCTGACGGCTTCGTTGCCTGAATTCGGATTGAGTGGCGAGCATTGCAACGACGAGTCTGAATTCAGAAACTCCAGCAGTTCAGAAACTGCGGCGGCTGGCTGATTACTGATCCATCCCACGCGGATTTTTTTATCGGCCCCGGTGGCAACCCCGTTGCTGAAGATGCCTGCAAAAATGCTGAAGAAGATCATGGGCATCACAAAGACCAGCAACAACTCAGTCGGATTGTTGCGCAGGCGAAGATACTGAATGCGGAGGATCGTCCGAATCATTCCCGCAGACTCCTGCCCGTCAGTTCCAGAAAGACATCCTGCAGTCCGTAGCTGCGAACATCGATCCTGCTCGGTTCTTGATCAAGTCGTTTGAGCACGGCCAGAACCTGTGGCAATTCCTTCATCGATTCGAGTGAACAGACTGCCGATGTTCTTTCGTCATCGAAAATAAATGCTTCAATGGGGCGGGGATATGGGCGATCAAAACGAAGGATGACGCGATGTGGCTGACCGATCGTCTGTTGAACCAGATCGCTCAGCGTTCCATCCGCCACGATTTTCCCATGATCCATCACGACGATACGATCGCAGCGAGTTTCCACTTCTTCCAGCTGATGCGTCGTAATCAGGACCGCCGCGCCTTCGTCAGCCAGTTGCTCGAGCATCGTGTAGATGCGTTCCCGACTTTGTGGATCGACCCCGACAGTGGGCTCATCCAGAAGCAGGATACTTGGATGATGCAGGATGCTGCAGGCAATATTGAGACGTCGCTGCATGCCGCCGGAGAGAGACTTTGCAAGTGACCGCGTTCGATCTTTCAGGGCGGCCCATTCCAGAACTTCAGCAATTCGTCCCTTTAAATAGTTTCCTTTGATGCCTTCAAGGCGGCCAAAGATCTCCAGATTCTGCTGCACGGTCAGGTCCGGATAGACGGCCAGATTCTGAGGAACCAGGCCGATCCGTTCTGGATTCGCCGGGTCGTCATCGGGCAGTCCCATCGTAATCGTTCCCGAATCCGGTTTCAGCAATCCGCTGATGCAGCGAATCATCGTCGTCTTGCCTGCACCGTTGGGACCAAAAAATCCCAGCAGCTCGCCCGGGTAAAGCTGCAGCGAAATTCCCTTCAGCGCCTCGCGGCCCCGATACTTTTTCTTTATGTTGTTCAGCGTCAGCACGGGAGCAACGCTGATGGCGGGCGCGTCGGTCATGATGTGGCGACCTTGTAGCTGCGTTGTCGCCACTGGACGCCTTTGCCTCGCGTTTTTCGAATCCAGGCGGTCCACTGAATGACCAGGAACAGGAGGATCGAAACGGGATTCAGCAAACAGCCCAACCAAGCACGGTCGAACATGAGGCAGCAAAGAACGCGAGGCAGGTAGCACAGGATACAGGCCGCCACCACCAGCTCAGAGAAGTCCTTCGCAATGAAACCCATCGGCAGGGCCGCTGCGCAAATTACCGGGCAGACAAACGCCAGCAGCATGAGCGCCGTCATGACAGGCAGCAGGGGCATTTTTGCAAAGCCTTCGCCGGCATTCTTCAGCAATCCTGACCACGTCTCCTCGAAGGAAGTATACATACGGCACTGTGCGATATCCGAGGCATTAAACAGATCGGTCTTCAGGCCGCGTATTCGATACGCTCTGGGCAGCATGATGCCGTCGTGCAATGACTGTCGAATCGAACTGTGTCCGCCACTAAGACTATATGCCTGCTTTGTGGTCAGAAAAAATTGCCCGCAGCCGGCAGCCGCGCCGGTCATGCGTGTCCATCGCATCAGGCCAAACGGCAGAAAGCACAGCAGGATGAGATGGATCAAAGGGATCAGCATCTGCTCGCCGATCGTGACGACTCGTTGCTGTGGAAATCCGCTCAGAAGATCCACGCGAGCTGTTTGTCGTTGCGTAACCGCGCGTCGCAAGGCATCTTTTGAAAGAGCGACGTCGGCATCCAGAAAAACGAGTTCATCGAACTTCGCCTGCTGAGCCAACTGGTAGCAGGCAAACTGTTTGCCGCTCCATCCGGCAGGGACAGGCACGCCTTTCAACAGACGAACGTTGGGATGTCGCCGTGAATAGGCCTCCACGATCGCATCCGTGCCGTCCTGACTTTCATCGTCGAGCACACAAACTTCGCAGGTCACTCCTTCACTCGCCAGCACAGAATCCAATAGCGGACCGATTCGCAGGGCTTCATTACGCGCCGGAATGAGAACAGACACATTCATGGTTTCTGACAATTTCACAGGGTGAGGGGCTTTGGTTTGCACGTTGCCATCCTCGAAAGCCCCCTCATCCGGCCTGTCGGCCACCTTCTCCCCCGAATTCGGGGGAAAAGGGACTTGGGACATTGGTAACGCTAAATGTGAATCAAAATTCAGATAACCCAGCTCTCTTGGAAATTCGATTTTTGCGGCGCCCAGTGCCAGCCCACGAATCGCCTTCCGGAAGAAGAGCAGGTTGACCAAAAACATCACCGACACGAACGCGCTGGCTCCGAGCGTTGACCAAATGAAAATCGACGTAGTTGGGGTGGTCATGTGAGTTCCCCCTTGACGACGTCTGCCGACATCACCGGTTCGTTGCTGTGCCGATTCTGAAACGAGCGACCTCGGAGATGGGCAAGTACTCGTCGCCAGAAATCGTAAAGTCCCCCGATGCCAGCCCGGCCCACGGTGAGCGTGTTGAAGGCCGCAGGATCGCGAGCGATTGCAAGTTCCGCCAGCGATGCCTGAGTTGTCGTGAGAGCCCACTCCAGTGCCAATGTCCGAGTGTCTCGGTCAGTCGACAGCTCAGCACAGGCAACCGGTGAACCAAATCGAACGAGCAACTCCGGACAACGTTCGTTCCAGAACGTGTATTCAATCGCCATCGGCAGCGCTGTGCCCAGGAACTGCGAATCGAGAAGATGACTGAGACCATTCATGAACGGCGCGGGCTGGCGAATATCATGAAACTTTCCCGCAGGTGTGAGCCAGAGAATAGTCTGTGGATCTTTCAGCAGCTCACGACTTGTCCACAGAAATTCTTTTGCGCCGCTGGCGGTGTCGCGTTCGACAGAGAAGAAGCCCAGGCGCTCCAGAATCGGATAACTCCTGAGCGCTTCGGCATCCATCGGAGCGGCGAATTTGCGACCGGGAAACAGCAGGTTCGTTATCAACACGCCGGTCATCGGGTCCCACCAGCCGGGATGATTGATGAAGCAAACGACCGGCTTGTCAGGCAATGACTCAACAACATCACGCCCGGCGACTCGGACAGCGTTGAAGTTCTTGCGCACGAAACGACGAACGTACTGACGAAAGCCCCAGTTCAGGATTCTTGAGGCCAGACTCGACATGCGAATGCGACTCTTGTCAAAAGGTGTGAATGGAATTAATCGTTTAACCCGTGGCCGACAGGCCAGGCCGAGTAAAAACCTGGCCTGTCGGCCACGGGTTAAACGAAGATGAACAATCACGCAGCACGGGATTTCCGGTCTTGCTGCGAATCCGTCCCCGTTCCACGCAGATCCTGATCGACGGTGTCCGCAGCGATCCAGCCGGACATCATGACCATGGGCATGCCGGGACCGGGATGAGCCGACCCGCCGGCAAGATACAAACCCTTCATTTCCGAAACGCGGTTTGCGGGCTTGAAGGCTCCCATGAATCGACCGTGGCTCGCCAATCCGTAGATCGCTCCGTTGAGCACGTGATAGCGGCGATGAATATCGGCCGGCGTCAGTGAGTGCTCAACTTCGATGCGGTCTTCGATGTCTTCCATGCCGGCTGTTGTCTTCAGCTTGTCAATGATGACATTGCGATACCCAGGAAGCATCTTGCTCCAGTCATGATGCTTTCGAAGGTATGGCGTATGAACCAGAATGTACATCGCTTCGCCGCTTCCGGGCGCTACTTTGTCACCGGATAACGATGGAGCACAGACGTAACATGTCGGATCGGCCGCCGGTTCGCCCTTGCTGTAGATCTGATCGAACTCCACATGCGGGTCTTTGCTGAACACAAAGTTGTGATGCAGAATGTGGTCGTATTTTTTTCGCAGGCCCAGATACAGGACGACTCCTGAGCATGCGGCTTCGAACTTTCGCTTCGACATGAACCTGTCAGCCACTTTCTTTGGCAGCAGCTCTTCGCACGTTCGGACGCAGTCGGAATTCGACACGACCGTTGCCGCTTTCAATGATTCGCCATTGTCCAGAGTCACGCCGGTGACTCGATCTGCCTGCGAATCGATCGACTTCACCTGATGACCGGTGACATACTTCACTCCAAGTTCGCGACCGAGTCGAACAAGAGCTTCCGGGACGGCTCGCGTGCCGCCCATCGGATACCAGATCCCTTCGTTCGTCTGCATGTGAGCGATCCCGCAGAGCACGGCCGGCGATGCTTCCGGAGATGATCCGACGTACTGCGTAAAGTGATCGATCATCTGAGCAATTCGTGCGTCGGGAATGTGAGATCGCACCAACCCGGCTACCGTGCGACCGAATCGCAGGCTCATCACATCGCGCAGAACATTTAGTGAGAATGATTCTTTGACGTTCATCGTGTCGGCGATTCCACCGACGCTTTTCCAGAAGAAGAACTTGTTGGACACTTTGTCCAGCTGCTTCGAAATCGTCATGAACTTTTCGTAGCCGTTGCCGGTCTTGTCGGTCCCGGTGAAGTCACGGAGACGGGTTTTCATATCAGGCAACGATTCGACGAGATCGAACTGTTTGCCATCTTCAAAGAAGCACCGCCATTGCGGATCGAGTCGCACCATGTCCAGATAATCTTCCAGCTTTCGGCCAGCTTCCGTGAAGACTCGTCGCAGGACAGAAGGCAGCGTCAGGATTGTGGGCCCCATGTCGAAGCGGTAGCCCCGGTCTTCCAGTTGAGCGGCTTTTCCGCCGAGCCATTCGTTCTTTTCAACAACCGTAACCGAGTATCCTCGCGCGGCCAAAGTGCATGCGGAGGCCAGCCCGGCCAGTCCACTTCCGATAACGATGACGTCTGATTGGGTCTTCATGATTGAGTTCCTTCTTGAATTCAAAAATCGTAATCCAGCCGGCGAGCGGGGTACGTAAGTGCCCTGATTTTCGCATCATTGGCAACAAATCAGGGGATTAACATCCCCCGCTCGCCTTACGTCCACGCCGTTGGCCGCTCCGCCGACGGGCATTTTCGTTTTGGTCCATTACCTGCGCTGAATTCGCCTGATCTTCATCTGTTCCATCGTTGCTTTAATCATCTTTGGCACCGCCATCAGCGACTGCAGCGGGCTTGCAGAATGCTCAAGCCGAATGAGCTGCTCCAGAACGTCTGCATCCGCTGCCGTTGGCGAATGCAGATGCGGCTTGAACCAGCGGCGAGCTGCCACGATCGCCTTCAGTTGAGTCATCTCCAGCAATCCCGCTTCGCCGCGAGTCATCCCATGGCCGCTCATTCCGCGACCTCCAAAGGGAACTCGCGGATCAGCAGTTGGCACGATCAAATCGTTGATCACCACACACCCCGCCTGGATGCGGCGAGCGTATTGCTGACAGCGTGCGGTTGAACCAAACACCGTGGCGCTGAGTGTGTAGGGGCAATTCGCGTTTTCGTGAAGCATCTGAATGTCGGATTCAACGCGGATGAATGACAACACCGGTGCAAAAATGTCTGATTGAGTAACGGACATGGCCGACGTGACATGGTCCAAAATGGCGACGCCGGACAGTTCGGGCGAGTTACCTTCCGTCAGAGACCCAGAGACCAGCTCAGCTCCGCCAGACAGAGCTTCGCGAATCTTCACAGCGGCAAGGCTGAGTGCACGTTGCGAGCTGGAGACTTGTAGGGTGGGACCAGCGAGCAACGCGAGCGCCGGCCCACCATTTGGGTTCAGCGGTGGGCCGGCGCTTCGCTGATCTACAGCTCTCGCGGCAAGCTTTGCCTTCAGAAGTCGCAGGATCTCGTCGCCCTGCTGGTCGCCTGCGAAGACTCGCCGAGGAGCCATACAAGTTTGGCTGCTGTTCAATGTCAGTCCAAACAGCAGGCAGTCGCTGACAAGATCTGGATCGGCGTCGTCCAGCACGAACACGGCGTCACAGCCGGAAAGTTCCATCACCGAAGGAGTCGTGGATTCAGCAAGTTCACGACTGACAGCCTGACCAGTTGTTGCCGATCCCGTCAAAAAGACTTTGTCGATACCATCGCGAATCACGAGCGTCGCCGCTTCCGACGATTCCGGCAGCACCTGAATCAGGCCTTCCGACACGCCGGCAGACTGCGTCATCGAAACAAATTCCTGCATGGCTTGCGAACAATTCACAGCGGGCTTAATCAGCGCCGCATTTCCCGCCGCGATCGCCTGCAACGCCTGAATGCCGGGCAACATCAGTGGATAATTTGCAGGTCCAATGATCAATACAACGCCGAGAGGCTCGGGCCGCAGAGCCACCGAGTTTCCCCACAGCCACATCGGACGAGCCCGCGTGCCGACAGTTTTCTCCGCAAGAATCCGAGTCGCCTCAGTCTCCAAAAATCGGCACGCATCCAGCAGAGGAAGAACTTCAGCAGCAAGCGTCTCCGCAAGATTTTCACGGTCAACCGTGTTCGCAAGTGCCCGCGGATCGGCGGCGATTTTCAGCCGCAGCTTCGTGAGAATCCTTAAACGGTCCCGCAGTGGACGTTCAGACCAGTCCGCCTGCGCGGCTCGAGCGTTTTTCATTTGCGATCGAACAGTGTTTGCGAGTTCATCACCATCAACCGGCCGCGCGGAAGGTTCACAGACGGCATCGGCCGAATGCAGGCGCAGTCGAACCGCTGCCGCTCCGTTCATCGTTTCCAACCCAGCTGGCCCCATCACGCAGCCCTCCGCTGAGCGGCTGGAGCCATTGGCAATGTGGCTGGCGACGATGACGTTTCCGGAAACTCCAGCCGCAACGCATCGCACATCATACGAGCTGAGATGCGAGCCGATTCGTAGATCACTGGCAAGCCACTTCCCGGATGAGTTCCGCCTCCAACGAGATACACCTGCTGAAGATCGTTGAAGTGATTTCGTGGTCGAGCGTGCAGCATCTGGCCGAGATTGTGCGCGAGATTAAACGTGGCACCTCGGAAGACCTGGTAGGTGCTCTGCCAGTCGTCTGGCGTAACGACTTTTTCGAAGCGAATGCGTTCTTCGACATCGTGCAGGCCCAGTTTTTCCAATTGTCGCAGCACGCGTTTGCGAAACATCGACGTCTGCGATTTCCAGTCGACATGCGGACTTTCATGCGTCACAGGAACCAGCACATAGAGCGTGCTCATGCCGTTTGGAGCCAGCGACTTGTCGGTCACGCACGCGTTCTGAACATAGAAGGAAGGATCTTCGGAAAGCACTTTCAGGCGATCGATCTCATCGAGATTGCGTTGGTAATCTTTTGCGATGTAAATCGTATGGTGAGGAAGATGGTCGTAGCGGCCTTCAATGCCCAGATACAGCATGAATGTCGAGCAGGAATATTTGCTGCGATCCAGCTTCTGGTTGGTCCAGGATTTTCGCAGACGATCGGGCACCAGCGTCTTCATCGCCTGAGCGAAGTCTGCGTTGATGACCAGCGAGTCAAACATTTGATCGCCGTTGCGAGTCTTCAGGCCAACGGCTTTGCGGCCTTCGAAATGCAGCTGTTCAACCGGTTCGTCCAGCCGAACATCCACGCCCATCTCACGAGCGATCTCGGCCATCTTTTCACTGACCGCCGCACAGCCGCCGGTCGGATGAAAGACGCCATATTCGTATTCCAGAAACGCAAGAATCGTAAAGAGGCTCGGGCATTGAAACGGCGACATGCCAAGATACTTGGATTGAAATGAGAACGCTGTGACAAGTCGAGGATCCGAGAAGTGCTTGCTCAAATCGTCGGCGACCGATCGCCATGGACGAACCCACGGAGCCGCCTTCAACACAGAAGGACGCAACAGATCGAGCATGCTGCTGAACGGAGATTCCAGAATCGGACGAAATCGTTCCAGTTTGGTTCGATTCTCGTTCATGAAGCGTTCGAACGAGTCTGCGTCCTGCGGCGCAATACGCGCGATCTCGGCATGCATTCGCTTAAGATCAGGAGTCGCATCAATGCGACCGCCCGCGCCAAATTCGAGTCGGTACTGAGGATCGAGCCGCGTCATCGGCACGTCTTGCCAAAGGTTGCGACCAACGGACTGAAAAATTTCGTCCAGGACTCTTGGGTAGAGAAAGAACGTGGGGCCCGTATCAAACCTGAAACCGTCTTCTTCGATCGCCGAACACCTGCCGCCGACTCGGTCGGCTCGTTCGAACAACGTGACCTTCGCCCCAGCCTGTGCCATCAGCATTGCGTTGGCAAGTCCGCCTGGACCGGCCCCAACAATGCAAACGTGTTTTCCGGTGCCTGACATCCTTGTCATTGCAGTTCTCGTCTCTTCGCGCTTTAAAAGTCTGTCAGCAGATTATGCTGGTTTTGCAGTAATCTCACAATGGCGAATCCTCATGTCCGTTGCGAGCAACGGCAGCAATCACGCGCTTCGCCAGACAAAAAGTCGACGTTACCATGGGGGCCTACAGTACAACGGTCTGATGGGATTCCGCAGAGAAGTGCAACAGTCGCATGACCTCTTCTCGCGACAGTTTGTTTTCTTGAGTTCCGGGTTTCAGACAGTTCAATGTGCCCACACCAAGCAGATAAAGAAATCGACAGAACGAAACCACGTCCGCCGGAAATTGATTTTCTTCAAGGATGCAAATGTATCGATCGGCATCCTTCGCCGCACTCAAAGCGAGGGCCAAAACGGAGTCTCTGGAAATCCCGTTCGGAATAAAAAAGCGTCCTCCGAGTGCGTCAGTGTCGACGTCCTTGAGGATATTGATCAGTTGCAGAAATTCTCCGAATCCCCGGGACAAATCCTGAAGCCCACTTTGCGAAGATTGCGGGACACTCTGTTGCGACAAGAATAAATCGGTCAGCATTTCACCCACGATTCCGGCCACAACGTAGCAGTACAACTGCAATTCCCTGACGGATTGAATCTGGATCTGGCGTGAGGAAATCTGGGATGCCTCGAGGAACTGAGTCATGCCGACGACAGTTCGATTCAGCGCTTTGCAAATGATGTCTGCGGCAGACGGTGAAGTGGCCTTCAACATCGCAATGAGTGAAGGTGTGTGCAGCAGAAGTTCGGAGATGGCTGATTCGGATGGCCAGAGTCCCGCCAGCTCGGCGATCTCTGCATCTGAAACGGGGCTCGCAGAGCAGCTTCCAGCGACATCTGCGGCGTTTAAAAATGTCGTCAGCAACCGAATCCTGGAAGCGACATCAGCGTCCGGGGCGTCTTCAATGCTGTCGGCAACTCGAAACAATAAATACTCAAGGCCAATCTGTCGTCGCCGCTCGATTGCCAGAAGCGGAATCGCCAATGCAAATGTTCGACTCGTTCCCTGAAGAAGTCCGTCTGTGAGCCTGTCCTTGAACGGATCGTTGTCAGCTTCAGATGTTATGGGATTCACGGAACTTGCTCCATCCATAATGCGGCCGCTGGACTCAGTATTTCTTTACAGAGCAACGATTTGCAGTCACATGCAGGAGTCGTCGCGATGCAATAGTTTGCAGATCCACCACTCGTCAAAGTTCAGCAGCGCTGCCGATTCTCGGATAAATGTCCTTGTTTTGTCCAGATGGAGGAGCAGGATTTGGCATTTTAACCTTCTATATTGTTTTCCGAACCGCTGAAATTCGTCCACAAAGCAGGGAGTGAAAACGAATGCGTGCTGTATCCCGAGACGCTGTATTGGGGTTCTGAAATGCAGATGAGAGCAGAAACAGTCCAGTCTTCAAAAAACAGGCGAGCGGCTGGGCGTCCGCCCAGGGGGACTCGATTTGACAAAGTAGGCGTCACTCTCCGAGTGACGAAGGCCGCAAAACGCAGCCGTCGGCATTCATCACTCGGAGAGTGATGGCTACTATAATCGCAAATCGACTTCCATTGGGCTTCAGCCCTCCGTGTGAGTTACTGCCGAAACACAGGGCTAATCGCAGACGCTCGCCGTAATTGTTACTTTAGAGCAGCAGATGCCTTCTTTGCAGGTTCCGCAACTACCGGAGGACGAAGGCGTTCGGGAGTCTGAGGAACCTCTTCGGTCAGCTGATTGATCGCACCCTCATGTTTAGAAAGTGTGAAGGCGTCGTACAATTCTCCTACGGCTGTATAAGCTTCAAAATGCAGCTTGTTGCCATCAATGTGAATGATTTGATACAGCTGAGTGTCCTCCGCATGTCGCGACATAAACGGGTGTCGCTGCAGGTTGTACATCTTGGGACCGCTCACGGAGACGACATAAACAGTTCCAGCAAAGATGTCATTGGCCGTCAATCCCGTCGCGGGGTTGACATGCCCCAGCGGAGTTTCAAGCCCTGTTCGGCCATACGTGTGATCGTGTCCCTGAAGGACCAGATCAACACGATGCTTGTCGAGGACGGGTTTCCAGATGGCACGCAGTCCGGCGTTGTCGCGATCTTTGCCCGTAGAAAACATGGGATGATGGAAGGTGCAGACAACCCATTGCTCCTTGTTCTCAGTCAACACCTTGTCCAGCCACTCCGCCTGCTCCAGCGGCTTCTCGTTGCTGTTCATTCCGATGATTCGCACGCCCTGATAAACGAACGTATAACAGGTCTCTTCAACTCCTTCAGGGCCGTTTTCCGGGAACGCAAACTGTGGTCGCCAGTGATGAGAAAGTTTTCGGCTCAATACGTCGATCTTTGCCATCTCGTGATTTCCAGGCACCGCGACGCTGGGCACCATGGCATTCATCCACGCACCGGCTTCGAACCACTCCTGCCACTCGGCATCGGACTCGGCATTATTGATCAAATCACCGGCGTGGATCATGAACTTTGCCTTCGGGCCGTCTCTAAAAGCTTCGCGAATCACACGCGACCACTTTGAGCGAACATCGTTTTGGGCATCTCCAAAATAGATGAACGAAAATGGCTCGGGGGTATCGCTGGCCGTGGTGAAATGGAACCACTCACTCCAGTTCAAGCCATCACCAACTCGATATGCGTACTTCGTCTTTGGTGACAGTCCCTCGAACTTTATCGTGTGAAAGTGAGCTGTGTTGCGGTCCGTTTTAAGAGGCTGTGTCTCGGCAACAAGCTGCTTGCTTCCAGACTCCAGATCGGGCCCCGCGTTTGCGATCGTGATCTCCGCCAGTCCGCGAGTGACATCGGCGGATGTTCGCCATGTCACGGCCTGAGACTTTGCCGGATCAGCCGCCCAGGTCAGTACAATGCGATCCGGCAGAATGCTCGGTCGAGCGAACTCAGCAGGCTCGATCTTCGGAATCAGTTTGATCACATCCGGAGCATCCTGAGCCCACAGGCCTGCAGCGGTCAGCGGCAGAATGACTGAGACAGACATTATGGTTCGAAATCGACGCATAGATCTGAAGAACATATTTGGTTCCTGTTATTTGTTGAATGCGGAGATGCAAGTTTGGGTATGAAGAAAGGGAAGGTCAACAAGACGCTCCCATTTATCCAGAGGAACAGTCCACGGCAGGCACGCCGAGCTCATCAGTCTACGTAGACAAATTCGTTCGCGTTGAGCATGGCTCGACACAACTGCGGCAAGCCGTTTTCTTCCAGAAGAGGAATGGCGGCAGCAACTTCAGCGGCCGAGGACTGTCGTCCAAAGGCCAATTGAAATACGCGATGCACTTTATCGGAGTTTGACGCCGGTGCTTCTGATGCCACTCGCTGCGCCAGGTACTCCGCCTGTCGAAGGATAAACTCATTGTTCATCATCGCGAGGGCCTGCAGTGCGGTGGTGGTAATACTGCGAACCGGGGTCAGATTGGCCGCATTCGGACAATCGAGCGTGGCCATGAACTGATCGGGAGTAGTTCGCACCACAAAACGGTAAACGCTGCGGCGCCACAAATCGGGCTGGTCCGCGGTGATGTAGGTATAAACCGGCGCGTACTCTTCTTTATATTCAAAGTCGCGATATCCCGGGCCATACATTTGGGCATTCAGCTTTCCACTGACTGACAGCACCGCATCACGAACAGACTCGGCATCCAGTCGACGCGAATTCTGACGCCAGAGCCAGCGATTGCCGGCATCCAGTTTCACAGCTTGCACTGTCTGCTCGGCATTGTTCGGGTGTGATGCCTGGCGATAGGTGGCGCTCAGGCAGATCAGTCGATGGATCGACTTCAGAGACCACTTGCTGACCAGCAGTTGCGACGCCAGCCAGTCCAGCAACTCTGGATGCGATGGCAGACTGCCGCCCAGCCCGAAATCGCCCGGAGTATCCACCAGACCAACGCCAAAATGATGATGCCAGAGACGATTCACAATCACGCGACGTGTGAGTGGATTTTCTGGTGACGCAATCCATTCGGCCAGGGCAATTCTTCGCTGAGCCTCCGAAAGCGAATTGTCACCGAATGTCGCCGACAGATGATTCAGACAGGAAATGGTCCCGGGATTGACTGCTTCCCCAGGTTGTTCGGGATTGCCTCGCACATGCACATGCACAACGGGAGGCGTGTCGAGAACCGCCGCATAAACACGAGCAGGCTCGGGGGTTGAAGCCAGCTGCATTTGAAGATCGGCGATCGCCTGTGTCAGCTCGGTGACTCGCGCCGCATGTTTGTCAGCCTTGGAATCGTCAGCCGGCTCCAGCTGCGGATCGGCAAAACAGATCTGATCGTGGCTGATATCGTTGCCACCATCGGTTGCCATGAGCGTCAGAAAACGAACCGACGAACGGATCGGAATTGCCACATCCACCAGCCCGTCCGCTCGTCCGATGCTGCTTTGCTCAAACACGCGTTTACCATCCAGAAACACGACAATCCCGGCACCTGCCTTTGGCGTCTGACCAAAGTAACCGACCTGCGTTCTGAACAAAAAGTGATCCGAAAGTCCTTTCTGACGCATCGCCTGGAGATCAAACGTAATGGCAACGTTCGCATGCAGTGAGAGAAGTGAATGGCCATCTTTGGAAAAGTCCGTGCCACCCAGCTCCGTAGAAAATTGCGAGTTGACCGGACCATTGCGAACGGCATCCCACGCGCGTCCGCCGGTATCCGGGACGCCATGAGCCACAAGACCGGTGGAAGAGATGATGACGTCACCGGACTCACCACCATCCGGAATCACAACACCGTCCACGAACGGCAGATCAGATTTTCTAAACGCATTGACCGGCGCATTTTCCAAAAAGCCGCGTCGATCGGCAGTCGCTTGTCCACTCAGCGGGTCAATCGCCAAACCTGGTTTTCCAGCTCCGTGCCCATCTCCGCCACCGACGATGTCCGCCAGATTCCAGCCGTTGCGTCGGAGCACGGCTAATTCCTTACGAGCCGCTTTCAGCTTTTCCTCAATCCCGCCTTTCCGTTGAGCAATCTCTTCCTGTTCGCGCAGCGAGACAAGTCGATCGCCTCGTTTGACGCCGGCAAACACTGCGGAGAGCGAGTAATACTCGCGCTGCGAAATCGGGTCGAGCTTATGATCATGACAGCGAGCGCAGTTGATGGTGACAGCACAGGTGGATGTCATCACCTGAGTGATCATGTCATCAAGGTCGTCCGCGCGAGCCAGTCGTTTGAGCACTGGACTTGGAGTTTCCGCCTGGCCGACAAAGTCCCACGGACCAGCGGCAAGAAAACCGGTGGCCACCACGGCGTCGGGATCTTCCGGGCGCAGCACATCGCCCGCAATCTGATCTTTCAGAAACTGATCATAAGGCAGATCGGCGTTGATCGCTTTTATCACCCAGTCGCGATATCGCCATGCATTGTCGCGCCGCTGATCACGTTCAAAGCCGTGAGTGTCTGCATAGTGAGCAATGTCCAGCCAATGCCGCGCCCAGCGTTCGCCATA
>JBDNHX010000090.1:0-11577 GCA_041688565.1 Planctomycetaceae bacterium
CGCGAATGGGTTTGAGGCGAATTCCGCTTGTTGGATTGTGCCATCGAGTTGCCGTACCGATCGTGGTTGGCATCCTGAAGCCGATGATTTTGCTGCCGCCGGCAATTCTGTGCGGTCTTGATCCACAGCAACTCGCCGCGATCCTCAGCCACGAGATGGCTCACATTCGCCGGTACGATATGCTGGTCAACTTGACGCAACGCATTGTCGAAGCGTTGTTGTTCTTTCATCCGATGACATGGTGGATCAGTCGCAGCATCAGCATCGAACGCGAAAACTGCTGCGACGACATGGCCGTCTCGGGTTGTGGTCGTCTGGAATTCGCCAGTGCGTTGCTCGCGATGGCGGAACTCTGTGCCAGGTCGCGAGGCCTGAACATCGCTCCTCAACTGGAAGCCCTGGCAGCAGACGGCGGCAATGCATCACAACTCAGCACCCGCATCCATCGCCTGCTTGGTGAAGTAGAAACGCCACGACTAATACCGTCGCGAACCGCATTGGCGACGTTGTGCATGGCCGTGATTGTTTGCGGCAGCCTGTCATTTTCACTCTTCGCCCAGTCGCAGGAGACTGTTGTTCAGGAAGCAGAAGCGACCATGCAGGACGATGTTCGCGATGCGGGAATAATCCAAGGCGAAGCAAAGACGAGCGATTCGGCCAAGGATGAAAACGCGGAAGTCGCGCCAACCACAACATTGTCCAATTACGCAGGTGCGATGGGTGGAATGCAAAGCAAAAATACGAAGCGGAATGAAGGCACTGGCAAACAGCACTTGAACGCTCCAGACGAAGCAACTGCCCGGAAAGCAATCGCCGCGCACCAAAAGGCGACGGCGATTGATGCGTTGCCGCGATTCTATATTGTCGCTGATGTTGCCACTCAGACGGACCTCCGCCTGAAGGACCCGGTGGAAGATTCATTGGCGAACCTGAAGGCGGCGGTTTCGCAACCGGTCGATGAATCGCGGTGGTTTCATTATCGATCGACGTTCGCGTGGGATGAAAAACACTGGGTGCATGCGTTCCAGTTGCCAAAAGAACTCGGTACTGCCACGGGGCCGGAAGCGCTGGCAATTCAGGGTCAAATTACTTGGGCCACCAAAGAACGGGCTGCGGAGCGAATGAAGAGCGTAGGTAGTCCCGCACAACATGTTGTCCGGTCGGGCATCGCGGCTATGTGGAAGGACCATGATATAACAGAACCACACTACATGACGATGACGCGACATGAATTCTGGTGGGGAGCGAATGATAGTCACCGCCACTCGCTAGGCACGCCGGTTCCGCCTTCCGAGTCCGACTACAGCTTCGTCGCCGCCGAAGAAATTGATGGTGATCTATGTGACGTTGTGTATTCGCTGACCAGGCTCCAGCAATTGTGGATCAGTCAGAAATCCGGGTTGATCCGAGCGTGTGCGACATTTCATACCAATCAGATGATACCGGATTTTTACAAATCTGATGCAGTGGCGATCATTACCGGGCGTAAGTTTGCTTCGCTGCAGGAGTATTCGGACTGGCTCAAGGCTGAGGAGGATAGACTGTCACCGGAAAAGCGGTGGCAATTGAGTAAAGCATGGACGTCAACGCTGGATCAAGCCAAACTAAGACTCGCATCGTTTGTTCGCTTCCGAGACTTCCGCGAGATCGCTCCTAGCATCTGGTGGCCCTTTGAAGAAGATCGAGCGAACGGTCGCTCGGATGACAAGGGATTCAGCTTCTCGCGGGTGAAGTCGCGCGTCACACAGGTTCGCACGGACATCGACTTGAAAGAAACGATCGCGACACTGCAGCCTGTTGCCGGCGAACGTGTTCAGGATCAGCGGTTTCGTGATATTGCCATCGTCGATTATGTGTATCGCGATGGACTCACCGACGACGAGATTCTGGCGCAGGTCCAAAAGCAGTATCAGAAGAACATGGAAGATCAGGCTCTGATTAAACAGCGGCTCCGGCCGTTCGATGCGATGATTGGTAAACCCGCGCCGAAATTGCCCAAAGATGGCTGGATCGGCGGTGTGCGACCTGATGTGAATGGAAAGCCGTTTCTGATTCACTATTGGGCGACATGGTGTGGTCCATGCAAAAATGACTTACCGATCCTGAAAAAATTGGCGGTGGCCGGGGATCTCATCGTCGGGCTGCATCCGGGGGGAACGAAGGCAGAAGTGGTTCAGCAATTTATCGACAAGGAACAACTGGGCTACCCGACGTATCTTCCTGTGGCAGGCGAAGGGTCGAGCGGTGACTCGATCGGCGAGTTTCCAGTTGGTTTGTTTCCGTACGCAATTCTTGTCGGCGCTGACGGAAAGATCGTGGCACATGCCTCCCTGCGAGACCAAAAGGCCAACATCATCGGCAGGCTGCATGAGCTGACACAGAAGGCTAAATGAGTGGTACTCTGTTGTGCGTGGGTCTCCTGACCCCGCACCATGCCCTGACCGCAGGTCTCCCGTGCATGCCTCAGCGAGGTGCAACGGGAGACCTTCCGGTCAAAACGCGTGGCTCGGTCAGGAGACCGGCCACAACAGAATACAAAACGTGTGGCTCGGTCAGGAGACCGGCCACAACAGAGTACTCGACTGCACGCACTCAAGCAATGAAAGATGCAACCAACATAAGACTTCCCCAACCCGACGCGTCAGCGAGGGATTGCCCCCCGCACGCCGCCTTCCGGGCCGGCCTATCGCTCGTGCCACGGGGCGGAATCCGACCTGAGCCTGAGGCGCTAGCCGATTTCATACTGTCAATTCCGCAAGCGCACTGTTGATTTCACGACAGAGATCATCTTCGTTTAACCCGTGGCCAGTAGGCCAGGTTAGTCACTCGGCCTGGCCTGTCGGCCACGGGTTAAACGATGAAAACAGCAAATCGGCTAGCGCCTCAGGCTCAGGTTGTGATGAATCCACAACCTGCCAACTCTCAACGCGTTAAACATGTCGGGCACAAAAAAAGACCCTGGATTGAGAGATCTCAACCCAGGGTCTGAATGCCGGTCGGCCGTTTCGGGCTTTAGAAACTACTTTGCAGGATCGCTCTTCGCACCTTCTTTGATGGCGTAGATTCGATTTCGGTTGGCAATGAACATTGTATCATTGGCCACCACAGGAGTCGTATAGACTGAAGAACCCATGTTGATTTCTTCGCCTAGTTTTTCCATCTCGGCCGACAGCTTGAATATTGCAATGTCGCCGTCTTCGTCGCCGATGTAGACGCGGTCTTCAACGATCAGAGGAGACGCCCACGATGCAGCAAACATGTCATACGTCCAGTGTGGCTCGCCGGTCTTTGCGTTAATACAATGAAACAGTCCGCTGAAGTCTGCCACAAACAACAGATCGTTCTTGATGGCCACTGTCCCGCAGGTGCGGTGCATGGTGGTTTCAAAATTGGCTGGGTCCGAACCTTTGTAGTGCCAGATGGCTGCTGAGTTCGGATTCTCTCGCTCAAAGTCGCCGGACTTGTCATCCAACGCCTGCAGTCGCTTGTGAGCGATCACGGTTTTAGGATCTTTGGAGTTGTAAACCAGAGTCGGGCTGACATCGCCCCGCTTGGTTGGGTCGATACACCACAGATGGCCCTGCCCTTCGCCGTGCTCAGGGTCTTCTCCCACACCGATATAGACCCGACCGTCGTAAACCACGGGAGTAGCGATGAGGTGATTACGAGTCGCTCGACCACCCAACAGATAAATCGACTCTTTCGGATTGCAGTCGAACTTCCACAGCATCTCCGCTTTTCCGGCCTTGCCTTCTGCGGCAAAGCTGTAGAGATAACCGTCGCCGGCTCCGAACAGCACCTGTGCCACCCCAGCAAACTCACCAAACGCCGGAGACGACCATTGGCCGTGCAGGACATTCGCACCTGGTGAATTATCTGTCCACAGCACCTCACCCGAATTGCGGTTCAGGCAAATGAAGCTTGGTGCATCCTCTTCCGGAATCGTAATGTGCCCTTCGTCGACGCCGTTGGCAGTGATTACAAACAGCAGGTCTCCAAAACAGGTAACCGAGCAGCTGCACATGTTGTGCTGCGAAACCTTCAGGTCCTTCATCATGTCGACAACCCAGACGACATCGGCTTCATCTTTTTCTACAGCTTTTTCGTCGACCACCGGGCTGTCGTTCTCATCGTCATGAAACCCTTCTGTATCCAGGCAAACGACCTGGCCACGGCTGCTGACATACCACGCTCGGTCACCTTCAACATAAGGAGAACAGCAGATTCCCTGATGCGGCCAGTCATTGACGCGGCCCGTTGACAGCTTTTCATTGGAGTGCTGCCACAGAAATTTGCCCGACTTTTCATCGAAGCAAACCAGACAGCCAAGGTCCACGGAACTTGGGTAACGCTTCACGTACCCATTTCCGTTATTGGTACCAATGAATACTTTCCCGTTGGCAACGACCGGGTTGCCGTAGGTTTCGGAGCCGAGCGGCATGGACCACAAAATATTTTCCCCAGTGTTCACATCCCAGGCGGTTGGGATATTCTTGCCGTCCGGCGTATTGTTGCGGGAATAACTTCCGCCCCATTGCGGCCAGTCTTTTCCCCCGACCTTCATTTTCGAAATCTTCTTGATGGCCGCTTCCGTTGGGTTTTCACCGGCGACGGTACACACGGGCAACAACGTCGTCGCTGTCAGCAACAGCCCGGCGGTGAACCAATTCCTGAGTCTCAGCATGATTAAATATTCCTTATTGAGGAAGCCAGGTTCAGCTTCCCGAAATGAGCCCGTTCGGGACATTCCAGTCTGGCAATGACAGGCCAGGACTGAACACTTTATGAGTCGATAGCTCACAGATGAAGAGAAGAGCAGAAGGGGAACGAACCGAAATTTGTTTCGCCCCTTTCGCAGACGGTTTTCTATTTATTGGCAGTGACCTGAACATTATCAATGAAAAACTCAGCATCAGTCGCGTTTCCAAACAGGCCTGGGCTGCCGTTCAGATTTGGAGTTTCATCGGTTCCTTCGATCTGCCATTCCGCCGGTTCTGCGTCACCACGCTGCCAGACCTTGCCACGCAATGTGACTTTTCCATCCTTCGTTTCGCTTTGGAATTTCATGGTGTACCAGGTGTCAGCCGACCATTGCATATCAATGGTTTTCGCAAAACGCAGTTCAAGACGAGCGACCCACGAACGAATCTGCAGTCGCTGAGATCCCTGAAGGTCCAGCGTATAACGCTGATTGATCAACCCCATATCAGGCAGTCGGCCATTTTTTTCAGAGCCCTTGAAGTCTGCCTGAATCGTGTAGTCATGAAGATTCGTCAGGCCCATCCACGACTGGCTGCGTGTTCCCTTAGGAATTGTGCTGATCTTGACCAGCCCCTTCGCCCCATCCAGTGGTGCTGGCTTGTGGCGATAGTCGGCACCAATCCACACTGACGGCACTTTGTCGTCCGAAAAATCAAACTTCCATGGCAGTTGCGGAACGACGCGAAGACGGGCTGTCGCTGCCATCTCGCCGGATTTTACTGTCAGCGTTACAGCGGCGATGCCTGATGCCGGAGCCGTGTAGACTCCATCTTTGCCAACGGTTCCACCGCCCGCAGCAGTGATCACAGCGTCTTTGATGATCTGAACAAACTGCCCGTTCTTATTGTAGCCCTTGACCTGCAGTGTCGTTTTTTCACCGGAGGTCAGGATCAGTTCCACCGGAGTCAGCATGATCTGAGCAATCGCCTTGTCACCGGCCGACGGTGCTTCGGCTGCGAGTCGTGACTTCGTGGCTTTTGTTGCGACGGTCTCGGGTTTGCCAATGCAGTACAACGCGTCAATCGAGGGCAGGAACATGCGACCATTGGACACGACAGGCGATCCAAAGACTTCTTCACCCTGCCCCAGTCTCGCCTCGCCGACAATATCCACACCCTTTTCACTGGGCTTCAGGATATAAAAGCGACCCGTATTCTCAGCAATGTAGATCTTCCCGTCGGCAACGATCGGGCTGCCGAACATGATGCGGCCAAGTTTCTTCTGACCGACCAGGTTACCGGTTTTCGCGTCCACAATCACCAGCGTGGCTCCGTCTTCGACGAAATACACACGATCGTTCAACTTCACCGGAGAGCTGCGTCCCACGGCCCTCTTTGGAAGTTTCCACAACAGCTTGTCTTCGGTGATATCACCTTCCACATTGCCATCAAAGGCCAAGACGGCACCAAGCGTCGTGGTATCATTGGCATTCTGCTCTGCGTGGCCGCAGTAAACGATTCCGTTTTCGTCGACAACCGCACTTGTATTGAGACCACGTGTTGACGCCTGGTATTTCCAGATCGTCTTTCCGGTCCGCGGCTGAATGGCGTAAAACGCGCCGTCACCGGCACCAACCACCATGGCCGCCTGTCCCTTGAACGTTGTCAACACAGGCGTGCTGTAGGTCGTGTCTTCCGGTCGCAGTTTTGTGCTCTTCAGCCACTGAGCAACGCCCGTCTTTTTGTCGAACGCCACAAAGCGATGAGCAGGAAGGGCCGTCTCTCCCCAGCCCGTCATAACTCCGCTGATGATCACCAGATCCTCGAAGATCACCGGGAAATTTGTTCGGCCGCCATAAGTCGACAGCATCCCGTATTCTTCACTCATGGAGTGTTCCCAGATGACCTTGCCGGTTTTGCCGTCCAGGCACTGGAACACGCAGCCGAGACCAAGCACGTAGACGGTGTCACTGGCCGGATCTGCAACGACACTTGACCAGCCTACACGCTCTGCGGGTGCATCCGACAGGTAAACGTTATGAATACTTTCCCAGATGAGCTCGCCTGTTTTGGCATCGACGCAAACCGTTTTTTCACCCTCTTTGTTCGTCTCCGGAAAAGCTCGGCACACAAGATACACTCGGTCATTCATCACGACGGGTGAGGAGCGGCTTGCGAATTCTTCCTTGCGCCACAGCAGGTTCTCGCCTTTCGTTGACCAAATGTCCGGGAGATTCGTCTCAAACGAATGCCCGTCATTGTGAGGCCCACGCCAGTGCGGCCAGTCCTCGGCGACAACTGCCGCACTCACAACGCAAATACTCAGAATCGTCAGGATCGAGTTTTTCATAGAGTTCATCCTCCGCTGGAACTGATGTTCTCAACGCTTCCATAAGAACAGGCTTTGGTGGTTTATGGCCGGAGACGCAAGCTAAGCCCTGTCGCCGCTGAATTATTCATCCAGCCAGTCGCAACTGGCATCCTCATGAGGTTCACGAATTCGCTTCAGCAGCGTGATCAGATCCCGCTGCTCTACACGGCTGAGATGTCCCAGTTGCCGCTCATGCATTTCTCGAACGGACTTTGCCATTTCGTCCAGCAGCGCAACACCCTGAGGAGTAATGGCAATTTCCACGACGCGTCGATTTTCAACACGACGCTCCCGAACAATCAACTGCCGCTGCTCAAGCCGATCCAGCATTCTGGTCGTATCGGGGCCTCGGGAAATCAACCGCTTCCCAAGAGCCAATGTCTGCATCGGAGCCGGATGAGCCGATCTTAAAAGTCGCAGGGCATTGTATTGCTGCGCTGACAGCTGGACCTTCCCAAACAGTTCATCTTCCAGGGCTTTCAGACAGTCGTACGTTCGCCAAAGATTCAGGAACGTTTCCTGCTCCGGCGAATCAAATCGCTTTCCGCTTTTCGGTTTTATGGATGATGTCATCCTGAAAGCATGCCCGTTTCGACGACACTTGTCAAGACAACCGTCGGCGCATAAAAAAACGGCATCCCTGCCGTTCAGATATTCATCCAGAGTCCCACACTCGCCGTCCAGAGAAAACTCAAGGTTTACTGGACGGCGTCGGGATCATTTTTTAGTTCCGTGTCGAACAGCATTGCGAGTCGAAGAAAGGCCCATGCTGTTCCGACGCCCGAAATTACTTTACTTCTGCTGCTGGAGGAGCCGGAGCTTCTTCAACTGCTGGTGCTGCTGGTGCTTCTTCAACTGCTGCTGCTGGAGCCGCTGGTGCAACTTCAACTGCCGCTGCTGGAGCAACTACACCGCAAGCGGCAGTTGCACATCCACTGCTTGTGCCGCAAGAAGAACCACAGCCGCTTTCACAGACTGGAGCAGTTTCGCAGCAAGTTGGTGCTGGTGCACAGCAGGTTGGCTCTGGCTTGCAGCACTTCACCCTGGCTGGCTTGCACCTTGCTGGCTTGCAACCTTTGTGACCGGCATCAGCACTGTTGGTGAGCAGCATGGCTGCCAACGCGAGGATAAGACCAATTGTTCGCATCGTAAAACCCTTTGTAACGACATGGCTGACAGTCAGCCTTCAGCCCGGACAGGCCAGTGGAAAACACTTCCATCCCGTGCGGACCCCTTGAAACTCCAGCATACCCTATCTTCACAAGCACTCCCCTGTCAAACAACCCGCCCAATTTTCACAATCAGAACAATCCCAACTAAGTGGTCAGACTGACCAGGTCCTCAGGAATTCGCTGAACTTCGCCGTTTCCGTTGACGCAGGCAATCACGGAATCAGCTTCCGCAAGGACCTCGTCGCCTCGCATCAGACGATAAGAATGCTCCAGTTTGGCCGGGGTTACTCGAGAAATCTGCGTGTGGAGCGTCAGCAAATCGTCATATCGGGCCGGTCGCCGATAGCGAACCGAAATCCGGGCGACCACGAAATACAGGCCCAGTTCCTCCATCCGCCGGTAGTTTCCCCCTTGAGCTCGAAACAGCTCGGTCCGCCCGACTTCGAAGTAACACAGGTAGTTGGAATGGTGCAGAAACCCCATCGCGTCGGTTTCGTTGTAACGAACGCGAATCTCTGTGGCATGTTGATTGATCATGTCGCTTTCCCGGAATCAGCCAGTCGATAAAATTTCGCAGCTTTACTTGCCCGCGCTGGCAGGCCACTCCGTCGCCGAAGCTGCGGTGACTCGTTCAGATAACACTCATCCTGAGCCGTTCAACGGAAGGTTCTCAAACGTGTCCGCGGCGTCAACTGACTCACCTGTTCATTCCCACGACAGGCGAACTCGCATTTTTGTTTACGGCTCCCTCAAACGAGGCTACGGACTTCATCATCTGCTTGAGTCACAGCTTAGCCTTGGCCACGCCGTGACTTCCCCGCTGTACAGAATCTTCGATCTGGGTTCGTATCCGGGGCTGATCGAATGGCCCGACGGACTGGCGGTGAAGGGTGAACTCTACCTTGTGGACGCCGAGTGTCTCCAAACCCTCGACGAGGCGGAGGGCGTGGAAGACGGACATTATGCCCGGCGCCCGATCTCGCTTGATTCGACATCCGATAAGGAAGCCGCTCAGGCGTGGTTCTGGCTGAATTCCGTGTCCGGCCTGCGAGACTGCGGGTATTCCTGGCCATAGTCGCTCGACCGTTGCGTTTTCCAACATCGATTTCCTGGCTGAAGTTACGATAAGAACCGCAGGCAGTGCAACCTGGTATGAGCACCTCTGTCAACAGCACGGGGCAACAGGTAGAATGCATGCTGTCTTTATCTCTGGACTTCGTGGGACGATGTTCCCATCCCTGCCGCAAAGTTAACGTCATATGGACCAGAATCCCTTCGCCGTATTGTCCCTGATTGTGGCCCCGGCGATTCTGACAAATGCGTCGTCGGTTCTGATCATGAGTACCAGCAACCGACTGGCTCGCGGAGTCGATCGGGCTCGTGAACTGTCCAAGCAACTGGAGGGCACGGCCGATCTCGCAGGTCCTGAAGCCCTGCGGAGGCTTCGTGAATTGTCAGCTTCTGAACATCGTACTCTGCTGCTGCTTCGGGCGTTACGCAGTTTTTACGTGGCACTGGGAGCGTTCGCGATTGCGGCTTTTGCCTCCCTGCTGGGCGCCGTTGCTGCTCCCGTGCAATTGATGGCGGTCGTTCTTCCGCTTGAAGTCGCCGGCGTTTTTGCCGGTCTTGTTGCGGTAGGCTCTCTTGTTCATGGCTCAGTGCTGCTGCTGCGGGAAACTCGCATCGCCGTGCAGGTGATCAGCGAACGGGCTGCAACCGTTCGCGAACGATTCGGCTCGGCCCATTTGCTGGTGCACGATGCAGATAAGTTTCTGTAAGTTGTCACCCGACCTGTCCCCAAGTCGGGTTTGTCCTGCCCAAAAAACTATGACAACTCTCGGATGATGCGTTCGATGCTTTCCAGCTGAGCTTCCTGCTCGGCTTTCGTGGCTCGAATACCGTCGACCACATCGGCCGGAGCTTTCGCCATAAAGCCTTCATTCATAAGCTTCTTATCGGCACTCTGAATAAAGCCGCGCAGCTTTTCGGCTTCCTTCTCCTTGCGAGCTTTCTCGGCCACGCGGTCGATAAGATCACCGACTGGAATATAACCGTCAGCGTCTCCAAGAGAAAAACTGACGCAGCCGGTGGGTTGTGTGATGTCCAGTCCAGCCGCTTCCAGCATCGTTTTCGACAGGAAGTCAAACTGTCCGGCGACGGCTTTCAGCTGTTCAGCCACATCCGGCGCACATCGCATAAACAACTTCAGCGGTGCCCCCGGGGAGATCCCATAAACCGATCGCACATTGCGAACAGCCACAATGGTTTCCTGAAGCCGCTCAAACCGCTTTTCCAGAGCCGCATCAATCGCATTGACGGGCAGATCGGGCCATGGTGCGACCATGACGCTTTCGGTCGGTAGCGGAACGCGCGTAGCGTTTCGGCTTTGTGCATCGGACGTAGAATTGCCGAAAGCCTTGGCGGCTTCCGCTACGCTCCGCTGTGGGGCTACTTCATTCAGCTTGTGCCACAGTTCTTCCGTAATAAACGGAGCGAACGGATGCAGCAGCCGCAGAAGTGTGTCGACCACAACAACCAGACATCGCTGAGCCACCGGACGAGCGGCTTCGTTGCGGAAGCGAGGCTTCAGCATTTCGAGATACCAGTCGCAGAACTCGTTCCAGGTGAATTCGCGAACCGCGCGAGTCGCCTGGTCGAACTGGTAACGTTCCAGCATCGTAGTGACTTCACGAACGGTCGTCGCCAGTCGGCTGAGCACCCAACGGTCTTCCACCTGCAGCTCCGATTCCAGAACCGGGCCGGCGGTGTAACCTTCCAGATTCATGAACGCAAAACGGCACGCGTTCCACAGCTTGTTGCAGAAGTTCCGGCCGTACTCGAAGCGTTCGCTGACAATCCGAGCCACGGGGGCTCCTTCGTCCGGTGTAAACCACGGGCTCGGAAATTGGAACGACTTTTTGCACTTCGCACATTTGATCGACGGAGTCGCTCCGCCCATCGGCCGCATTTCCTGATGCTCTTTGGTCTGCGGCGTGATGGCCTGACAATGCGGACACTCATAGCCAACCGGCAATCGCACGTCCTGAGTTTCCCCGGCGAGCGATGAGATCGTGAAGCGAATAGCATCGGTGCCGTATTTTTCGATCAACTCCAGCGGGTCAACGCCGTTGCCTTTGGACTTGGACATGGTCTGCCCAAGTCCATCCAGAATCTTCGGATGGATGTAGACGTGCTTAAACGGCACGTCGCCCATGTTGTACAGGCCGGTCAAAACCATTCTCGCAACCCACAACGTGATGATGTCGCGGGAGGTGACAAGGACCGAGCCCGGGTAGAAGAAGTCCAGCACTTCATTCTGTCCCTTCTCCCCCGA
>JBDNHX010000524.1:0-3189 GCA_041688565.1 Planctomycetaceae bacterium
ATAAAACCATGTCTGTCGACGTCCAGAAGATTAAAGAACAGGTTCTGAAATATTCCGATCAGATTGAGCGCGTGCGGGCGGAGGTTCGCAAGGCGCTCGTCGGCCAGGACGTGATGCTGTCACGCCTGCTGATTGCTCTGCTGACTGGCGGACACGTTCTGCTGGAAGGCCTGCCGGGGCTTGCAAAAACGACCGCCATCAAAGCTCTGGCCAGCGCGATTCGATGCAAATTCAGCCGCATCCAGTTTACGCCCGACCTGCTGCCAGCGGACCTGATCGGAACGATGATTTACAATCCGCGCGAAGGTTCGTTTGGGACTCGCAAGGGCCCCATCTTTGCAAATCTTGTACTGGCGGATGAAATCAATCGAGCTCCGTCAAAGGTTCAGTCGGCGCTGCTGGAAGCCATGCAGGAACATCAGGTCACGATCGGGGACGAGACCTATCCGCTGGAAGAACCGTTTCTGGTTCTGGCAACTCAGAATCCGATCGAGCAGGAAGGAACGTATCCACTGCCTGAAGCACAGGTCGATCGTTTCATGCTGAAGGTAGTCGTAGGTTATCCGACCAGGGCTGAGGAACGCAAAGTTGTGGATGCCGTGCTGGACGATATCCGTCGCGAGATTCATCCCGTTCTTGAACCTTCACAGCTTGTGGAAATCAAGCAGACGGTTTCTTCCATCTACATGGACGACAAGGTGAAGGATTATGTTCTGGATGTTGTGGCCGCGACTCGCCGGCCGGAAGACTTTCGCCTGAAGGAACTGAAGCCGTTGATCCAGTGCGGTGCTTCTCCGCGAGCTTCCATCAATTTGTGTCTGGCCGCGCGAGCGAACGCGTTTCTTGCCGGCCGTGGCTATGTGACTCCGCAGGACGTGAAGGATATTGCCTTCGAAATCCTGCGCCATCGCATCATTCTGACGTATGAAGCAGAGGCCGAAGAAATGACGTCCGATGATATCGTGCGGAAGGTTCTGGAATCTGTGCCCGTGCCATAGTGCTTTGTCAACCTTTAAAGTTAGGGTTAAGTTGTGTTTGTACGACATCAAACTCAACTCAACGACTCCCCATGGCTGCTCGTGAACTGGAAGAAGTTCTCAAGGAAGTTCGCCGCATTCAGATCGTGGCTCGCCGCCAGGTGAACGATCTGCTGGCTGGTGAATATCTCAGCGCGTTCAAAGGTCGCGGGATGGAGTTTGATTCGGTCCGCGAATATATTCCGGGCGACGAAATTCGCAGCATCGACTGGAACGTCACCGCGCGATCAGGAGCTCCCTACGTCAAAACGTTCTGCGAAGAGCGGGAACTGACAATTCTTCTGGCCGTCGATATCTCTGCGTCCGGCGCATTTGGTTCGCAGCGTCTGAGCAAAATGGAAACCGCCGTCGAAGTGGCGGCCGTGCTGATGTTCACATCGCTCAAGAACAATGACAAAGTTGGCCTGCTGTTCTTTGCTGACGATGTTGTCAAATACATTCCGCCTCGCAAAGGCCGCGGCAATGTGCTGAGACTGATTCGTGAACTGCTGGCCGCGGAGCCCATCAAGGCGGAGACTGACATAACGAAAGCGCTGGAATACATTTCCCGCGTGCAGCGGCGCCGCTGTGTCGTCTTTGTCATGAGCGATTTTCTGGGCCCCGATTGTTCAAAGGCACTGGCCGTGGCCAATCAGCGGCACGACTGCATCGCTGTGACGTTGCAGGATCCGCGTGAATCTGTTCTTCCGGATGTTGGCTTTCTGACTCTCCGCGATGCGGAAACCGACGAATTGCTCGAACTGGATACTCGTCATCCGCAGGTGCGTGCGCTGTTTGCCAAAGCGGCCGCCGACCGCGAGAAAACTCTCACCGGCTGGTTGCGTCGCGCGAACGTGGATCGGCTTGAAATCCGGACTGATCAGCCGTACGCCAACAGCCTGCAGAAATTCTTTCGGATGCGGGAGCGCCAGCGATGAACGCGTTCTCCTGCAGAATCACGGCTTCCGTTGCATGTCTTGTTTTGATCTCCGGCTGCAGCCAATCCACTGAGACATCTCAATCCGGCGAAATGAATGCAGATTCTGTGCAGCGAGTGTCCGAAAAGGGGCCGGTCAGGTTGACCGTGACAATCACGCCCGCGGAGCCTCGACTTTCTGACCTCGTGGAAATGGATGTGGAAGTCACTGCTCCGCCGCAGGTCGAAATCAAACCGCCCGCGTTTGGCGAAGCCGTCGGCGACTTTCTGGTGCGAGACTACAGCGAACGATCGCCAAAAAATCCAATAGCGAAAGACCCAGCAGACGAGCAGACTCGACTCTTTCATTATCAGCTGGAGCCGGTTCACAGCGGGACGCATCTGGTCCGTTCCATTGCGATTGAGTTCACAGACAATCGTGAGGACTCCGAAGCGCGGGGGAAGGCCACGTTTATTAAGTCGGATCCGATTGAGATCAAAGTCACATCTGAGCTGTCTGGTCAGATCCCCGACCTGGGCAATCTGGAGCCGATGCTTCCTCCGCAGCCGCTTGATTCATCGAAAAACTTCTGGTGGACTGGCCTGCTGATTGTGGCGGTCGCCGTGCTGCTGTTGGTGTTGAGAGCCCGCCGCATGCGTGCCTCCAAAGTGGCTTCGATCCCCGTGCAGACTCCTGAAGAAATCGCTCAAATCACGATGGCCCAACTTCTTTCCGAAAACCTGCCGTCTCAGGGCCTGTTCAAAGAGTTTTATGTGCGACTGACGGGAATCGTCCGAGTCTACATCGAAGGAAAGACCGGCCTGCGAGCCCCCGAACAGACGACGGAAGAATTCCTGCAGGAGATGCGGCTGATCGACATCTTTCCAGTCGAAAGATCCGCGAGTCTGGCCGAGTTCCTGGAAGCGGCCGACATGGTTAAGTACGCCGGCCAACAGCCAGGCAGTGATCAGATCGAACTTTCGATCCTGCGCGCGAAAGAGTTTATCACGTCGTGATTTGTCTGGTCGTCACCCAACGCCGTGAAGGATTTATTATCATGCTTTCCGCGGCTTTGTCGAAGTCCCTTCTCCCATGGAAGGGGGAGAAGGTGGCCGATAGGCCGGATGAGGGGGCTATTCGCTGGTTCTGACGCTATCGAATGCTTAACGGCGTTGGCCGTCACCCATTCAGCGTCACCCATTCAGCGTCACCCATTCAGCGTCACCCATTCAGCGTCACCCATTCAGCGTCACCCA
>JBDNHX010000525.1:0-2898 GCA_041688565.1 Planctomycetaceae bacterium
CGAAGCTTTGAGAAACGAAGCTTTGAGAAACGAACGGCGAGAAGAGTGAAGCGGCAGCATGTGGAAAAACCCTGTTCGAGGAAGGCGGCGGTTTAGTAGACGGCAAATCGACAGAAGACACATGGGAACACATTG
Organism: Planctomycetaceae bacterium; assembly: GCA_041688565.1. Lineage (GTDB taxonomy): Bacteria > Planctomycetota > Planctomycetia > Planctomycetales > Planctomycetaceae > SXXK01. The sequence continues at coordinate 136 of JBDNHX010000525.1, forward strand.
ACTCGGTCGTCATACACGACACCAACGTGGTCGGCACAGTTGGCCGAGATCGCGCGTGGGTTCATACTGCCTTTGCACTACCACGTGATCAATCATCTGTTTCGACCGGCTCAATGGTTTCACCGTTGTCAATTTCCAGCCGACACTTCGGTAGACTGGCGATAAACAGGCGACCGTACGGCTTTGTTAGAACTCGCGGGTCCAGGATGACGACTCGCCCGGTATCGTTTCGATGGCGGATCAGGCGGCCGAATCCCTGCTTCAATTTAATGATGGCTTCCGGAGTCTGATAATCACGGAACGGGTTACCACCGCGAGCTTTAATAGCTTCCAGCCGTGCTTCCAGAAGCGGGTGATCGGGAACACTGAATGGCAGACGCGGGATGATCACATTTTGAAGCGCATCTCCGGGCACGTTGACTCCCTGCCAGAAACTATCGGTCCCGAACAAAACGGCTCGCTCATCCTTACGGAAACGTTCGAGCATCGCGGTTCGCGGCAGGCCTTTGCCCTGGCAGTAAAGGGAAAGGTCATGCTGAGCCAGCCAGCCGGTCAGTCGTTCGGCACAAAACTGCATCATCGAGTAACTGGTGAACAGCACAAACGCGCGACCTTGCGTCTCCAGCAGATGCCGCTGAATCCGTTCGCAGCACTGCTGTTCGAAACGTCGCGCATCGGTGCCCGGATCTGCCATGTTCGTCGACAGAATCAACCGAGCCTGCTGCTGATAATTGAACGGACTGCCCTGGCGAGTCTCATTGCCTTCCGTCAGTCCGACACGCGAGCGAAAGAAGGCGAAATCCTTCGCCCCGGTGGCCAATGTGGCACTGGCCATGATGACCGACGGCACATTGTTATACAGATATTCGCGAAGAATCGGCCCGACCTCCACGGGAGCACTCATCAGCGACAGCCGCTGCTTCTGAGCGCCCGTACGTTCCACCCAAAACACCGAATTCCCAACGCTCTGACGAACCCACGACAGCAGATTATCGGCCAGCAGCTTGCAGCGATCCGATGCCGACTGAAGCTCCACCTTGTTGGCTTCACTGGTCGCGTTTGACGCGGCTTCCGCAATCATGATGGCCAGCGCGCTCAGCTCCGGGGACAAATCATTGTTGATTTCCATTGGGCCGGTCAGGCGACCGTTGGACTTGCAGAATCTTGCGGCCCAGTCGGAAGTATCGAGAAAGAATCGCATCGATACGGCGCGAATCTTCTGCACCTGTTTCTGAGCGTCGACAAGATTATGAGTCACCAGCAGACCGCGCTGAGACTGATCGTTGTACAGCCGATTCATCAGATAGTCGACCTGACCTTCCGAGACCGACAGGCCCAGATGATCGGCAGCGACGGCTTCAACTGTATGCGCTTCGTCAAAGATGACAGTATCGTATTCGGGCAGAATACTGGCATCGTCGCGACGCAGTGACAGGTCGGAAAAGAACAGCGCATGATTCACGATCAGTAGGTCTGCATTCCAGACTCGCCGTCGTGCCGCATAATAAAAGCAGTCCTGATGATTCGGACATTTTTTTCGCAGGCAGTCGCCGTGGTCGCTGAGCACCTCATCCCAGACATCCGACTTCGGCTGGAATGACAGGTCAGAACGACTTCCGTCTTTTGTCGTATGAGCCCACTGGCGAATCATGGCCAGTTGCCGTTGTCCGTCCGGCTCAAACATCGACTTCTGCGACGATCGCTGAACCGCCTTATCAAGCCGTCTCAGACTGATGTAGTTGCCTCGCCCCTTGACCAGCACGGCAGAAAATTCCACCGGCAACACGGCCTGCAGAAACGGAATGTCGTGGTTGATCAGCTGTTCCTGAAGGCTGATCGTATGCGTCGAAACGATGATTCGTTTTCGCTTCTGATCTTCGCCCTCGTTCCCCTGATTTCCCTGAGCCGACAGAATGGCAGGGATCAAATACGCAAAGCTTTTGCCTACACCAGTTCCGGCTTCAGCAATAAGATGCTTTTTCTTTGCCAAAGCCGCCTCGACGGCTTCTGCCATCGCCAGCTGTTCCGGACGCGGCTCGTAGCCGGGTAGACGCCGTGCAATCACTCCTCCGGGACCAAGCACGTCAGCAACAGAATGGACGTGCTGATTCATAGGGGCTCCTGAAAATGACGGGCAACTCGGACCGACTGGCCAGAGCCGCTGTTGTCGCCAAATTGTTTGCGATCAACGCGGTGAAGTCACAATCGTGAGCAGTTGCGCGAGAATTGCAAGCCTTTCCAAATCACTCATTTGAAACTCGGTCCCCGGGATGCCTCCCAGAGCCTGAATGACCCCGCAGCTGGCACTGTTTGAGCCCAGCAGAGGAACGCCCATCATCGAAATGCGTCCCATTGTCGAGAGTCTTGGTTTCTCGGAGGGCGCTTCACGCCACTGATCAACCAGCAGCAGACACTCCTGCTTCCGTGCCACATGGTCAATTACTTCCTCACAGATAAACGCAGACTTGCATCCGTCGCGACATTCCATCGCAGAGACTCGGAATTCGCCGCTGCCTCCAGGTTCGATTGCCGCAAAAATAAATTGCGTGGCCTGCGGAAAAAACTGAAACAGCAACTCGAAGACCGCCTGTTGCCGAATTGCGATCGTGCATGTCTGAAGAATTTCCGTCAGCCGCAGCATTTGAGACAGCTTTCGGACGCTGTTGGTTGCGGCCAATGTGGAGATCGACTGATCCCGCAGCGAAATCTGCCCGCAAATTTTTTCCCGATAGCCCTTGAACGCGCCCTCAACGACAACCGCAC
>JBDNHX010000091.1:0-11491 GCA_041688565.1 Planctomycetaceae bacterium
GAATTGGTTCGAAGCTCGATCCGGTCGTCGAAATTCGGTCGCAGACGGGAACACCGCTGGCGATCCAATGGCAGCAGCCTGATCTGACAGGCGATGCCAGAACATCCATCGTGCTGCCAGCGGACGGGCTATACTTTGCGGAAGTTCACGATCTTCAGTTTCGCGCGCCGGGTGGAAGTTCCTGGCGATTGTTGCTCGGCGACCTTCCGCCGTCTTCGCTCGCCTTCCCGTCGACAGTGGCAGCCGCCGGAACAGCCGTGCGATTCGTGGGCACCGATGCTGTCTCGGAAGCGGTTTCTGTCAAAGCCAATTTGGGTCAGGTCGCGATTGAATCGGGCAGCACTTTGCTTCCTCTGCCATCACTGCGAACAGAAGCGGGTACTCAAGTCATCGAACCTCTGGAAGGCACGTTTCCGGAAGCGGCCGTTGATGCCACCTTCATTGCCTCACCGTTTCCGGCACTTCTGATCAGCGGTCGAATCGCGACGCCGAAGGAAAAAGATACGGTCCTGCTGACTGTAACTCCCGGCCAGACTCTGCATTTCGCGGCAGCGGCCAGACAGCTTTCTTCACCGCTGCGAGCCCACCTGACTCTGCTTAATGGCGATGCGGTGGTGGCCCAGAATGACGGAGATTCCGGCGCTGCCGATCCATCGCTCAGTTTCACTGTGCCCGAAGCCGTGACTCAGCTGAAAGTTCAGATTCGAGACCTGAATAACAAAGGCTCGGTCGCATCTTTGTACCGGCTGCTGGTCGCTCGAGCAGATCGTCAAGCATTTGTGCTGACCACTCGTGACGGCGCGCTGCGACTGCCTGTGAATGGATCTGTGCCGCTTCGATTGTCGGTCGTACGCCAGTCACCATCGTTCAAATACAGTGGGCCCATTCGCCTGGCGGTGAAAGGCGTGACAGGTGTTTCCATCGTTCCTGAAACCATCCCGGCCAGCGATCAGAATCAGGACGTGCTGGTGATGGTGACGCGATCCGCGTCCGCAAATGCAACAGCTATTGCCGCGGGCCAGGCGATCACGTTGGAAGCAAAGGCGGAGGGTGCTGAACCCGTCTTTGCCACGACCGCGTTGATCGAAGTGGACGGCCTCCCTGCGAACTCGCTGACTCTGCCCGACACTGCACTCATTGCCGGACCGGCCGAAGCTGTGCCTGCCACAATTTTGCTGAATGCTGTTCCGCCGGTTTTATTTCGAGGAATCTCGACCACCGTTTCTGTGCGAGTCATCCCGCTTTTCGAACAGGTTGCACCGTATGTTCGTTTTGAAATGATCACCACCGAGCCCGCTCGTCGCGAAGATCCCAACAAGCCGGATTCGCCATTGAAGCCGCTGGTCGGTCTCGAGGAATTTCAGTTTGGGCCAGTGGCTCAGGGCGTGTTTCCTCTCACGATCAGAGTTCCTTCCGATACGCCATCCTCCACAATCGACACGGTGATCTCGGCGGATTTCGTCGCCCAGCCATTGGCGCCGGCCAGCGGACCAAAGTCATGGACAGCGCCAATGGTGCTGTTTGTTGACGATGCTGTGACGGTGACGGCATCGGCAGAACCGCTCAAGGCGATGAAGGCCACGACGGTGAACTTTACCGGCAGCATTCGTCGACACCCGCTCTTCACCGAACCGGTCACAATCATGCTGGATGGATTGCCGCAGGGCTACACGGCAACGCCTGCGACTGTCGCGGCCGATCAGACAACGTTTAGCGTGGCTGTGATGATTCCGGAAGCTGCTGCGGTTGGGGAAGTGCCGAACCTGACGCTGCGAGCACAGTTTGCTACCGGCGCGACGATCAGCAAACCGGCGGCTGTTAAACTGCTAATTGAATAGCTGGCTGCGGAATAACCAGCGGATGAACGGAAACGCCCCGAGCAAGAAAAAGCTGGGGCGTTTTTTTGTTTCTATGCCTGTTGCCAAGGCGAGAGCAAGAGTCGTCAAACCCGCTGCTCAACGCCACATGAGGAGCCACTAAATGGCGTGGGCTTACGGCGTAGCGGAAGTCGCCAAGACTTTCGGCACCCCCGTTGTTGCTGGGAAAACCGAAACTCTTGGCGAGTTCTGCTACAAGAAAATTCCTTAAGTCCACGCCATTGCACCGCGTCACATCGGTGGATGCAGCGAGGTGGAGTCCGGCGTTCTACGTCGTGCCAGATCTACAGGACTCCAAAAGTTTCAAACGCCTTCGTGGCGGACATGCCCTTGCGAATCGCGTCCCGGACTTCATTCTCTGCGTGAGCCTTCAGCCAGGCAGCGTGAACGACCTGCAGTTCAACCGCCTTCGGGACGATCACGACTCCATCAATGTCGGCCGCAATCAGATCCCCCGGGCATATCTGAATACTGTCGAGCTCGATCGTGATATCCACATCGATTACACGCTGGCGGTCTCGACTGTCATAAGGATTCATGCCGCGAGCAAAGACGGGGAACTTCATTGCCTTCATCTTTGCCACGTCACGAATCGCACCATCCACGATCACGCCCACGCATCCGGTGTTACGAGACGCGGTCGTCAGCAGCTCACCCCAGATCCCCGATCGATTGGAGCCCGATGCCGCGCAGACCAGCACATCATCCGGCTGGCAGGAATCCACAGCCCCCAGTTCCAGCTTGTACGGCTCCGGATCTGGGTGAGCCATGTCGGCCCATAGTGTCGTCTTGGCGCGGCCAATCAAAGTTATGTCCGGCATTGTGACGGGAACGATCGGCAGCCGTGGCGACTGGCGAGTGTATCCGAATGAATCGAGGGCATCGCACAGCAAAGGGACGGACAATACGTCGCGCATCATCTGCAGAGTGATGCTGGTTGGGTCAATGCTGGCGGAGGCGCCGTACGAAGGAACCGAAGACGTCATGAATAAATCCTGAAAAGAACGACGGTATGTTTATGAGTGACGGGACTGGAATCTGGCGGGACGTTTGATGGCATGTTTTATGATCAGGAGAATACTGTTGAACTGAGTATTTTTCAGGAAACTGATCATGAAACTCGCTCGCAGGTCTGACATTGTCCTTTTCTGGACTACGGCTGCAAGCGATTCAGGCCCCGACTGACACGTTCTGCATTGAAAGCGACCCAGGCTTCAGAATTTTTCGCGATGAAGCGAATCAGCTGCGTCATGGAACATCCCAGGGCCGCGGCCGCGTGGCGAACGTCGTAGTCTTTTGCATCGACAGCATCCATGGCCTCGGCCAGCATCGCCGGGAAGTCCACATGATGTTCGCTGCACTGAATTCGCTGTGCCCGACATCGGCTCGTCCACATCTCAGTCGGAATAACTTCCGAACTGGTCACCGTACGAACGCGAATGGCCAGCAAGACTCGCAGGCGAAACACGGCGACCTGACGATTGGCTTCCTGACTTCTGCGTTCACCTGCAAACGCCACAATGCCGGTCGGCTGATGGACGATCTCAATCGCGGTTTCAACTTTGTTTCGATGCTGCCCGCCGGGACCCGTATGACGCGTGCGTCGCACCAGACAGTTTTCCATCAGAACAGGTTCAGGAAGGCGGCTCGGGTGCATGCGGAAGTCTGACACTTTCCAATGATGAATCATCTCTGCAGCGTACTGCAGCAAAATCCGTGAACTGACATGACAGATTCAAAAGCATTTGGCACGGAATGCAGCAATCATTAATCAACCATGAAGCCAACCACGTTTGACGAGGAATCGCAAATCCCACGAGGATTCTGCCATCCTTTAAAAAAGCTTCTACACTGCAGCAAGGAGACTCACAATTTAACTGACGTCGTATCCGGAAAATATTCATGTCGATCGAAACAACCCAACGCCGCTGGAAGTTTGCCGACTTCAATGTCATTCCGGCCGTGCCCTGCCCTTGTGGAGAAGCTCGACGAGCGTTTCACGGAGTGAGTGAATTTCCCGGAACGCTGCACATCACCGAGATTAGTGAGGACGCTCGGCGACATTATCACAAAACGCTGACAGAGACCTACGTTTTTCTGGAATGCCAGCCGGATGCGAAGATGGAACTGGACGGAGAAATTATTCCTGTCAAACAGTACCAGAGCGTCGTGATTCCTCCCATGGTTCGACATCGCGCTCTTGGGAAAATGAAAGTGCTGATCGTTGTCCTGCCGGAATTTGATCCGCACGATGAATGGTTCGATTAGCTTTGAGAAATGACCGACTGTGAGACAACGTGAGGGGTGAACTCTGCGTGCTGATTATGTGGAATCTGCTGACGGATCGTCACCCATCTTTTTCAGCTTCTCGCGAAGTGTTTCACGATGCATGCCCAGCAGTCGGGCAGCGGAGCCACGGTGCCCGTTGGTGGATTGCAGCACGATTGCGATAAGTTCGGGCTCAACGGTCTGCAGGAATCTCTCATACAGATCACGCGTGTCTGCATTTGAGTTTCGCACCTGGTCCAGCATCCATTCTCGAGCCACCTGCGTGAGTGCTTCGGAACTGTTGGATGGACGAGCCGCTGTGCCTGAATCGCGATTCATCGTCAGCGAAGGAACCGCTGCGGGGAAATGTTCAGGTTGAATCAGATCTCCGCGGCAGACCACCGTGGCCGATTCGATCACGTTCCGCAGTTCACGCACGTTTCCGTACCAGGGCCTGGATTTTAGTTCCAGCATTGCGGCATCAGAAAGCATCAGCGGGTGATCCGCTGGTCGCACATTCTGAAGAAATCGCGGCACAAGAATTGGAATGTCTTCGACTCGATCGCGAAGCGGCGGCAGCTCAATCCGGAATACGTTCAGGCGAAAAAAAAGATCATGCCGAAACTCACCCGATGCGACACGTTCTTCCAGTTGTCGATTGGTGGCAGCGATCATTCGAAACGACGCCGTTCGGCAGGCACCGGATCCGACGGGCCGAACTTCACGAGTCTCCAGAGCTCTCAATAACTTCACCTGCACGTTCAACGGCACATCGCCGATTTCATCAATAAAAGCCGTGCCCTGATTTGCGAGCTCCAACAGACCCTGCCGTTCGTGATCAGCACCGGTGAACGCTCCGCGAACGTGGCCAAACAATTCGCTCTCCACCACCGACTCGCTGAGCGCAGGAATGCAGATGGGGACGAAGCTGCCTTTCAGCCGACTGTGCTGATGGATGGCGCGAGCCACCAGGTCTTTTCCGGTCCCACTTTCGCCCGTGATCAACACCGGCACGTCACGTTCGGCCACGAGTGCGATGCGTCGAAAGACTTCCTGCATCGCTGGCGAACTTCCGACAATCAGTTCGGCGCTGTCATCAGCGACTGCCACTGCCATTGGCGACGCTGACTGCAGAAAACTGGCCGCCTGACGCACGACGGCAACAGCCTTTTCCAGATCGATTGGCTTGGTCAGATAATCGAAGGCACCACCGTCAATTGCCCGCACGGCTGTGGTCAGACTGCCAAACGCTGTCATGATGATCACAGGCACGTCGCTTAGCTTTGCCTGCAACTGACGAAGCGCAGTGATCCCGTCCATGCCCGGAAGTCGAACATCCATCACCACAACATCCGGGCAATGCCGGTCGGTAATTTCCAGAGCCTGCTCGGCCGAACCGGCCACATCGACCGTGAAGCCTTCGTCCGTCAGGCATTCTTTAAATGCCCAGCAGATGGTTGGTTCGTCATCGACAATCAAGACATGTGTCATCAGAGAAGCTCGGTTCTGTCGGATCAGCGTTGTCAGACGCGGGCTGTGGATGGAAACCGTTCCCTGGTGAACGTCGTGATCGGAGGACCACACTTGCCGATTCATTCCGGTCACAGAGCCCCGCAGTGGCCAGTTTGTCAGACATAGCACCCGCGTTCAAAGGAGAAGACGGGCCCGTCGAGCACAATGAGTGAAAACCGGTTGTCTTTCAAAACTCATCAGCCACAGCTTGACAACAGGACCGATTCCGGAAACCCTGTTGAGTGGCAGTCGGTTGAAAAAGAATTCATTGATGTGGCAAATGTGTCGGCGGAAGTGTAGAAGCGTGACGCCGATCGGTGGTCGGCTTCTAAAATGTTAGCAGAAGGCCGCGCACGAGGATGTCCCTTTGGGATTGCCTCAAATGGCATGGACTTAACGTATTTGTTTGTAGCGGAACTCGCCAAGAGTTTCGATTTTCCCTGCAAAACGGGGGTGCCGAAAGTCTTGTCGACTTCCGCTACGCGTTAAGTCCAATCCATTTGGGAGCGCCTCTGCGGGCAATCAGGTTGCCAGCACGAGCCTTCCGGAGGGTTTCAAACGTTTTTCTTCCCGCCTGCTTTGTCCTCACGTAACGTATTTAGTTGCCAGATTTCAAAGGAGTCGACTCATGTTAAATTTCGGTAAGCTCAGCGCAATGCTGTCCCTTGGTCTTGTCGCGTGTGCCACTTTGGCTTTTGCAGAGGATGCGGTTGATCTGAAGGTGGGAGATCCCGCTCCGGTGTTTGAGACCGAAGACGATCATGGAAAGCCCTGGAAGTCGGCGGACCATGTTGGCAAGAAGATTCTTGTGGTCTATTTCTATCCGGCCGATATGACGGGTGGATGCACCAAGCAAGCATGTGGGTTCCGTGACGACCTGTCAAAGCTCGTGGATGAAGGCGTGGAAGTTGTTGGAGTCAGCGGTGATTCGGCTCACAACCACCAGCTGTTCAAAAAGGCGCACAAGCTGACCTTTCCCCTGTTGGCCGATACCGAGGGCAGAGTGGCCGACGCGTTCGGAGTTCCGGTGACTCGCGAAGAAAAATCCGTCAAAGCGACGATCGACGGAAAAGAAGAAGTGCTGACTCGAACAGTCACAGCAAAGCGCTGGACTTTTGTCATTGGTCTGGACGGAAAGATCGCGTCCAAAAACACAACCGTCGTCGCGGCTGACGACAGCAAAGCCATCATGGAAGTTGTGGCCAAACTGAAGAAATAGCTCCCGTAATCCGTTGCCGTTGTTTGATTGGGGAAGCTTCGAACGAATCAGCGCGGGGCGGTTTGTGGTGATATCGAGCGTGCCGATCGCCCGAGAATAGACAGATCTGCCGGTTCGTCAATCGTCCACACGTGGAACTCTTTCATGCCGCCGCTCTGAAGCGATTTGATATAGTCCAGCGTCACGATTTACCGGTTCCCCTGAGTCCCCAATCCGTCGGCTTTTCGGGGTTGTTAATTTTAATCGTTTAACGGCAAGCCGCAGGCGTCGTTGCCCGATTCGCCTCCGCCTGCGGCTCGCCGTTAAACGCAATACCGTTCAATTACTCTTAGTAGCAGGCACATTCCATGTGCCGCAGCCGCAAGCAGAACAGTGTTTTCGCAGCTTGGCGGACGGCACACGGAGTGTGCCTGCTACTTTTTGAAGGGTATTGCCGTTAAACGAAATGCGGAATGTGTGATTAAATCAACTCCCCGCTTGCGGCTGTCTGTCACTTCAATTGAGAATCGCGGCAGGACTGAACGCACGTTTGGAGGCAACTCGTTCTGAGCGTTCGCGCGTGTAATAAAAACGGTTCAGCATTGGTGAGTGACGGCCAATTTTTGGCCACTCAGGGGAGGAAAGTTTTGCCTAAAAACGGGCTATCTGATAGCCTCCGGAAAACAGGGTGCTGGCCCAATGCTACAAAAAAATGCATGAGCTTCGTTGAACGGCCGCAACGGTCATAATGCCAGTTGTAAGGAGAAGTGGGATGTCGAAGTTGTTAGCGAACTGGATGTTTGGAATAACTCTGTGCGGAGTGTTGCCGGCAACCGGCCTGACTGCGATGCCGCAGGATCAGGTGGCCGCGGATGAAGGTGCAGATTCTGATGCGGAAAAACCGCCCGTCCTGACGATCGGCTCGAAGGCCCCGTCGATTGATGTGGAGCACTGGGTCAGTGATGGGCATGGCAAATTTCAGCCGGTGGAGAATTTCGAAGACGGAAAGGTCTATGTCGTTGAGTTCTGGGCAACTTGGTGCGGGCCTTGTATTTCAAGCATGCCGCATCTTGCACAGCTTCAGGAGGAATATGCCACGCACGATGTGCAGATTATCAGCATCAGCGATGAGAGGCTGGAAGTTGTAGAAGCGTTTCTGAAGAAGCCGTTACGCAAGGCGGCGAAGTCTGCGAAGAAAGCAGCCGCCGATGACGAAGATGAGCCAAAGGAAGAGCCGGAAACGTATGGCACTCTGACGAGTGCTTATTCTTTGACCACAGATCCTGATGGGTCCGTCAAATTCGACTTTATGGCTGCGGCTGGCCAGAGCGGAATTCCAACCGCGTTTCTGGTTGGAAAGACAGGCCAGATTGAATGGATCGGCCATCCCATGGAGCTGGATGTTCCGCTGAAAAGAGTGGTGAAGGATGCGTGGGATCGGGAGGCGTTCCTGAAGGAGTTCCGCAAGAAACAGGAACGTGCGATTGTCATGGCCAGCCTTCGCAAAAAAATGCAGAAGGGTGATCTCGAGGGCGCATTGAAAGTGCTGGAAGAAGCGAAAAAAGCTGCCGATGGAGACGAAGAGTCTGTGGCTGGGTATGAGCAACTAAGCTTTCGTTTGAAGGCCACGTCGGCCCTGCAGAAAATCCAGGCGGGTGAGCTGGAAGAGGGGCTCGCTGGTCTGGATCAATTGCTCACCACCGCCGATCCGGCTCAGAAAATGCAACTCACGACAATGAAACTGACCGCTCTGCTGAAGGCTGAAAAATACGACGACGCTGCCACAGTGTTGACGGGCATCACTGAATCAAAGGATGTAACTCCTGTGATGCTGAATCAGCTGGCCTGGGGCGTTTATGAGGCCGCAGAAGATCATGCGGATTTTTCTGAGGAACTGATCGCAGCGGCTATTGCGGCGGCGGAAAAAGCGGTGGCTGAGGAGCCCATGAGCGGCATGATTCTCGACACCCTGGCGCATCTGGTTTATCTGCAGGGCAATCTGGACCGAGCCATTGAACTGCAGACTCAGGCGGTTGAAAACTCCGATGAAGCGCCTGCGGATTCTCTGAAGGAAATGACTTCGTTTCTGGAAGAACTGAAGGAAGAAAAAGCCGGCAAGCAAAATTCAGGCGACTGATTTTTTCCGCAGATTCGCAAACGAACGTGAAGCTTAAAAATATTTCAGGCCGATGCTTTTCGGGGCATCGGCCTGTTTTATGAGTGGCGAGTGGCGAGACGCGAATTGGATGACGTTACGCCCGGGTGCAGCAGGATGGCGTGGCAGGCTGAAGCGGACTCTTTATGATGATGTCATCCCCGAATTCTGTTCCCCTTCAATGAGGTTTACAATCTGCTGACCACAAAGCATGGCTTTCCCAAAAAGGCGGCCTTGGTGGGCGTCAGTCGAGGCGGGCTGTACCGTTACAACTGGGCCTCGCAAAATCCCGAGAAAGTCGCCTGCATTTATGGCGATGCTCCTGTCTGTGACGTGAAGAGCTGGCCGATGGGCGAGGGCCATGTTTACGGGCTTGATGACAGCACGCTGCTCGTCGAGTTCATGGGCAAGCATTGTCTCGAGGTGATCGCGGAAGAAAAATCTGCGAAGTAAATCGAACGTCCCACAATGGCCGCCGCAAAAAAGGCCGAACGCAGTGATTACCGCGTTCGGCCTTTTGTCGTTACTGCCAGAAAGGGTACTCGACCAGGATCTCCCGGCCGAGGTTGTCCGTCTACTTCTTCTTGCCGTTCTTCCCCTTGCGGTCGTTCTTTTCGGTCTTTTCTCGCTGCTGCTCTGCGTTCTTCTGAGCCTCGGAGGCCGCATTCAGCAGACGCTGCAGAAATCCAGCTGGTTTCTCAAGTGCAGCGGGTACCGCAGACGCACTGTTGCGAGCTGATTTCGGAGCCGGCTCATCGGCAGGCATCAATACTTCAACGGCAGGTCGGGCCGGCGTCAGCTTTCCAGTACCCAGCAGTTTTCGCTCGGAAATACTCCAGATGCTGGACGCGATAAAGTACACGCAAAGACCGGCGGGCTGGTGCCAAAACATAATCCCCATGACGCCAGTCATCATGTTCATCATCTTGTATTGCATCTCCTGCTGTTCATCCTGAGCGGGCGGCATAAACATTTTCTGCTGGATCAGAAAGAGTGCGACCGTGCACAGAGGAAGAATGCTGAAGTCCTGGCCAAGACCAAATGGCAGAGCAAACGGCAGCCGGAACAATCCATCCGGAGCGGCCAGATTGTCAATCCACAGGAAGCTCTGAAGACGCAGATCAACAGCGGAATTCAAAGCCGTATAAAGTCCAACAAAGATTGGCAGTTGCAGAAAGAGCGGCAGGCATCCGCTGAGCGGGTTGATGCCGTTCTTTCGCCAGAGTTCCATCTGAGCTCGCGCCAGTTTTTCTTTTTCATCCGCATACTTTTCCTTCAGCAGGGTGAGCTGTGGCTGCAATTCCTTCTGGCGAGCCGCCATGATGGCCTGCTTGCGCGAGAGAGGAAACAGACAGCCTCGGACGAGAATCGTCAGGCACACGATGGCGAGAAAGTACGGCATGCCATTGCTGAAAAACAGGTCGAGCAGATAATGCATTCCGCGGGCGACGAAACCAAACATTCCGTAGTTCAGCACCTGACTTGCCTGCAGAGGAGCCGGATCGAGCAGTTCGCGGCGTTTTGGTCCGACAAAGAACGCATACTTGTGCAACAGCGAATCGCCTTCACCGCTGGCTTTCAGAATGACGGGCGTCGAAGCCATTCGCAGGCTGATGTCGGATTTTTTGGGCTCGCGGCTGTTGCGGGCAATCATCACAGGGTAAGTTCGATCGAGCCATTTCTGACTGGCGCGGTCAGCTTCGGGGCGATCGTCGAGCGGAGCAATCAGGGCGGCAAAGAACTGCACGTCGATGCCCGCGTAGCGAAACGTGGAAACCCATTCATGGTCTTCACGCAGCTGTGCACGTTGTTCCAGCGGAGTTGCAGGCCGACCGAGTTCTTCGTCCAGATCGTCACAATAACCAGCGACCGTCCCGGCGGCCAGCGTTGCTGCTTTGGTGCCATCGACGAACTCAATCTGGATGTCTCGATACTTCGAGGTATGCTCTTCATTCTCAAACAGCACACCCACAGGTCCCTGGATTTCGTAATCGACGGTCCGTGGTGAGTCGGAAAGGTTGATCACTTCCAGCGCCACTTCTATCGTATAAATCGTCGGGTCTGTGCGCCATGCCTGAGCCAGTTCGGCTGGCGTCAACTTGAGGCGTGGGAGTGAATACGTTTTGCGAACACGCAGAGTTCCGTCCGGAGCGTCGTATTCAAAACGTACGGTGGTCAGAGTCTCAGTTTCCACTCGTTCCACCAGTTTCCAGTTCACTGTTTCCAGAGTCTGTTTGCGTGATGACAGTTGCTTGTCAATCGCGAGCAGAGATGTGGAAAATGTGCGATCATCCGTCAAATTGTTTCCCACAATTCTGGCCGGGGCGGACTCGTCCTGCAGATCTCTGTATTGAGGTGCCGTCAGCGATACGCTTTGAATCGCGGCACCGGTGGAAGTGAGCTCGACATTCAGTGCGTAGCCGCTGGCAGGATCCAGGGAACCCAGCTCGGCCGTTTCCGTTGGATGCTCGGCAAAGACCA
>JBDNHX010000526.1:0-6214 GCA_041688565.1 Planctomycetaceae bacterium
CTTCAAAAAGGTCCAACTGTTCCGTACACTGTGTCTTCGGCATCGATCCGCCTCCCGTGCGTGTTAAGTGATGATTCTACAACCACTTATACGCACGAGGAGGCTTTTTCGTTGGGGCGTGGTGCGCAATTGAGGCTAGGTCTGGGCGACCGACGCAGCGAAACTCTCGTGGACAACCTGTTGATCCTGTTTTTGCCTCACTAAACACAAGCACACTGACGGCCACCGTAAACGCTCAGGAAAGCACCTCATTTCAAGCAAATCATGACACGCGGCGATGCTTCTCGTTAACTTTTCTGTTCACCAACGCAGCGATCCCCGGCAGCGGGGCTTGACGTGAAATGACGAATGACTGAGGTGTTTTAAAGCGTCCGTTCAAGTATGCTGAAGGGATGCAACGAAGTCGGTTATTTTCGGTCGTTGTCGTGAGTCTGGTGATCTTTCTGATTGCCGCCGCTGTTCTTGTGACTCCCGGCTTTCGCCACACGCATGAAGGCGATGAGCACACTCACACGCACGCGGGCTCGCACGCTCAGAAAGATCCACCGTCGCGATCGATGTCACATGAGAACGCTCACGTCCATTCGCACGGCGGCAACCGGCATAGCCACAGCCATGGTCAATCGCATTCTCACAGCCATTCGCAGCTGACGTTCATCCATGGGCTTTACAACGCCGAAGCGCTCAAGGGCAATATCCACAGTTCGATGACTGGCGATCTGCTGGCTGGGGCGCCGCTGGCCTCGGGCGGCGAGATCCGTTCCGAGACCAGTTTCGATCAGTTGATCGCCCAGCGATACGGACAGTCGACGAAAGTCTCCAGTCTGGTGCTGGGTTGCGAACGCTCAAATCCAGGACTCCACAAAACTACTCGAGGCTCTACAGCTCACATATTTCCTGGAGTTCGCCGACTCCGCTCGAATTGTATCCGGCCCTGGCCTTTGACCGGCTGTTCACCGACGGCGCGAAACGCGGTGATCGCAGCGTCCTCGACGCTGTCCTGAGCAAAGCGGGTCGTGCCCTGAGCAAAGCGGGTCGTGTTCGGGGCAAAATCGGTACGAGCGATCAACGCAAGCTCGATGAGTACCTGAACTTGGTCCGCGAGATCGAGCAGCGGGTCGAACAGGCCGGAAAGCAGGGAGAACTGCAAGGGTGGAGGCCAACACTCGACATGCCCAACATCCAGCGTCCCGCCGACGGCATTCCGCAAAACCTCGCCGATCACATGCGGTTAATGTGCGACATCCTCGTGCTGGCTTTCCAGACCGACGCCACGCGTGTTTGCACGCTGAAACTCAATAAGGATCACAGCTATCTGCAGTTCCCGCATCAGGGTATCGAGGTTGGCCATCATGAGTTGTCGCACCGAAACGACGCCGATTACCTGAAGGTCAATCAGTCGTTTCTCGAACAATTGGCGTACATCGCCCGCAAGCTCGACGCGATCCAGGAAGGCGAGCGAAAGTCGCTCGACAACTCGATTCTCATGTTCTGCTCCAGCATGCTGCAAGGCGGACACGACGCCACCAAGCTGCCGGTCGAGTTGCTGGGCGGCGGAGGCGGGCAGCTTCAAGGCGGGCGAGTCCTCGACTACCTGGACAAGCCAAATCGCAAGATGTGCAGTCTGTATCTTTCATTGCTGAACAAGTATGGTATCCCACTCGACAACTTTGGCGACTCGAATGAACGCCTCGCGGAAGTGTAAATCGTTTTCCAGGGTTCACCGCGAAACCAAAACCAAAAGACTCAAGGAAACTCCAATGCGCCGGTTCCGTTGTTTGATTGCGGTCTGCTGTCTGATGGGAATCGCACCATTCGTCGCGGCTGCGGAGCCAGTGAAGGTTGGCATCCTGGGGTTCGACAATTACCAGGCGACCGAATATGCGGCGTTCTTTAATAACCCCAAGGCTGAGGGCGAACTCGCCGGGTTACGGGTGACGGCAGCCTATCCGGTGACAAGTCCGGATTATCCGATGAGTGCGGAATTCACGGCAAAGTGGCAGGCGCAGATGCTCGCGCAGTACAAGGACGATCCGAACGTCAAGCCGGTTGAGATCGTCAGCTCGATCGATGATCTCCTCTCGAAGTGCGACGCCGTGATGATCTGGAGTCTCGACGGGCGTAAGCACTTGCAGCAGGCGACAGCAGTAATTAATGCCGGCAAGCCACTGTTCATCGGTCGGCCAGCCGCGTCCGAACCGCAGGACGCCGTGGCGATTTACAAGCTGGCCTTGGACGCCAAGGTGCCGTTCTGGAGTTGCTCGCAGCATCGGTATAGCCCAGGGTTCATCGGCATGCGGAGTCATCCGGAAGTCGGCAAGGTGCTCGGCTGCGACGTTTACGGCGGATTCACGAAAGAGGTCCCGGACGCCGATAAATTCACCCGTCCGTTGCACAGCATCGAAACGCTTTACACGATCATGGGCCCCGGTGTCGAGAAGTTGTCGTGTGTCTCAACAACCGCGGTCGAAGTTGTTACGGCCACTTATAGAGACGGCCGCGTGGCGACGTATCGGGGCGTGAAAGAAGGGGGCGTGAAGTACAGCGCGACGGTCTTCGGCGACAAAGGCGTCTCGACCGCCGGCATTTACGGCCACGGCATCCCGATAAACGGGATTGTGCCGACAGACGACGCCTACATGGGCTACGGCGGGCTGGCCATCGAATTGGCGAAGTTCTTTAAGACAAAACAAGTCCCCGTTACCCCCGCCGAGACGCTGGAGATTTTCGCCTTCATGCAGGCGATGGAAGAGAGCCGGGCACAAAACGGCGCTGTGGTGCCGCTGGAGAATCTATGGGACGCAAAGTAGTTCTGGAGGAGCCGCGGGATTGCACCCCCGCAGTTGCTGATATTTGGTTCTCGAGACGCGGGATGAATCGGTCACAAGGCTGCGACGAGATATTAGGATGGCCACCATTGAGAGTATGGATCGGTTCCAGGCACAATCCAATGAGGAAATGTCGATCTACGCGGTAAGGGAGCGTCACAACATGCCTGAATCACGTCCAATATTCTGCGCTGGTCCCGCTGGACGCAGCGATTTCCTGCGATCGGCACTGATGAGTACGGGCCTCTTGAGCCTGCCGCAGGTTCTGCAGTGGCATGCACACGCCGCGCCGACTCAAGGGGAAAAAAACGCTCACTGATTCTGCTCTGGCAGGACGGTGGGCCTAGTCATTTCGAGACGTTCGATCCCAAGCCCGAGTCGCCGAGCGAGTATCGCGGAGAACTTGACGCCATCCCCACTTCGTTGCCCGGTATCTCGTACTGTGAAGTGCTGCCGCGACTGGCACGCGTTGCGCATCTTACGAGTGTGATCCGGTCACTGCACCAATCGTCGTCTGATCATGTGGTCGGCTCACACAATGTGTTGACCGGGTGGGATGGTGAAACGGAGGGATCGAAGTCGCGTTATCCCGACCTCGGTGCCGTGATCACTCGGATGCGAAGCGGGATGGAAGAAGCCGAAGTTACGATCGGCGTGTCGACCGACCCACGTTTGGCCAAGGGATTGCGTGGCACTGGAGGACGGTCGGCGGCAAATCACGACCGCCACGCGTTGCCGCAGTACATGGATATCGGCGCTGGTTTGCACCGTGGCGGACCGGCGTTCCTCGGACCGATTTCAGGGCCATTCCAGGTCGCCGGCGACCCGTCCAAGCCCGGCTTCATGATTCAGAATCTCGATTCGGTCAGCGACGCACGCCGATTTCTCGCACGGCAAGGGATGCTCGCACAACTGGAAGAACGCGGCCACACGGTTCTGGCCGCGACGGCAGGATTCGAGCAGCTTCGGGCGGTCGATAGCTTTCGCCAACAAGCGATCGATCTCCTGTCGGGTGGCGGCGCGGCACGAGCGTTCGACCTCTCTCGCGAACGCCCCGAGGTCCGCGAGCGTTATGGCTGGCACCTGGCCGGGCAGCAATGCCTGCTGGCACGGCGACTGGTCGATGCCGGAGTGGGCACGGTCGCCATTCGATTTTCGCCGGACGGTCGCGGCGACTACGACCGGACCATGGCCGGCTGGGATGATCACGCCGTGCATGGCAACATTTTTGAAATCATGCGGCAGCGTGGGCCTCAGTTCGATCAATCGGTCAGCGCGTTGATCGAGGATCTCGACGGGCGCGGCATGGCGGACGACGTGCTGGTGGTCGTGGTCGGCGAGTTTGGGCGCACGCCGCGTATCAGCGTCCACAAAGGCTGTCCGGGACGCGATCACTGGGGATCTGCCGGTTGCGCCCTGGTTTACGGCGGTGGCCTGAGGATGGGGCAGATTGTTGGATCGACCAACGAAAAGGGAGAACACCCGCACGATCGGCCGGCTGTCATAACAGACAATGAAGACAACGATGGCAAAGCGTTGTTAGCATCGTCGGTTGAACGACCTGCTGCTCTCTCTATTTTCTTCAACGCAGACTCTCATGAGTTTGAGTCTTGATCGTGTCAGCATCGACAGGATCAGGAAGGGAAACGACGAAGGTTGATATTGGTTTAAAACCATATGCCTCCACCTGATCGCGAACCGCATGGACTTGGGTGCCTGCAATACCTGTTGGGCATTCAGGCCCGTGCGGACGACGGGGAATAGTGGGCTTTGGGGCATTCCCGGCAGTGTGAGCCGTTCTCCCACTGAAATCTAGCGAGCGTGGTTGAAACTGCCTGACCGGAAGCGGGAAACATGGATTTCCTGAATGCGTTGCACAAGGGTTCTTTGTCGCTCGCTTCCGCCTCAAATTGACCTCAATTTCAGTTTCTGGCGGTCGATCAGCAATCCGTCCGTTCGCAATGTCGGGCTGGATTTTCACGAGAAGCCGATCACGTCCTGCATTCTGGACCCAAACGGTCTGACGGTCGTCTGAAAGTCCCCACTCGTGAGATCTTCCTGAATCGTGAACACGTTGAACACTTCGCATGGCACACGCCAGGAAACTTCTTTCAGCCAGTCGGTGCAACGTCTGAAAAATTGCTTGGCAACTCCCAGCGTCGGTCGATGCGGCAAGAGCATTTTGGCGAGGGGTTCTTCGACGCTCTGGTCTGGGCGACCGACTGCTGCAGTTTAACACAATTGGTGCCATCTCAGGAAACGGTGGGTTGCCAACGTGTGTCAGGCGCGACGACTTGTTAACGCACACCCTGGTTCCTGGCCAGTTCGTTCAGCACAGGTTGAATGCGTTACTACACAGTCAACTTCACAATGTCGAGACTGCTGATGACGCCGACTGGCTCATTGCTTCGGACCACCACGACATGGTGGACATGCCGACGCACCATTTCGGCTGCGACCAGGGCGAGTTCCGTCTCGGGTGAGCAATGGACGACGTCGCGCGTCATCAGGTCACAGACCCGGAATGTCGGCTTCGGCTCGCCTGGAAAACCAGCGGCTATCGTGCTTGATTCAATGGCCGCCGAGAGAACCGGCATCCGCATCAGGTCGCTGCGGCTGATGATGCCCACAACCTGTCCCTGCTCGACGACGGGCATTGCACTCACGCCGTGTCGCACGAACTCCTGTTCGAGCTGGTCAACACCGGATTCAGATGATATCGAAAACACCGGCGAGCTCATCACGTCCTGAGCGAGCAGTGCACTGAAAGTATTCATTAGTCAGCTCCATTTGGCGGGGATGAAACACTGATGATTGCGCGGGTTTCTCTTCGTGTCAATTGAACCCCATGCTGGAAAGGCGATTCGGTGGATGTTCTACAAATGAGCCCCGGGTAGCTTGTCCCATGGAACATTCGGATGTGTCGCGTCACGGACTGCGCAACGCGGTTCGCGTCGCACAGGTGCTTGAGGCGAAATTGATAGTGCTGTCCGTCATCCCGAAAGTCAGCTGGCTGACAGCGGCTGCAGAAGTTGGAGAGCTCACGGACGCCAAAGCGGAATATGAGGCCCAGTGGTGTGAAGAACTGGATCGCTTTACGGAAAGCGTCAGCTTTGATGATGTTGTTCATACGCTGGTGCTTGAACGAGGAGTTCCGCATGAACAGATCATCGCTGCGGCCCAAAAGTACTCAGCAGATCTGATCGTGATGGGAGCAACCGGGCGTTCTGGACTCGTCAGAGATCTGCTGGGAAGCACGCCGCGCCGCGTTCTGCGGGATCGCCCATGTTCTTTGCTCACAGTACGGCAGCAGGATGTGGTTGATGACGACTGAAGCAAGTCCCGTTAGCCGTTCTCCAGCACCCATTGGACGGCCGTGCGGGACA
>JBDNHX010000092.1:0-4283 GCA_041688565.1 Planctomycetaceae bacterium
ATCTGTTCGCTCGACGCGATACGACCGATTGCCAGGAGGATGAAATTCCAGACGTTCTTCATAATCCTCGATCGAAGTCGCATGTTCGACCAGAGACAACGAATGTGCCATTGGGTGGGACTGGTACTTCTCCCAGATGTCTGAGTGGCAGTCTCGACAGGCAATACTTCCAACGTAATCTGCCATTGAAGAATCAATGGCATTGTCGATTCGAGACGGAAACCCCGTTTCTTCGTTGACCAGCTTTACGGCGTCGTTCTGGCTGGATACCTCGTCGGGCCTTTTGTGTGACAGGAAAAAATCGAGTGCAAACCAGGAATAAGCGAAGGCGGCCACGACTGGTATCGCAAGAAGCAGCGTCAGTATTCGTCGATGAGCCACAAGTCTAACCTTTGATTCGCTGCAAGCCGTCGAACCGAACGGCCCGTGGCATCGATCGTACTGGATGCGAGTGTAAACAGCGGATATACTATGCAAAAACAATTTTTCGAACAATCAACGAACTGATCGCGAATCTCGCGATCAGAACTGGTCTCTTAGCAGCTCGTTTCCATGGGTACGTCATAGAAAGCAAATATCCACGATCATGTACCGTGTAAATGTTTTCCTTGTAGTTCTTGGTGTCATAATTCCGATCGCAGGTTGTGGCACTCGCGAGTCTCCGCAGTTACCAGCCGAAGTTCCTGAAACTTTGGCCGATGCGATTCTGCCGAAATCCACAAGCCCCGCAGTCACCCTGAGTTTTCCAGCAGTGAAACTTAAATCCGATGTGAGATCTGCGGAATCATCCATTCCCCACTCGATCTCGTTCGTCGATGTGGCCATGGAACGGGGGCTGGTTTATGAGTGGCCCATGCAGCCTCGACCGATGACAGCACTGGATGCTTTTGGAGCCGGATGCGCTGCTTTTGACTTCAACAACGACGGCTGGCTGGACATTCTTCTGGTTGCAGATCCATCCCCGTTGTTGTTCCGCAACGAGGGCGGGCAAGGATTCACCAATGTCACGGATCAGTCCGGGCTAAAATCGATTACCGGCCATTGGACAGGATGCGCTGTCGGGGATTACGAAGGAGATGGCCAACTCGATTTGCTGCTGACAGGCTACCATCAGTTGAAACTGATGAAGAATATTGATGGTCAGAGGTTTTCCGATGAAACCGTCAGCGCCGGTCTTGATCCTTCCAATCAGGGATACTGGGGCGCGAGTGCGGGATTCATGGATCTGGATGATGATCAATGGCTCGATCTGGTGATCCTCAATTATGTCATCTATGGTCCAGAATCACAGAAATACTGTGAGTATTCGCCCGGCGTGATTTCTGGATGCGGGCCTCGAACGTACTCGCCGGAAAAGGGACAAATCTGGCGTAACAATGGAGGTCGCGGTTTCGAACTCATGCCTGAAAGCAACGGAATGGATTCCACTCACGGGGTCGGCCTGGTGGTCGCCTTCCACGACCTCGACAACGATGGGCGTCAGGATTTCTATATCGGAAACGACGGACTCGAGGCGGACCTGATGCACAATCTCGGCGGTCTGAGGTTTGATAATGTTGCCGCAGAGAAAGGAGTCGCCACGTCAGACAACGGAGGTGCGGTCTCTTCAATGGGGGCTGACTGGGCAGATTACAACCGTGACGGGCAACTGGACTTGGTTGTCACGAACTGGCAGGGCGATTCGTTCGTTCTGTTTCAGAACCTTGGCGATGGAGTTTTCGTCGACAATGCGAAACAAACAGGTCTGGCGCAAATTAGCAGAAATCGTCTTGGATTCGGGGCGAAGTGGGTCGATTTTGAAAATGATGGCTGGCCGGATTTGTTCTTTGTCAACGGACATGTTTACGACAATTCTGCTGAGATCCAGAGCGGAGCAGTGTCGTTGCGACAACCGATGTTACTGCTGTGGAATGATCATGGAAAGAGGTTTGTCGATACTGTTCCTCGCCTTGGTAGCGACGTGCAGCGTACGATGGTAGGAAGGGGCTCGGCTTCGATCGATTTTAATAATGACGGCCGGGTTGATCTTCTGGCCATAGACTTCGAAGGTCCAACGGTGCTGCTGGAAAACCGGACTGAGAGTACTAATCACTGGCTGACGATCGATTTGCGTGGAAAAGCGCCGAATACGTTTGCCTATGGTGCTCGGGTTACAGGAAGAGTGGGCGATCAGATCTGGGCAGCGGAAGTTTCGCCCGCTTCCAGCTATCTTTCTTCCAGCGATCCGCGGGTCCACTGGGGGTTAGGAGAGGCTGCTGTTCTGGAATCGCTGACGATCCTCTGGCCGTCCGGAGACAGTCAAGTCATGACAAATGTCCCGGCCGATCAGATCCTCCGAGTCCGCCAGAGGCCGGAGAAAACAGAATCGGCAGAGTGAAGAAGTGCGAATTCTTATGATTTTAAACCGGCGTTCTGTCACAGGCATTATTCTGCTCGCTGTTGCGGTCGTACTGTTTACGTCCCCTTTTGCCCTGCGACACTGGAATGATTATCGATGCACTGCGCTGGCGAAACAGTGCCGATTGGCCCGAAACAATGAAGAATGGGACAAGTTGCAGTCACTGGCAAAGGACTGGACGAGCCGTGATCCGCAAAATGGTGAGGCATGGTTGAATCGAGGAATCGCTGCAATGAGGCTGGGCGACTGGTCACAGGCTGCGGAATATTTCTGGCAGGTTTCGGACTCAACTCCGCAGGCCGCTCCTGCAATGATCGAACTCTCCAGGCTCTCCTTTACACATCTCAATCAGCCACTGAGAGGAGAAGCGGCTTGCGAACGCATCCTTCGGCAAAACCCACTCGCCGCCGGAGCTCGGCAGCAACTCATTTGGTTCTATGCGATGACTCTGCAGCGCGCAAAACTCAGGCAGCACATTCTGGAAGCAATTCGACTCGAACGTGAGCCGCGCGAAGCATACATTTATTACTTTCTGCTCTACTCTCTAAAGTCAGAGGAGGCTGTTGCGCTGAACACGCGATGGTTGGAGGGATCGCCGAATTCGGAATTGTTTCTTGTTGCACGCGTTATTAATTTTCCGGACCCACCAAGCGGGTCCTCCGAAACACCTGCCCCGTCATCCGGGAACGAGAATCGAAGCGACTCCATCAAAAACGACAAGCTTCATCAGGTTGCACAGTTACTGACTCGATTCCCGCACAACCTGGAGCTTATCGCGTGTCTTGCTGAGGAACGATTCGATCGCGGCGATTTTGCAAAGGCAGCAGAGATCCTGCAGAAGGCACCGGAATCTGCCGCGCAGGACAGCCGCTTCTGGCGCTTTAAAGGCTGGCTCCACGAAGCCAACGGTGAACTGCACGAATCCATTGCGGCTTACCGTCAGGCCCTGAAACTGCACCCAACGGACTGGAACACTATAAACCGCT
The DNA here is from genome assembly GCA_041688565.1 of Planctomycetaceae bacterium. Classification (GTDB taxonomy): domain Bacteria; phylum Planctomycetota; class Planctomycetia; order Planctomycetales; family Planctomycetaceae; genus SXXK01. The sequence goes on from JBDNHX010000092.1 coordinate 3,385, forward strand.
TGGCAGTCGTGGAGCGTCGTGTCAATAACCAGCCTGAAGTAAGGAGGCTGACAGACCTCATGAGACGCGGCAATGAATGTCGAGTGAGTCTGCGGAAAGAAAAAGCGGTCGAAGTTGCCACTCCGAAGATTCTGCATGATCTGGCATTGCTCTTTCGCGACTGCGGTGACGATCAAATTGCTGCCGCAATGGAACGCAGGCTGACACAGGTTCGAAAACGCTGACCGGCAATCTTTAACTCAAGAGGTCTGAAAGCACGTCCAGGCAAATCAACAGTATTATCACCACCGCACCCTTCATGGCTGCCCCCTGCCCTGTTCAGGAGGTGCAGTATGAAAACGGGACCCTTTAAAAAGGTGTACCATTCGCAACCAGGGTCCGGACCTCATCCTCCAATGGATCAAAAACTATTCGGCCATTCCGCCCAATGAGGAGCGTAGATGATGTCGTAGCTATTGAAGGTCCTGCCCTCTTCGTCATCCATCGCCACTGGAAAAATTATCCTGCTCCTTCGCAGTCGCCTCCGCAGCAGCCGCTGAAATGGAGCTGTGAAATAATCAACAACAACGCAACCACTGTCCGGATAGAGTTCGTGAAGTTCCTGGAGCGGCAGCGCAACGCATCAACCGACATCGGACTCAATGAATAGAAAAAATGCAGGACAACGACTGATCTTTTCCAGCGAACCAGTCATTCAAACTGATTTCGGTGGCGAGTCAGGCCAGGATATCCTTAACAACAACGCCTTCGACGTCGGTGAGTCGTCGTTCCAAGACGTTATAGTAAAATGTCAGGCGTTCGTGATCCAGCCCGAGCAGGTGCAGAATTGTGGCGTGGAAGTCGTGGACGGTGCAGACATTTTCCACTGCTTTGTATCCGAATTCATCTGTCGCGCCGTA
>JBDNHX010000527.1:0-18210 GCA_041688565.1 Planctomycetaceae bacterium
CTGCCACGCTCTCGTTCAGTCGCTGCAGTTTATGTGGAGCTATGAAAGCGACATCATCAGTCCCGAACGGATTTGTCATTCGATGCGGTTGCTGCTGCAGAAGGAATCGATGCGAGAAATCGCCATTACAAATCTGTCCCGTTGGGAAGACTGGTCAACTCTGGCTGTTCTCACTTCGATGTTTGACAGTTCGTGCGCTGATGACCGATCGACCCAGCGTGCGATCATCCAGTTCGCTCAGGTCTGCCTGAAGAACGGCAAACTAAAAGAAAGAAGTAGGCCGTTTGCAGACGACGCGGAATCATTTCTGTGTCACGTGCACGCCACACGCCCCGATCTCCTCAACGCCAACCACCGCGAATTCCGAGCACCGGAATAAGGCGGTGGGCGGGCAGTTTTCAGTTTTCAGTTTTCAGCCCACATTGGTCATTGGTCATTCCCCCAGCCTGTGCCTTTAAGCTCCACAGGCTTCCACCCAATGGCAGTCGATTTGCGATGATAGTAGCCGTCACTCTCCGAGTGATGAATGCCAACGGCCGCATTTTGCGGCATTCATCACTCGGAGAGTGATGTCTACTTTGCCAAATCAGTTGGCATTGGGCTTCCGCCGGCAGTCACAAACAGGGTCTTCCGAATTGGAACATCGCCATCGAATCAGATAGCCTGCCTGAGCAAGGGTCAAGTTGAGCTGAAGATACCGAGAAGCAACTGATGAACTGGCGGCTGATATTTTCAGGATTAAAATCGCCGGGCTGGGCCGTCTTTGTGCTGGTCAGTATCGCCGCCGTCGTGGTGATCAGCTACTGGCTGATGCGGCTCGAGCGAAAACTGGTATCGCGCCGTGTCGGATGGACTCTTGTCACACTTCGGCTGCTGGTACTTCTCACGTTGCTGATTGCACTTCTGCAGCCCATGCTGACTCGGCAGTTTGACGTCACTCAGCGTGGTCGCATCATTGTTGCGATTGACGCATCGCTCAGCATGGAAACTCAGGATCGGCATGCCTCGCTGGGAGAAAAGCTTCGCTGGGCGCAGGCTCTGGGAATGCTGGGCAATGACGACACACGGCCACTGATTGATCAATGGGTCACGGCCGCCGACGCAGGACAGCAACCCGACTGGCTGGGCACGAACGCTCCACCGGCCAATCCGGTCGAACAGGCTGCCGCAGAATCTCGCGAGAAACAGATTCTTGAATCGCTCGAAGAATTGTCGGCAATGCCGCGCGTGGAATTCGTGCGACGACTGCTGCAATCACAACCTCGCCAACTGCTGGACCGGCTGGACGAAGTGATGCCCATTGATGTTCGTCTGTTTGCCAGAGAACAACAGTCGGCCGCACCGGCCGAGCTTCCTCGGCTGCTTCAATCCGAACGTGCGGAACTCAGCCCCGGCATGACGGACGCCCTGCAAATGCTGCAGTCGGTCACTTCCGAAGAAGACGCCGGGCAGCTGCGTGGCATCATTCTGATTTCTGACGGACGCCAGACTGTTCCCGGAGATATCTCGGGCGCCGCGCAACGATTGGCCAGTCTCGGCGTCCCTGTGTTTTCCGTTCCCATTGGGTCTCGCCTGCCACCACGCGATCTATCCATTGCCGCGGTGGATGCGCCGGAAGCCGTGTTTCTGAACGATAAGGCCACGCTCCGAGCCATCATCGGAACGTCGGGGTTTGAAGGTGAGCCGCTGACCGTTCGACTGGAAAAAGATGGAGTCACCGTCGATCAGCAGTCGGTCACGCCGTTTTCGGATAATGCCACAGTGACGTTTTCGATTCCCTCGGATAAGCCGGGCCGATTCGACTACAAACTGGTAACCGAGGTTCAGAGCGGCGAACTTCGAGACGACAATAACGTCCGCGATGTCAGTCTGCAGGTGGTCGACAATAAAGCGCGTGTCATGGTTCTTGAAGGAGACGCTCGCTGGGAGTTCCGCTACCTTCATAATCTGCTCGAACGCGACAAGCAGGTGGAGCCGCGGACAGTGCTGTTTCGCCAGCCGTATTTGAATCTGCTGAATCAGCCTTACATTGCCACCAAGCTGCCTGCGGTGGACATTTTTCGTGAGCAGTTGGCTCGCACGGATCTGCTGATCGTCGGCGATGTCAGTCCGACGCAGATGGATGCGGGCGTGTGGGAGATGATCGAGCAGGCCGTGACGCGGGACGGCTTGACGCTCGTGATCATCCCCGGTCGACGAGATATGCCGCACAGCTTTCAGTCGCCGACGCTTTCTGCTCTGCTGCCTGTTACCGATTTTCGGCAGCGGACGGCCGAACAGTTTCTTCCGACTGCTCGCGATTCTGACCAGACTGTCTATCGGCTGACGCTGACACCGGAGGCGCAGTCGCTGCCGATGTTTCAGTTGGCGAAAGATCCAACGCTGAAGGATTCGTCACTGTCGTCGCTACCCGGTCATCCGTGGATTTACCGAGGCGTTGCAAAACCCGGCGCATCAGTCTGGGCCACAAGTTCGATCGCGGGCATCAATGTCAGCCCCGAACCGACACTTGTGCACCATGATTACGGCTTTGGGCAGGTTGTGTGGATGGGCATCGACAGCACGTGGCGCTGGCGATTGCGAGCCGGTGACGAGTGGCATTATAAGTTCTGGGGGCAACTGATTCGCTGGGCGGCTCGCAATAAAGCAGCCGCGGGAAACGATGATGTCCGCATGACGTTGTCCGATGTTGTCGTCGACCAGGCAGAGACCGTCGAAGCAGTTGTACGATGGAATCCCAAGCTGGTGCCGCAGCTGCAAGGCGCGACGATTGAAGTGGTCGCCGAGCCGATTAAGCCGGGTGATCGGGGCGATCCGGAGCTTCAGGATGAATTGAAAGCGGGCGCGGTGGATTCGAAAACCGTCCGGCTGGCCACGGCGCTCAAACCGTCTCCGGAGGCTCCTGAGCGTTACACAGGGCAGTTGCCGAAGCTTTCGCCGGGTGCGTGGAGAATTCAGCTTCGGGTGACTGGCGGGACTTTGCAGATGAAAGAAACGGTGCAGAGCGAAATTCTTGTGCGGGCCCAGGTTTCGGCCGAGCTTGCGGATGTCAGCTGCAATCGCCAGCTTCTGAAGCAACTTTCGGATCTGAGTGGCGGGCAGATGGTCGAACCGTTTGACTCAGAACAGCTGGTTTCGCTGATCCAGCCGAAAGAGCAGACTGCGTCAAAGATACAGGAGCGGACGTTGTGGGATCACTGGCTTCTGCTGCTGATCTTCTTAACTCTGCTGACTTCTGAATGGGTGATCCGTAAACTAAACGGGTTGCCCTGACATTTTTATCGCCGCCGCTTTCCGTGCGGGTCCCTACTTCGGAAACAAATTCCATGACGATCACGACAGTTCTGGGAGCCGGTGCGATGGGCACTGCGTGTGCCTGGATTCTTGCCCAACAGCCGGGAACGGAAGTCCGCTTGTGGGCTCGCAACGAAACCTTTGCGCGACACATCCATGAAACCCGGGAAAACAGTCGCCTGCTGCCTCATGTGCGTCTGCCTGTGGAGATTCGCGTAACGGCCGATGCATCGTCGGCGCTCAGCAATTCTGATGTGGTCGTCATTTGCATTCCAACGCGCGGGCTGCGCGATGCCGTACACAGGATGACTCAGATTATTCCGCGTGAAGCGCTTCTGGTCAGCGCCATCAAGGGGATTGAGAACGATACTTTGCAGCGACCGAGCCAGATCATTCAAAGCCTGACCGGACTTCGTCCGGTTGTTGTACTTGGAGGCCCGTGCCATGCGGAGGAGATTACTCGCCGAAAGCCGGCCAGTGTGGTCGCTGCCTGCGAAACATTTTCCGCCGCCGAACAGATCCAGTCGCTGATGTCGACCGAATTTCTGCGAGTCTACGCGAATGCCGATCAGGCAGGCGTTGAGCTGGCTGGAGCGTTAAAGAACGTGATCGCCATTGCCGCCGGGATTTGCGACGGTCTGGAATTCGGCGACAATGCCAAAGCAGCGTTGATCACTCGTGGCCTGGCCGAAATGGTTCGTTTTGGAGCTGCCATGGGCGCTGACAGAAGTACGTTTTACGGCCTGGCCGGACTGGGCGATTTAGTCACGACCTGCAACAGTTCGCACAGCCGCAACCGAGCCGTCGGTGAAGGGCTTGGCCGCGGCCGCAGCCTGACCGCGATTCAGGAATCCATGAACGCCGTTGCGGAAGGCGTCTTCACGGCTCGCAGCGTGTATCAGATTGCCGGCGAGCAGGCGATTGACATGCCAATCGCGACTCAGGTTTACCGGGTCCTGTTCGAAGGCAAGTCGCCGCGGGAAGCCACGGTAGAACTTATGCTGCGACCGCTTAAAGCCGAGTAAAACGCTCGCGGAAATCGTCCGGGCGTCGCGGAACGCGCCAAGCGTTTCGATTATCACCGACGCGAATTAATTCGACAGTGCAATACATTCCACGTTTTGTCGGCGGAGGATTGCGTCACGATCGCTGGCAATGGCTGTTCGCAAACGCACGGTTTCGGGGTTGAGCGGTTTCGGGAGGCCGTCGAGGGTGTTTTCCGCCAACTCCAGAATCGCTAATGCATCGGTCCATTTGCATTCCAAAGCCATCAGGCGAGAGCGAAGCAGCAGATCGAGAGCTGCGGGGCCGAACGACTTCGCCTTCACGTGGCACAAGAACGCCTCAAGGAGAAGGCTGGCGGACTTCTGGCGATGGTTGGTCTGAGCCATAAGGCAGGCCTGAAGGACAAACAGGTCACCGGCCACATGTTGAAACTCGGGCGAATCTACCACGATCGATTTTTGATGAAGAGATCGTTCGGCCTGACGCAGCCAGAGTTCGCAGGAATCCAGATCGCGCTTCAACAGGGAGTTTGCGGCGAGGACCAGCCAGGATGCTGAACTGGACGTTGTCGCCGCTGCGGGCTGGGTGGACTGCAATCCCAGAGCCTTTTGAATGCAATTTTCCGCAGCCGATTGATTGCCAACGAAAAGGAAGTGATGGGCTGTCAGAAACAAACTGGCCGCCGTGACCGGTGCGGAAACAGGATTATTCGACGGGGAATGTGCGTAAGCCCAGGATTTCAAATCAAGCCCGGATAACGGGAAGTCAGACTTGATCCAGGCAACGGAAGTCACCGCAGGCAGGCTAGCAGTGGCAGGCAGAGTTGGTACCTGAATTTGGCTGCACAGCAGCACCGGACGCGATTCAGATCGAAAATGAGCGCGGGCAAATGGATCAAATGGCACGGCACGAATTCCAAAGTATCTGGAGTGACCGACCATCGCGGAAGCGACGGCAGGTCTCGGGACAACCCGACGTGCACTGTTCAAAAGCATGAAGAAAGAGGAGAGCGAGCACACTAGCCTGCAGCAGCGCGTGGTTTCAAGCATCAATTGTCAAAATAGAACGATTGTACCGATTTTGCAACGCAAGTCTGGACGTCCGCAGACGGGTGATGTCGGCTCGTTAGTTCAGGTGTTCCCACAACCCGACGCGTCAGCGGGGGATTGAGTTGTAGCGTTTCGCCGGGGTGAGACGAATCCCTCGCTGACGTTTCGGGTTGTGACAGTTAGAGCCAGGATCCAGAAGAATGGCACATCTAAAGGGCGAATGGCGTTCGTAACTGCAATTCTGCGGCAGACCAGTGTTTTTCGCGTCAAAACGGCAGGCTGCGTTAGGGTAGTTTTGACAGAAACTATCGGCGTCGCGTCGCAAACTGCTGACACAGAACGATTTAAGTCAAGAATGAAATCTGTGGCACATAATTAGCTACTCCGCGGGGCGCACTGTTGTGTTCTCTGCAAATCTGGCCGCTGAAGAAGATGGATGCCGTAACGGCTGGCGTCATTCGGCGGAAAGTCATCTGTATCCTTTTGAAGTTTGATCGACAGGTCAGGAGAAAGTCATGGCGAAGAAGGCTGCCGCGGCAGGCACGCGAATTGTGCCTCTGGGGGATCGCGTTGTGCTGAAGCGAGCTGAAGCTGAAGAAAAGACGTCTGGTGGCATTTTGCTTCCGGATTCAGCGCAGGGCAAACCACAGCGCGGCGAAGTGATCGCTGTCGGTGAGGGTCACGTGAACGACAAGGGCGAAAAAGTGCCTTTGACAGTTAAAGAAGGTGACCGAGTCATTTTCAGCTCTTACGCAGGCGACGAAATCAGCGTCGGCGACAAGACCTATCTGTTGATGCGTGAAAGCGACATTCTGGCGACTGTGTAATTTCCGCAGGCAATGAGCCCCGATCGCGGAACGCTCAGAGCCGGAAATGATGCAGTGCCAGTGCTTGATATCCAAACAATTTTGATTTTTCTCATCGGAGAAGTTCGACATGGCAAAGATGATTGCCTTTGATCAGGAAGCTCAGGAAGCCATGCGTCGTGGTGTCACGAAGCTGGCGAAGGCCGTAAAAGTGACTCTCGGCCCCCGCGGTCGCAATGTGATTATTGAAAAGAGTTTTGGTTCACCAACCGTCACCAAGGACGGCGTGACTGTGGCTCGTGAAATCGAACTGCCAAACAAGTTCGAAGACATGGGTGCTCGCATGGTTCGCGAAGTGGCCAGCAAGACCAGCGACGTTGCTGGTGACGGCACCACGACTGCGACAGTGATGGCTGAAGCGATCTACAACGAAGGCCTGAAGGCCGTTGTGGCCGGCGTCAGCCCGCTCGACATGAAGCGTGGGATGGAGAAGGCTGTGGCCGACATCATCGAAAACCTGCGTGGCATGGCTCAGGACTGCCGCTCCAAGAAGGCAATCGCTCAGGTTGGCACCGTTGCTGCAAACGGCGACGCTGAAATCGGTCAGATTCTGGCTGACGCAATGGAGCAGGTTGGCAAGGACGGCGTGATCACTGTTGAAGAAGGCAAGAGCCTGGAAACCACTTTCGAAGTGGTCGAAGGTCTGCAGTTCGACAAGGGTTACCTGTCGCCGTACTTCGTGACGGATTCTGAAAGTATGGAAGTGGTCCTTGAAGACTGCTACGTGCTGATTCATGAAAAGAAGATCTCCAGCATTAAGGACCTTGTTCCTGTGCTGGAAAAGGTCGTCAACAGTGGCAAGCCGCTGCTGATCATCGCAGAAGACGTCGAAGGCGAAGCCCTCGCGACTCTCGTGATCAACAAGCTGCGTGGCACTTTCAAGATCGCCGCTGTCAAGGCACCTGGTTACGGCGATCGCCGCAAAGCCATGCTGCAGGACATTGCGATCATGGTTGGCGGCACGGCGATTTTTGACGATCTGGGCATCAAGCTGGACAGCATTGAGCTGACCGACCTGGGCACAGCTCGCAAGATCGTTGTCGACAAGGACAACACCACGGTCGTTGAAGGTGGCGGCAAGAAGGCCGACATCCAGGCTCGCATCGAACAGATTCGTCGCGAACTGGCGAACAGCACCAGCGACTACGACAGCGAAAAGCTGGAAGAGCGAATCGCGAAGCTGGCTGGCGGCGTGGCTCAGGTCAACGTCGGTGCGGCTACCGAAAGCGAAATGAAAGAGAAGAAGGCTCGCGTTGAAGACGCTCTGCACGCGACTCGTGCTGCCGTTGAAGAAGGAATTCTTCCTGGCGGTGGTGTTGCGATTCTGCGAGCTTCTGTTGCTGTGAAGCCTGGCAAGCTGAATCATGATGAAAAGGTCGGCTACGACATCATCGTGCGTGCCTGCCGTGCTCCTCTGACTCAGATTGCTGACAACGCCGGCGTTGACGGCGGCGTCATCTGTGAGAAGGTTGCCAACGGCGAAGGTAACTACGGTTACAACGCTGCAACCGACAAGTTCGAAGACATGGTGAAGGCCGGTGTTATCGACCCAACCAAGGTGACTCGAACAGCTCTGCAGAACGCAGCCAGCGTTTCCATTTTGATGCTGACCAGCGATGCTTTGATCGCTGAAAGGCCGAAAGATGACAAGAAGGGTGGCGGTCACAGCCACGACGAGGATATGTACTAAGAGATCGCCGCACCGCAGGCCGGGAGCCTGGTGGCCAGATCTTAAAATCGAAAAGGCCGTCTCTGCGAAAGTGGAGATGGCCTTTTTTCTTTGATAGTTTCGTTGTTTAACCGTCAGCCGACAGGCGTACGCGGGGAGTTATCAACGTACGCCTGTCGGCTGACGGTTAAACGCGTTCTGCCCGATTACTCGTGCGTGACTGCTGAGTGTCGCGAGCTGTCGAATCAGCTCAGCCGCTGATTGACCGTCGAAAAACACCCGAAGCCGGATTTGATCATCATGTCGTCAAGCCGCCTGAAGCTCAGTTGCTGACGGACTTTCTCTATCCTGCTTTTCGAGCTGGCTTCTTGCTGGATTTTGATTTGTTCGACGACCGTGCTTTTGCAGTCTTTCCTTCGGAATCCTCGTCATCAGCCTCCCGATAAACAACGTTGGGGCTCACGGCAATCGTTTCGGGTTCTGCTGCCGGATGTTCATCCACGATGGGTGTCGGAGTGTCGTTTTCCACAGCGACGGCGCTGAGATTGAAACTGTCCTTCGACTTTCCGGCGGCCTGCTGTCCGGGACTTCTGCGGATTACGATCGGCGGATTCGGATTCACGTGAACGACGTATCTGCAGTGAAGTTGGATGGCAGACAGTGTTAGTCCACAGATCAAAAGATCCAGCCCGGCGAGGCTGAAACTGTCACTGCGGAATGGGCCTCGAATTCCAATGACGACTCGTGCCACAATCAGAACGATTGCAATAATGGCCGTGCCTTGGGCAGTGCGGCATCGGGCCATGTCGGGAATCAGATAGCGCAGAATAAAAGCGGCGAACGCACCCGCCGGCACAAACAAAAGAGCGGGTTTTGCGGCCTGAATGGAACCTAGCACCGGCGCGATGAGCTCCGCCAGCATGTGAGTTACATGAGGGCCGGCCCCGGTCAGAAGGAAGACCGATGTGGCGATGAGAAACGTTGCGAGCCAGCGCCATGTACGATAGTGGCCTCGAAAATCGACCGCACTGGCCGAGCGGACCCAGCAGATGAACAGGCACAGCTGACCGGCCGCGAACAGTTCCAGGCCCGCAATCCCGTGTAGGATGCGAGCGACTTCGCCAGGCTCAATCTTTTGAATTGCCGCCGACAATGGCCCGAGCGGTGGAGTTGTGAAGAGTGGCATGAGCAGCAGGGCAGACGGGATCAGCAGCAGCAGACTCACAAGAATCGCATGCTTCCAGATCCGCGGCGAGATCACTCGACGGATCATCTGATCGCGGGACAAGGCCTGAAATGCCAGGCTGCAAGTCATCTCTTCACCGGAACGGTCTTCATTTTGGAGAGAACCATCTTCTGCCGAGTCATGACCAGTCGCCAGCATGCGCCGGCGGCGGTTCAGATCGCCTGAGGCGAATCGAAGTTCTGCCATGAACGGTCACTTTCTGAGTTCCGCTCCGCCACGCCAAACCGGCAAAATCTGCCGCACAGATGGCAAGCGGGCAATGGGCACTCGTTTTAAAATCAAAGTAGCAGGCACACTCCGTGCGCCGTCCGCCAATTCCCCTGTTTTCAAGGGCTACGGCACTTGGAAAGTGCCTGCTACTTTCTAAACCAAGTGCCATTGGGCAAGCGGGTCCCGCAGGAACTCATGGAACTATCGACACCCGGGAAGCGGGCACTGCAGGAACGCCAGTTAACGAGTTATTTCCCGAAACGCTTCCCCAGCTTCCACAATATGTATCGTCCCGATTCCTTTTTTTCCCCTCGGGAGGGCGAGGCTCCTGCCGGGCCGCTTGATCTTACCCGGCCGTTTGTTGTTATCGCTCCTGCTTTTGTTTTTGCAAAGGTGGGCCGCCGGATCGGCCGGCGGCCCACAGGCGCAGGTTCTCCAAGGCTCGCTGGCCGCGCAGGAAATAAAGATTGTCGAGTGACTGCAGGCGTGACTGACAAGCCGCATGCGTCGCCTGTTGCCAGTCGTTCTGCGTCGCCGAAGCAAAGCCCGCTGCGATCATCCAGTCGGCAATCTCAATCGCAATGTCTTCATGACTGCGAAATGAAGGATGAACATGATCGACAAGTACGTTCATCCCGACGATTCCATTCGAACAGCGCGCCTTAAGCAGGGCTTGAACATCGATCAGCGGCAGGCGATGATGCGTCGCCACCTGTCGCATTGCCGAATCCAGCGGCGATGTGATTCGCAGCGGACATACGTCTTCATCACGCGCCCGGACGAATGCGAGTTCAGCTTCCTCAAAACGACGATCTGTGAGTTGCAGCTGACCAAGCTCATACCACGCCAAAGCATAACGCGGATCAATTTCCAGCGCTGAACGTGTGAGCTGGACGGCGTTTTCAAGATTGCTCGAGGCTTCTGCGCGAGCGTCCTGCAGCAACTGATGCAACCGCGACTTTTCTGTCTTCGACACTGAAGCGGAGAATTCGGATTTGAAAGGCGGGCAGTCGCTGAGATTCGACGGCGGCAGGATCAACGCCAGCGGCACATCATGCGAGTCGCATAGCTCAACGAAGCGTTCGAGATTCTGGCGAAAGTGTTCTGCGACGGTTCTGGCATGCTGATCATCGCGATGGTACACGGCCAGACCGCCGTCATGGTCCAGCAGCGTATCCACCTCCTCTGGCAGCAGCGGTTTCGCGAGTGGTTCAGGAAACGCGTTGATGCGGGAGTGACCATCGGTGCCGTTAGCCGTTTGCGTTTGCCCGGTCATCAGGGCACAGCGATGTCGAAGAGCCCGGAAAAATCGAAACTGACTGAATGCTGCGAAAGTCTGCTGGATGAGCGGATGTGTAGTGCGGACGGCCGAATAACTTACGTCCTCAAGAAATTCATTGTGGCCCTCACAGAAAATAAACAGATCGGGTTCATAGGCCACGCATTCGATCATGATTGGCAGCAACCGATAGCTGGCATACGAAACGCCACCGCAGTTGACGACTTTCCATGAGCGACCAGGATTCGCTTTTTCGAGGGCAATCTCCAGGTACGAGGGAAAACTGGTCTCAAGGGAAAACGGGTTGCCCTGAACGGTCGAGCCTCCGAAAACAAAGATGCGAAATTCGCCGTCCGGTTTGTCAGCCGCGAACGAATCTTCCTTGAAATAGCCACGTCGCACCGGCGAAGTGTGAAATTGCGTGCCGTCCTCCGTGAGTTCAAACAGAGGTCGCACGGCGGAAAATTCGACGAACGGGTTGTCACCGATTTCAGGCTCGCCCCAGCCGGCCAGCAAACAGGCAAGCTCCAGAATCAGAAAGACACTCAATCCCAGACCAGCCGCCGCCAGTCGGAAGCCCCATCGCAGGCGACGTGAAAGAGCCGACCTGCGGCGCGGAGCCATCGTGCCCCGGCGACTCATTCAAGAGACTTCAGAAGGGACTCAATATCTGCGTATGGCATCACTCCTACGAAGTCGGCCACCTGAGTCCCCTTGCGAAAAATACGGACATCCGGAATTCCACTGGCGCCCATGTATCTGGAAATCTGCGGTGCCTGATCGACGTCCACTTTGACTACTTCCACTTTGTCGCCCCACGTCTTTTTAATCTTGTCGAGACTCGGCGACAATCGTCGACAGGGGCCGCACCAGGTCGCCCAGAAATCGACGATCACCAGTTTTTGATCCTGCCGGTTGACCAACTCCAGAAACTGGCCCTCCACATGTTCAATCTCTCCGGATTCTGACAGCGTCACGAGCTCCGCCGGGCCATCCGGGCAGCCGGCGATCGGCACGCCGGTGCGAGGTCCGATGCCGCATCCGGCGAGGATAAACAGGGGGAGAGACAGGGAAAGGATTGCCCGGAGACTGCGGACGAATGTCGGCAACTTCATCGTTTTTTCCTCTAAAAGGCCATGTTTGTGTGAGCGAAGGGGCGACAGGACGTTCACTTAAGTTCAGGAGACTGAGAGATTCTGGCGAATTCAAACGTTTTCGCCTGTAAGATCCGCGGCGACAAGTCTAAATTTGTGTAATTCGACTGTGATGCACCCACGCGGAGGGCGATAAGGCCCGGCAGCGCTGGTTCAGGTGCTTCAAATAGGTTTGTGGGTGTTTTTCGGGAGATGTGAACAATGTCGGTGACTCTGACACAAGCGGCAGCTAGCGAAATCCAGCGAGTGATCACGGAACAAAGCCGTCCGGATCTGAAGTATGTTCGCGTTGGAGTGGTCGGTGGCGGATGTAGTGGTTTCCAGTATTCGTTCGATTTTACGAACAGCTTCGATGAAGCCAACGACGTAATGTTAGAATTTCACGGCGTGGGCGTTGTTGTCGACAAGAAGAGCGACCTGTTTCTCGACGGAACAGAAATCGACTTTTACAGCGGCCTGGAAAAGCGTGGTTTTACTTTTAAGAATCCAAACGCCGTGAAGTCCTGCGGCTGCGGCAGCAGCTTCTCTGCATAGTGCTTTGACGCCTTTTAAGGCCTCCTTCGGTTTTCCGGAGGAGGCTCTCGTGGGCACCCGTAGATCGGCTGGAAGGCCGAGTTGTGATTTTGCGGTGAATCCCAAAAGCCACCGAGCAAATGTTCGGCGGCTTTTTCTACGCGCGTTGCGATGCCCTTCTGTCCCAAATTGGTTGTTGAACGCACGTCGAAGTCCCTTCTCTCCGTGGGAGCGTGTTGCTTTCGTGAGCCGCAAAGCGCTAGCTGAGGGTGTATATCTTAAAAACACAAGGAAAGCACCCGCGGCTAGCGCTTGGCGGCCCGGTTGTTACTAAATCAACACTCTGCCAGGAGGGGGAGAAGGCGGCCGATAGGCCGGATGAGGGGATTATGCGCTGGTTCTTACGCTAACAATCCTGAACGCCATTGGGCGCGACGGGCAGAGCGTGGCCCTGTTAGGACTCGGTCAGTTCCAGATACGGATCGAGCCCCATGTTCTCGTACTGTTCCAGGCGATGACGTTCCTGCTTCAACAGATGCTTGCGCTGCTTACGATGAGTCTTCTCGAGGAATCGCTGGACGCGGAGAAAATACCGCAGCCATGTGCGGCTCAATTCGCCATCTCGGTTGGCCATCGCCATGCGTTGCTTGCGTTGAATTTCTTTCGGTTCGCGGCAGCGGAGCAGTTCGTCTTCCAGCGAAAGAAAGAACTGATAACCGCCTGGGTCGCCCTGGCGAGCCGATCGTCCAACGAGCTGCCGGTCGATACGCTTTGAGCTGTGAATTTCCGTCGCAATCACATGCAGTCCGCCCGCCTTTTTTACATCGTCATCGAGGATGATGTCCGTGCCGCGGCCGGCCATGTTCGTCGCGATCGTGACTTTCCCTGGCTCACCGGCGCCGGAAATAATCTCCGCTTCCTGTTCGTGGTAGCGAGCGTTCAGAATCTGATGGGCGACCTTCTTATCCTTCAGCAACAAACCCAGCGCCTCGGAAGCGTCAACGGAAGGAGTCCCCACCAGGATCGATCGTCCGGCTTTTGTCAGCTTCTGAATCTCAGCAACAATGGCATCCCGCTTGGCATCCTGAGTCTTGAAAATACGGTACGGCTTCCCGTTACGAATGCATTTTTTATTCGTCGGGATCTTTGTCACCTTCAGGCGATAAGTCTTCTTGAGTTCGGCCCGCGCCGGCACGCCGGTCCCGGTCATCCCGGCCAGATGTGTGTACTGACGGAAGAAGCTCTGCACGGTGATGCGAGCCGCCTCACCCGTGGCGGCAGTGATCGGAACCAGTTCCTTCGCTTCAATCGCCTGATGCAGACCGTCCTGCCATTTGCGACCATCCATGACTCTGCCTGTGCCTTCGTCAACGATCACAATCTTATTTTCAACGATGACATAATCCCGGTCACATTCGAAAGCATGTTTGGCCGTCAGAGCCTTTTCGACCTGGCTGTAGATTCGCTCCGTGTCCATGGAACTCAGCAAGGAGGGCTTGGACATCAGGACCACTTTACGACACCCGACATCCGTCAGCCAGGCCGACCGCCGTTCGGGTTCGTACATGTAATCTGTCCGCGGTACCAGCTGGAATGTGGCTCGATTGCTCCAGCGAAACAGATTCACAGTCGCCGGGTCGTTTGGCTGAGTCAGTCCGATGATAAGCGGCGTACGTGCTTCGTCGATCAGGATGCTGTCCGCTTCGTCGACCAAAGCAAAATAATGGCCTCGTTGAACCGGTTCCTCAGCGCCCTGCAGAGTCCGAATAAAACGGCGCAGCTGCTGCCCACCGCCATCTTCCTGAGTGGCCCCTTTGCGAAGTCGGTCACGCAGAAAGTCGAAGCCCATTTCCTTGCTGGTGCCGTAAGTGATGTCGGCCGCGTAATTTTTTCGACGTTCATCAGGTTCCATACTTTCGAGGATCGTACCGACGGTCAGGCCGAGCCGTTCATGAACCGGCCCCATTTGTTCGGCGTCACGCTTGGCCAAATAATCATTCACCGTCACGACGTGACAGCCCTGGCCAGAAAGGGCTCGCAGAAAGGAAGTCATCGTGGCTGTCAGCGTCTTGCCTTCGCCGGTCTGCATCTCCGCGATATGGCCTTCGAACATGGCGATGGCGCCCACGATCTGGACCGGAAAATGACGCATTCCAAGACTTCGGCCAGCGGACTCGCGGACAAGCGCAAACGATTCGATCAGAAGATCTTCCATCGAGGTTCCCGCGCGCGCATCCCAGCGGACCTTGCGACCGGCTGTGAGCAGTTCGTGGTCGCTTACATCTTTCAGTGCGTCACTGCGTTTGACAACCTGTTTGGCCATGGCTCGCCAGCGCGACAGGCGAGCCGTTGACGGGATGAAGCCCGATTTGAAGCTGTGGAATAATGTGGCGGCAAATTTCATGTTGAGATCCGACCAGGAAGGCAGCTCGGGCAGAAAACCCGTCGATGCGGCCGTGCGGGGACGTATAGATTTGAAATCGTACGCATTATTCGACGTTTCGCGTAGCCGAATCTCACCCTGGAGCTCGCAACGCGTCCCGCTTTCAGGTTCGAACCACCGGGCGAACGCAATCTCCCACACTTTTGACCGGCACAGGAAAAGAAATGCGGCACCCCGAGAATTACTGATCAAAAGTCCAGTCGCGGCAAGGCACGCCCACACAGCACAGAATTTTGAGAGGAAAAGAGTGGTCGTTGGGGGTCAGGCCTCAAAGCCAGTGAGGGCGGTCTCTGAGACCTGCCCTGAACGTTTCCGTCGATGCGATTCTTCACATTCTTCACATTCTTCACATTCTTCACATTCTTCACATTCTTCACATTCTTCACAATGAATTAACAAAATCTTAATGTTCGTGGGGAGACTGATTTAAACACGAGTGAAGCAGTTTGAGGCTCTCGGCGACCTCGCCATTTTGGTGAAAGAATCGCCGACCGGTTAATCATGGCAGTTAACGTTAACTGCCCCACAAGTTCTGCAAACCGTTCGCTGTCTGTTGTCTTGATTGAATAAAGAAGGATTGTCCACACATGAAGAGAAACTTTCGCAACCCAGTTGCTTCCACGCCGGCAAGGCGTGGATTTACCCTGATCGAATTGCTGGTGGTCATTGCCATCATCGCGATTCTGATCGCTCTGTTGCTGCCTGCCGTGCAGCAGGCTCGCGAGGCAGCTCGCCGTACGCAGTGCAAGAATAATTTGAAGCAGCTGGGTCTGGCTGTTCATAACTTTGAAAGCACATACAGCAAATTGCCTCATCCAGGTCAGTGTGACAGCACCGGCGGTGCGTCCACTGTTTACATGACTCAGTCCACACCGACTCTGCTGCTTCCGTATGTCGAGCAAGCCAACGCCTATGCGTTGATGGACAGTCAGCTGACACGTGCTCAGATGGTGGCAACTGCCGTCTACGACATGACCACCGTTCATCCGGATGCCATCGGATCGGTTTATCATGACCCCGCGTTTCCGAACACAGTCCTGGGCGCGAAGACTCAGATCCCTTCCTTCGTCTGTCCAAGCACACCTGTCGCTGCCGGCACACGCTCACCAGACGGCTATGGCGTGTGGGATTACATGTTCATCTCTGTCACCGACGTTGAAGAGGGCGGTACTGGAGCCACCGATCTTCCAGGAACTCGCCCAACAGTGACTGCCCGCCGGACCCAAATGACCCGCCAGGGCGCGCTGTCTTGCGAAAAGAGATGGGGCTTTGGAAGCATCACTGACGGAACTTCCAACACGATTCTGTGTATCGAAGACACCGGACGCGCTCACCCAAACGCCGGTATGTTTGCTTCTCTGTCGACTCGTCCAGCCGTGATCCCCGCAGACACTGTCGCGTGGACGGGTGGAACGACAGGCGGACGACGCATGTACGCCTGGGCTGACCCGGATTCCAGCACCAACGGGCTTTCTGGGCCAAGCAATGCGATTGCTCCAGCCTCACGGCTCATGGGCATCAACAGGTACCGCACTCCAATGGGCGGCCCACCGGAATGCCGTTGGACCCAGAACAACTGCGGTCCTAACGATGAGCCGTTCAGCTGGCACATCGGCGGAGCTCAAGCCGTTCTGGCCGACGGTTCCGTTCGCTTCCTGAGCGAAAACATCGACTGGTTTTTGCTGAAGAATCTGGCCGCTTCTCAGGACGGCAACGTTCTGGGCGACTACTAAAGAATTCGGGCGACCTTGCCTATTCGGCCGGTGTCGAGGAACCTCAGTTCCTTACGCCGGTTTTTTCGTTGGTGTCTTCATTTCGTGCTTGTACTGAAACTGCATTCGTGAGCTTAACTTGCCCGGCTGCAAAGTTTACTTCAATATTGGAACAGGAATATGTTTGAGTTGAGATCAGGTTTGTTGTTGATTCTTCTCTCTGCGGCCGTGGGGTGTGGAGGCGTGACAGCGACTCCGTTTTCCGAGCCGGTCAGCGTCACAGGCAATGTGCAGATGGCGGGCAAGCCGGCCACGGATATTGCCATTAACTTTCAGCCGACGGGCGATGGACTTCCGGCCGTCGTGCAGGTCAAGGACGGAAAATTTGAAGCTCAGGTGACGCCAGGCAAGTACACTTGGTATGTCTCCAAAGCGTCGTCAAAAACTGGCGAGAAGAGTTTGTCGAAGGTTCCGGCTACTTTTCAGTTGGGCTCGATGGAGCGGCAATTTGAAGTCACCGGCCCCGGCCCACTGGAATTCGTGATCAACTAAGCGCCGAGCGGAAAAAAAGTGTCGCCTTTCGCTCTGCGAAAGTGGCGAATACGCTGCTTTCGCGGAGCTAAAGGCGACTCTAAAGCATCAAAACCAGGAGGGTCCCTCCTGGTTTTGTTCGTTTGATGGGTGAGACAGGCGAGCCAATGCAAACGCCAGCCCACCACGGGCATCCGGTTCAGCGGATCACGCTGGTGAGATGCGGAGGACCTCTATCGGCTCTTTCGGCGGTCTCGGCCCTTATTGATTGCCGCCGATGCCGGCTTGGCAGTGGCCGGGCGAAACGACTTTTTGGCGCCCGACTTCTTTGCACCGGACTTCGCTCCGCCCGACTTGCCTGCACCAGACCGAGCTGCTCCAGAGCGTCCCGCGGCCGGTTTTCCGGAAGACGGCTTTTTGCCGGCGGCTCGAGGTTCGAAGTTTCGCGGTTCTGAAGGTCGCGGAGCTGCGGGACGTCGCACGGAAGCCCGGGGAGATTCTTCGCCCGCATCAGGCCGTGGCGATCGTTCGCGGCTGGCGAAATCTTCGCGGCCAGCTTCGCGATCACGCTGCGGTGCCCGGTCACGAGCTGGCCCGCGTTCGCGCTGAGGAGCTCGCTCTTCACCACGTTCGTTGCCTCGGAATGCCTCGCGTTTTGGTGCTGCTGGGCGTTCAGGAGCTCGCTCGCGGCTGAGCGCACGACCGCCGCTTGGCAATCGTTCCCGACCAAGTCCGCTCGGGCGACGCTCCTGATCCGAAGTTCGTTCGCGGCTCACAGGCGGCCTGCGAACCACAACGGCCTCACGCGCTGGTGTTCGCTCATGCCCCGGATTTCGCTCGGAACCTGGAGCTCGATCATCTCCCGTTCCCACTCGATCAACACTCGGTCGTCGATCAACGGCCGGAGTTCGCTCACCTTGTGGAGCCGGTTCTCGGTTTGCGCGACGGTCGTTCCCGGGCGTCGCTCCGCGGCGTTTGCCGCGAGTCTGTCCGGAACGGTATCCAAATTTTTCGTTTGGCTTTGAGCTACGGGCCGCCGGTTTTTCACCATGCTCTGCAAAATGTCGCAGTTCATGAATTTCGAACGGCTGCAATTCACGGTGACGGCCGGGCGCCAGGTTGCCCAGCTGCAGCGGGCCAAACGCCACACGCTCCAGATTGAGGACTTTGTGCCCGACTCGTGCCATCAGTCGGCGAATTTCACGATTTTTGCCTTCCTGAAGTTCCAGTTCCAGAATC